>NZ_JBIAUK010000070.1:0-1290 GCF_042892775.1 Streptomyces sp. NPDC001717 | reverse complement strand
GGCAGGTGGAGTGGAGGATGCCGCACCGGAGGTGGGGGCGGTGGGGGTCGGCCCGGCGAGGGTCGGTGCGGTGGGGGACGGCGCGGAGGGCGAGGGCGCACCGGCGGTGGGCGCGGCAGGGGAGGCCGCATCGGCCGTGGGCGCAGTGAGGGAGGCGGCGGGTGGTGGTGCGGGGTGCCGGTGGGACTCCGGGCCGCCGAGGGCCGTGGTCAGGCCGAACGCGAGGGCCGCCACCATCGCAACGGTGCCTCCCGCGAGGGCGGCTCGCCGGCGACGGCGCCGGGAGACGGCCCGTCGTCGAACCTCCGCGCCCGTCGTGGGCGCGGGGCTGGCGCCGGCGGCGCTGTCGGCCAACTCGCGCAGGGCGGAGGACAGGTCATCGGCCACCGTCTTCCTCCTTCTCCTCGCCACTTCCGCCCACCACACCGACCCCGTTCGCCGGGAGCAGCTTGGCGAGGGCGGCCCGGCCGCGTGACAGGCGGGCCTTGACCGTACCGGTCGGTGCGCCGGTCTCGGAGGCTACCTGCTCCACACTGAGGTCACACAGGTGGTGCAGCACAATCGCCAGGCGCTGGGGCTCCGGGAGCTGTCGCAGCGCCGCGACGAGGGCGACGTGCTCGGGACCGGGTCCAGGAGCGTGATCGGGTGGCGGGGTGCGGCGCACCAGCTCCAGCCACCGCCGCGCCCGCCGCCAGTTGCCGATCGCCAGACGCATCGCGACCGTGCGGATCCAGGCTTCGGGTGCCTCGGTGGCGAGGAAGTCACGCCGCCGGTCCCAGGCACGTACGAAGGCTTCCTGGACAACGTCCTGGGCCTGGCCGTGGTCACCGGTGAACGAGTACACCTGGCCGACGATCCGTGGGAACGCCGAAGCGTAGAACGCGTCGAACTCGTCCTCCGTCATACCGCCCCCTCGGTCCCAAAACTTTCCCGAACTGCTTGCAACCCGCCGGCTCTTGGCGTGCGTACAGGTCGCGTACAGCGAAGAACACCACACAGGGGGCTCTGTTGACCAGGGAAAACAAGGTAATCGGGAAGGCGGTGGCCGCGGCCGTCCTCGGCGCGCTGCTGCTCGCGTCCACGGCATGCCGGCCGAGCCGGGCCGACGCGGCGGGCGACTCCAAGTCCTCGGAGCAGCCGAGCGCGGCGAGCTCGCCGAGGACGGGGGAGACGGGGGAGACGGCTTCGGCCAAGCCGGGGGAGGCTTCGGCCAAGCCCGGCGGTGGTTCGGCGAAGCCCACCGGCGGTTCGGGCAACGCCGGCGGCGGCGCCGGCAAGGGCGACGGCACG
>NZ_JBIAUK010000069.1:0-1441 GCF_042892775.1 Streptomyces sp. NPDC001717 | reverse complement strand
CCTAGTAGGACTCCGTTAGGTTGTTCTTGATCTTGGGATGGAGTAGGGCTTGCTGGTGAGGGGCCGGTGGCAGGTCGTGCAGACGCCGGTCCAGCACCTCAGGATGTCCTGGAGGGCGTCGAGGGTCTGGTAGAGAGTGAGGCCGGTCCTGGCACTTTTGGGATCAGTCGCTGCTCGGTGAGGAAGGCCTGGGCTGCGGTCACGAGGGTGACGTGGTGGTGCCAGCCCGGCCAGGACCGTCCCTCGAAGTGGTCCAGGCCGAGGCCGTGCTTGAGTTCTCGGTAGTCGTGCTCGATGCGCCAGCGGACCTTGGCCAGACGGACCAGTTCGGTGACCGGGGTGTCGGCTGGGAGGCTGGAGAGCCAGTAGTCGGTGGGGGCTTCAGCTCCGTCGGGCCACTCGATCAGCAGCCAGCAGTCGGGCAGGACGCCGTCCCACCAGCCCTGTTCGGACGAGGCTGCGGCTTTGATCGGACGTTCGACGGCCTTGCCTGCGGGCCGGACGCGCACAGCGGCGAAGCGGGACTTCAGCCGGCCGCGGGTGCCCTGCCGCCATGTGACCTTGGTGAACGTGCTCGTCTCAAGGCCGGCGGCCAGGGTCGCTACTGACGGTGCGGGGTGCCGGTAGCGGGGCTGGGGCCAGCAGCCGACCGGCCCCTTGCGGGGTGGCGCCTCTGGCTCGGCGTCGAGCGGGTGGGCACTGACGTCCGCTCGGACGGCCAAGACGTAGTGGATTCCACGGTCATCGAGGCCGGCTCGCAGGTGTGCGTTGGTGCCGTAGGCGGCGTCCGCCACGACGACCGGGGGCCTCATGTCCCACTCCGCGAGTGTGTCGAGCATGTCCAGGGCCAGCCGCCATTTCTCGCGGTGGGTGACCTCGGACGGGACGCGGGTGGACGTCCTGCGGTCGGCGTCGGTGTCCCACGACCGGGGCAGGAACAGCCGCCACTGCAGCGGGCAGGAAGCGGTGTCGGTCGCGGCGTGGACGCTGACGGCGACCTGGCAGTTGGCACGTTTACCCAGGGCCCCGCAGTACTGCGGGGCCACCCCGACCGACATTCTTCCGTCCTTGGGCAGCGACACGTCGTCGATCACCCAGGCTGTCGGGGAGATGAGCGGCAGCATGCGTTCGCAGATCCGACGCTGCACCGGCACCGGATCCCAGGTGGACTGGTTCACGAATTGCTGCAGGTTCTGCTCGTTGCCGTCCGGCAGCCGGTCGGCCATCGCCTGGATCGACTTTCGGCGGCCGTCCAGCATCAATCCCCGCAGGTAGCAGTCACCCTTGGCCCGCTGGTCCTTCCGCCGCAGAGAACCGAACACGTCGGCCACATACAGCGCCAACTCAGCTCGTACGCGGTCCACTTCGCGTGCATCCACACATCCAACATGCCCGCCCACGAAAAGCCCGAACCGAAGACCTAACGGAGTCCTACTAGTGC
>NZ_JBIAUK010000068.1:0-2452 GCF_042892775.1 Streptomyces sp. NPDC001717 | reverse complement strand
TCGGGTGCGTTGACTCGGATGCGGCTCGGCCGACTCGATGTTGTCGACTGCCGTGGAGAACTCGCGGCCGGATGGGCCCCGGACGTATGCCAGCTCCATCCAGTGGGGCTTGATCGAGTTCGAGACGTCTTCGTTGATCACTGCCATCAGCTCGCCCTCGACACCACTCGCCACATCCCGCACGCGGCGCCGCAGCAGTGGGTGCGGCACGTACTCGTAGCGGTCAGGCATCGGACGGCTCGTTGAAGGAGGAGGAAAAGCGATCCCAACCGACGCGAGCCCGTTCGAGGAGATTCCTGCTGGGCCCGATCGGGTCCTTCTCCTCGCCGAGGCGGCACGGGCACGGTGAGGTCTGCCATTGGCGATCCTGCCCGGGGCGTTCGTCATGGTTGGCCATGGGGGTTCCCATCTGTCTGTTCAGTACGAGCAGACAGATGGTGTGCTGCCACGAGTCCTTCAAGGGATACGGGCTGTATCCCTCGTCGAGCTTGCTCAGGTGACACCGATCCACTCGGCGTAGGACGTCAACGACTCGTCGGGAGCGCGTTTGAGACGCAGGATCTTCCCGATGTCCTCTCGGGCCCACGGGTGTTCACGTACGTGTTGCGGTGCCTGTTTGCGTGCTTCCTTGAGGCAGTTGAAGGCTCCGTCGGGGTGGCCGGACCAAAGTCGTGCACGTGCCACCTCGATCCAGAAGCCGGATCGGCGTTCTGCCGGGATCTCCGGGCCGGGGCTCCATTCACGGGCGATGTCCAGGGCGCGGCCGATGTGGTCCCCACCGAGGCTGACCGAGACGGCCACCTCGTGGATGCGGACACTGGATGGCCCGAACGACGTTCCGAGGTAGACGGCCTCGGGAAGGCCCTGTGCCAGGGTGCGGGCCGCGTTCAGATGGTCGTAGGCGGCGTCCGCGCTGCCTGCCCGCGCGGCGACGACGGCCGTCCGCATGTGCAGGGCACCAAGGGTGGCGGTCGACCTTGCCGTGTTGGGCGTAGGGCCCATATCGAGGGCTTGTTCCAGCGCCAGATGGCCGCGCCGGTAGGCGCGGGCGGCGAGGAACGTCTCGGCACGTACGTAGGCCACGCAAGCGCTCAGGTCCGGGGCTTCGGAGTGGCCGGCCGCCCAGCGCATCATGTCGATCAGGCGGGCCGAGAGGTCGTGCGCGCCGAATTTGTAGGCCACCGCATCGGCCGTCCGCGCTGCCGCGACAACGAGGCGTGCCGCTTCCTCGATGTGAGGGCCGGAGGTTGCATGCAGGTGGGCCAGCGCATCGCCGAGAAGTGTGGGGACCTGTGCCGCGATCAGGCCGTACTGAGCTGCAAGGCGCCAACCGACAGCAGTTTCAATGTCGCTCCGCAGTTGTCCCAGTGGTCTGCCGGCCGGGTCCAGTGCGAGTTCGTACCCGGCGATCGTGGCAGAGATCGCCGGGAGCGCGGCGTGGACGCGGCGGCCGGTGCCGACGTAGGCCGGATCGAGGCGGGACGCATCCAGACCGAGAGCGGAGGCGATCGCTTCCAGCGTGGAAGGGCCCGGCGAACGGACACCCCGTTCACAGCCTTTGATCATGGCGAGTGAGACGTGTGCCTCGCGAGCGAGGTCGGTTTGTGTCATGCGTCGGGCTCGCCGCCGGGCGGCGATGCGCTGCCCGATGTGTTCGGCCATGCCCGGACCGTACCGCGCCCAGCGGTGGACGTCCGCCGAACAGGTGCCTGTTCCTACTGCCGGACGATGTCCGGCAGTTCGGCGAGGGAATTGATCGACCAGTCTGCGGCGGCCTGGACAGCGGGGTCATCCGCCCACCAGTGACCCCAGGGGCCACGCCGGATATGTGCGGTGCGCAGGCCTGCGGCTCGCGCCGGATGGATGTCGTTGGCCGGGTGGTCGCCCACGTAGAGGGTTTCTTCGGCGGTGCTGCCTGATACCGCCAGCACCTGGTCGAAGAAGGCACTTGCAGGCTTGGAGACACCCCACTCGCCCGACGTGACGACGAGGTCTGCCGGTAGATTGAGTGCGCGCAGCAGGTCACCGGCTCGGGGGCTCTGGTTGCCTGCGATGACGACTCGCACGCCGGAGGCGCGGAGCGCTTTCAGTGCCGGGCGGACGTCCTCGTAGAGGTCGGTCTCGTCGAGCCGCTCACCCCGTCCTGCGGTCTCGCGGGCGGCGTATTCGGCGTCGATGTCGATGCCCGGGCGCAAAAGGCGGATCGCGTCCGCGTTGTCCCGTCCGTCCACGACCACGGCGCCCACCAGCGCGGAAAGCGTGTGGCGGGGCACGCCGAGCCAGTCCGCCCAAGCGGCCCAGTAACGATCGTCTCGGGTGAGGGTCTCACCGATGTCCAGAACGACGGTCCGAATCATTCGGCCAGCGTACCGACGGTCCGGAGCGCCCCCATTCGCTACGCGCTCCTACCTGACGGCGAGGCAGAAGGGTGGTCCGTCGGCTGAGTCGATGC
>NZ_JBIAUK010000067.1:0-2494 GCF_042892775.1 Streptomyces sp. NPDC001717 | reverse complement strand
CTTCGCCGAGCCGGGGCCGGCCCTTCGGGCCGGGGTCCTTCGCTGCGCTTCGGACGGGTTCGGGGTTCCGCTTCGCTCCACCCCGAACGGCTTGCTCTGCAAGCATGGGTGACCCCGTTTCACGGGGTCCGGGCCTTCGGCCCGTTGGGGTGTCCGCTCCGCTCCCACCCCGGTCCTTCCGGCTCCGCCTCCAGGACGGCCCGCTTCGCGGGCGCTGGCTGCGGAGCCGGGGAGGGGCACTGCCGTCAGCCGGGTACCGGCCCCGAGCCGCAGGGGTGTGCGCTGGACTCAGTCGGGGATCGGCTTGACGATTGTGTGCGTGATGATCTGATCCCGGATCTCCTTCGTCTCCAGCCTCTGGCGGCCCGCCACGACAGTCGGCTTCTCCACCGGAGTCTCCTCAGCCGAGGCCTCAACCTCTTGCTCGTCCGCCATCACGCTCTCCCTCTCTTCCGCAAACCGTTCCTACCCCGGCCAATCTCCCCAACCAGACCTCCCAATAACCGGCGATTACACGCCGCCAAAACAGCCACAACCAAGCCAGAGCCCTCGGCCCATACCGGGCCCCAGTCACCAGACAGGCCAACCCCAGTCTCACAAAAGCTTCCTTGGTTGCATCAAATTCACCTGCGGATCGAAACAGGAACCAGACTGACCCACCTCCCACGCGGTTCGAGTATCTATATAGATTGAGAGACCGGCTACGGCCGGGCCGGCTCACGGGCCTTGTCTCAACTGGCCGAGCAGCGCTCTGACCTGCCGGGATCCGGCCCGAACCGGCCTTGCGGCGAGGAATGATGGAGGACATGGGACACACCATGGTCATCGCGGTACCACCCGCCGACCTCGCCCGGCTCGATGCCCTCGTGGACGCGCAGAAGACCGCCGAAACGCGGTGGCAGGCCTCCGCCGAGCAGCAGGCCAGCATGCTCGATCTGCGGGGCCCGGCCCTGCGGGCGGCGCGTACGCGGATCCGCAGCGAGCGGGACCGGCTGCGCGAGACAGGAACGCACCGGGTCACCCGGTGGCGGGCCCTGGCCCCCGCCCTCCGCGCCGAGCTGGACGCGCGCGGACTGCTGCGGGAGTGGGAGCCGATCCCCGAGGGCGCACAGCAGGCCGGGCAGAACCTCGGCGGCACCGGCCCGTACGCAGGCGCCGGCCTCACCGGACGGCTGTGCGTCACCCTGCCCGACGCGCTCGCCGTGCCACTTCTGCGCGGGGTGTACTGGACCAACCTGCCGCACGTCCAGACCCTCGAAGCATGGGGCGACCGATGGGGAACAGACGCGGCGAGCAGGCGGGCCGCCCCGGACGAGGCCCTCGCCGAACGCGCCCAGACCGCCGCGCTCATCACGACCACCGGGGTGATCCTCCGCCAGACCCTCCACCGCACCATCAACCACCGGCCGAACACACCCACCATGTCCGCGAAACCGAGCACATGACCGAACGCCGCCCCCTGGGCACCGGCCCCCGCCCCACACCCCCCGCACCGCCCACAGCAGACCGCCGGGCCGCCTCACCCATTCACAGGGCTCAAGACGGGCGCACCCGATCACTGCAACGCCCCGCGGCGGCAATCACCCGCGGTGTCCCATGACGTATCGCATCGTTCGGCTGTTATGCCGATCATGAAACCCACCCTGCGCACCCTCACTACGATCGCTCTCGCAGCTTCCGCCCTGTCACTCACCGGACCCGCCCACGCCGACGTACCCGGCGCCGTGGGCCAGGCGGGCGCGTGCCTCTCCCTCACGGCGTCGAGCCTGCTGCTGCCAGCAACGGCGCCGAACTCGCCGAAGCCAGGGGCCGGGTCGGCCTCGGGGACTCCGGTGGACAAGATCATTGGGTGCTGGGGAGCCATTCCAGACGATGTGCTGCGGCCGTCGCCACCGCCGCCGTCGCCGTACTCACAGGGCCACTGATCGCGCCTGTACAACCCGCAGGGGCCGCCACCACGGCGGCCCCTGCGGCCGTTGCCGGGCTCTTGCCCGACTTGGGGAAAATGGGCGAATGATCGAACGTCGCGCCCTGGGCACCGGCCCGCGCCCCGCAACTCCCCCAGCACAACCGACCGCAGGCCGCCGGGCCCGGCTCGCAGCCGAGCCCGCCGAGTTGGTCGAGGCGTCCGTGAGCGCGCCACGCTCTCTAGGCCGGCGCACCCTCGGCAGGGGCACAGACGCCTCCGCGCCCTGACCTCCGGCACCAGCCGGGTCTGTTTGGGGGCGGCCCGGCGGTACTGCTGCCCCCAGAGCGCTCTGGGTGCCGGGCCTCACCCACGCACGCCATATCGACGCGGGCTGCCCCGACCCTAGCCCCCACGACAAGCCCCACACCGCCGCCCCAAGACACCCCCACCCAACCCGAGGCCGCAGACTCCGCCCTGAGGCCTCTGAGGCCCTCTGAGGCACGCTCCACCGGCCCGGGCGAACACACCCCGGCACAGGAACCCGCTGAACAGGCGTCAGCGGGTTCAAGGGACCCCATGCTTGGG
>NZ_JBIAUK010000066.1:0-3261 GCF_042892775.1 Streptomyces sp. NPDC001717 | reverse complement strand
AGCACCTCGACGAGAAGGTCGCCCGCCTCCACCTCGACGCCCTCGGCGTCAAGCTCACCACCCTGCGCCCCGAGCAGGCCGCCTACATCGGCGTCAAGGTCGAGGGCCCGTACAAGCCGGACCACTACCGCTACTGATCCGAGCAGCGGCACCCAGCAGAATGTGAAGCAGGCCCCCGGCACGTGTGCCGGGGGCCTGCCCCGTACGTCACGACGCCCCCGTCCCGACAGAAGTGTGCGCACCATGCCCCGCGGCCGCTACTCGCTCCACGACCCGCACGACCACGCCCCCCTGGGCGAGGAGCACTTCCACTGCGCCCCGGGCCCCTCAGGCTGGCGCTACGTCTCCCAGCTCACCGCCCCGGACGGCGACCACCGGGGTTCCGTGGACCTGGCCATCGACGAACTCGGCCGCCCCATCCGCCTCGAACTGAACGCCGCGAGCTGGCAGGTCCGGGGGGCCGCCATCGACGGGGTCACCTGGGTCCGCACCGACCCCACCGGAACCGAGGCCACCGAGGGCAACGTGCGCGCCCCCGGTTTCACCGGCACCTCCCCGGCCTTCCTCATCGCCACGGCCCGGTTGCTGCGCCTGACCCCCGGCGCCCCCGCCACCCGCGTCCGCCTCGTCGCGCTCACGGACCCGGTCCTGGCACCCCGTACGGTCGACCAGGCCTGGGCGCTGCTGCGGCGCGAGGAGCACCCGACGGACAGCGGCCCGCTGCTGGTGGACGAGTACCAGGTCAGCGCACTGGACACCGGCGAGGTCCACACGATCCACATCGCCGGCGACGTGGTCCTCTCGGCCCCCGGCATCGAACTCGAACACCTGGAGACCCCGCCCTCGACGTTCGAGGACTGACCGGACGCGGCCCCAGCGCCGATGCGCGAGCGCTGGTCTGATCCCCGCCCCGGGATCAGACGGGCGGGGCGAACCCGGTCCGGCGCACCGGCTCAGGGGCGGGAACCGCAGGCGCGGCCGCGGCGCCCGGTCCCCCGGCCGGCGGCACCGGCGCAGCGGGCGACGCCGGCGCCACGTACGGCGCGTACGTCACGGGCTGCGGAGCGGCGGGGCCCGTGACGGGGACACTCTGAGCGGTACCGAAGGCCCGGGCCGCGTCCCGGGACTGCCGTTCGTGCACCACGGCCATCAGGAACGCGGCAGCCGGCACCCCGACCGGGGCCGGCGCGCCGGTACGCGCCACGAGATCGTCGGCGAGCCGAGCCGCCATCGCCGCCCCCACCTGCGGGTCCAGCTGGTTCATCCGGGTCAGGTACTGGCGTATCGCCATCCACAGCCCCTCGGGAACCGCCGAGAGGTCCAGCGTCGTGAACCGGCCCGCGAGCCACGGCGGCGGCGGAGGCACGTGCATCACCCGGGCTGCCGGCACCCGCTCGCGGATCACCAGCGTCCCCGCGAAGACGTCCCCGAGCCGCCGGCCCCGCGAGGACACCAGCGAGGCGATGCACGCCACGGACCCGAGGGTGGCCGGCAGCTCCACCACACCCATGGCGCCCCGGACCAGCGCGTGCCGGAAGCGGATCGGCCCGCCGTCGTCCCGTACCACCCGCAGCCCGCAGGCGAGCTTGCCCAGCGACCGCCCGTGGCTCAGCGTCTCGATCGCGATCGGCACGCCCACCAGCACCAGCACGAAGCTCGCCACCACCACGGCGGCCTGGGCGGCCTCGTCGAGGGAGGCCGTCGCATAGGCCAGCCCGACCATGATCACCGTGTACCCGGTGAAGTACACGAGCAGATCGAGGACGATGGCCAGCGCCCGACTCGGCAGCCGCGCGGGCCGAAGCCCCAGGACCACCGCGTCCCCCGTCACCAGATCGCTCACCACAGCACCTTTCACGTGACCTGCCCCAACCCCTCGGGCGTCCAGTCTGCCAAGCTGACCACACGAGGAACAGGCAGTGGCAGGGGACCAGGGGCAGGGGAGCGGCAACCGTATGGATCTCGACGTCTTCGTGGCGGCACACCGCGCGGAATGGGACCGCCTGGAACAGCTCCTGGGCAGGGGTCGCAGCCTGACCGGTACGGAGGCCGACGAACTCGTCGCGCTCTACCAGCGCGTGTCGACGCACCTGTCCCTCATCCAGTCCAGCGCGCCCGACCCCATGCTCACGGGCCGCCTGACGCAACTGGTCGCGCGCGCTCGTTCCACCGTGACGGGCACCCGCCGAGCCGGCTGGCGCGACGCTGCCCTCTTCTTCACGGCCGGCTTCCCGGCGGCGGTCTACCGCAGCCGCCGCTGGTGGATACCGACCGCGCTGGTCTCCACGGCGGTCGGCGTGATCATCGGCTGGTGGATAGCCACGCATCCGGAGGTCCAGGGGGCCATCGGCACCCCGGAGTTCCTGAAGGAGATGACGCAGCCGGGCGGTGAGTACGAGACGTACTACTCCAGCCACCCCGCGGCCTCGTTCGCCGCCCAGGTCTGGACGAACAACGCCCAGGCGGCGGCGATATGCCTGGTCCTGGGCGCCTTCCTGGGGCTGCCGGTCCTCTGGATCCTCTACGCGAACATGCTGAACCTCGGCGTCGGCCTCGGCCTGATGGCCGCCGCCGGCCGCCTGGACGTCTTCCTCGGCCTGATCCTCCCGCACGGCCTCCTCGAACTGACCGCGGTCTTCGTCGCCGCGGGCACGGGCCTGCGCCTGGGCTGGACCGTCATCGACCCGGGCCCGCGCACCCGCCGCACGGCCCTCGCCGAACAGGGCCGCGCCGCACTCGGCATGGCCATCGGCCTGGCGCTGGTCCTGTTCGTCTCGGGCCTGATCGAAGGCTTCGTCACCCCGTCCGGCCTTCCCACCTGGGCCCGCATCACCATCGGCGTCGTCGCCGAGGCGGCCTTCCTCCTCTACGTGTACGTCCTGGGCGGCCGCGCTTCCCGCGAGGGCGAGACGGGCGACGTGGAGGCCGCGGACCAGACGGCGACCCTCCCGACCGCCGCCTGATGTGCATCCGACCCCGTCGAGCTGCTAGTCTCCTCAGGTCCCGGAACGGGTGTTGACACATCCGCGACGGGGAGGTAGATTCTAACGGTTGCCTCGAACTGGACAAGTTCGGCAGTGATGGTTCACAATCTCTCTCGCCCCCACTTCGAAATTGAATTCGAGCGGGGCACAGCCGTCTCCTTAATCAGGAATCCGAAGCCGGTAAATCCGGTGGAAAACTTCTGATAGAGTCGGAACCGCCGGAAAGGGAAAGCGCGAAAGCGAAGAACCTGGAAAGCACCGAGGAAGTCGGACACGA
>NZ_JBIAUK010000065.1:0-3812 GCF_042892775.1 Streptomyces sp. NPDC001717 | reverse complement strand
TCCCCTACCCGCCCTTCCACCGTTCCCCGGGCTCCGCCCGGACCCGTCCTGGGGCTCCGCCCCAGACCCCGCGCCTCAAACGCCGGCGAGGCTGAAAGGTCCCCCCGCGCCTGCAGCGTTGGCGAGGCTGGATGGCCCCGTGCCTCGAAGGCGGGCGGGGCCGGATGGTGACCCCGCGCCTCGAACACCGGCGAGGCCGGATGGTGACCCCGTGCCTCGAACGCAGGCGAGGCTGGGATTGCCCCGCGTCTCAAGCGCCGGCGGCGGACGGGCTGTGGTCGTGGCTCAAGCGCTGTCCCCGCGGGGGCGCTCCGGCTTGGTCCAGGGCCAGCGGGGCTTCGGCTTCACCGCGTCCGGGCGGTGCTGGTACTTCCAGCCCTTCTGGAGGCCGAGCCGCTTGGAGTAGCCCGCCGGGACGCGCTCGTACAGCAGTACCGTCGGCGGGCCGTCCGGCGTCGGGACCGGGATTTCGTACCACTTCGGCGGATGGCCGGTCGGGCCCAGCAGGATCGGGAGGACGCGGCCGTCCATCGGGCCGCCCTCGAAGGGGGTCGGTTGGCTTCTCACGCCACCAGTGTCACAGGAGGTGGGCGGCCTCGGAGACCACCGGAATGACTCGCCGGGCCAGGACGCCGACCGGCCCGTCCGCGGATTCGAGGGCCAGGGCCGCGCGGGCGGCGGCCGCCGTTTCGGGGTCGGTGGCGGCCGTGGCCGTCAGGAGGGCGACGAAATGGTCCACCAGCCAGTCCCGGAGGGACTCGACCTCGGGCTGCTTGCCCTCGTCGATCCAGATGAGGGAGGCCGCCTCGACCGCCGTGATCCACGTACGGACCATCATGCGCAGGCGCGGCCCGGGGGCGGGCACGGCGAGGTGGACGAGGATCTGGTCGGCCGCGGCGCGGCGGATGCCGTCCACCGTGGCCGTCGTACGGGAGGTGGAGACGACGCTGCCGCCCTGGAGGAGGGCCGCGAAGCCGGCGTCGTGTTCGTCGACGAAGGCGAGGTAGCGGTCCAGGGCGCGGCTCAGGCGCTGGGTGAGGGGGCCCTGCTGGGGTTCGGCGAAGCAGAGTTCGAGGATGTCCGCGGCAGAGCGCAGGGCGGCTTCGTAGAGCTGCTGCTTGCCGCCCGGGAAGTAGCGGTAGACCAGCGGGCGGGAGACCCCGGCGGCCTCGGCGACGTCGTCGAGCGAGACCTCCTCCGGCGCCCGGTGCGCGAACAGCGAGAGGGCGGCGTCGAGGAGTTGGGCTCGCCGCTCCTCGACGCTCAGCCTGCGGTAGGCGCGTACGGTCGTCATGTCCGCAGGGTAGACGACCGCCCTCGCGCGTCGTCCGTGCTTACGCGAGGAGGCCCGAGCTCTTCCACAGGCGGCGGCCGGGGCCGCGCAGGACGCCGATGTCGTCGAGGAAGTCGGTGAGCCGCTTGGCACCGCTCTGCATGACCTCGCGGCGGTGGCCGCTGGCCTTGACCTGGGCCACGGCTTCGCGGCGGTCGAGGCCGACGTTGTCGTAGACGGACGGGTTGACGAAGGCCACCGAGAAGACGCGGGCGGCCTCGCCGCAGCTGAGCCGGGTGAGTTCCTGCTCCCAGCGCGGGGCGGTCAGCATCTGGCGGCGCAGTTCCTCGCGGGCGTAGCGGACGTGGCGGGCCTCTTCGACGACGTGGATCCGGGTCACTCCGCGGACGAGGGGCTGGACGCGCTCGTCCGGGAAGGTGAGGCGCTGCATCCAGTCGAGGATCTCCTCGCCGAGGAGGGTGCAGGCGAAGGAACCGGGGGTGGTGGAGACGGTCTTCAGGATCCGGGCGAGGTTGTGGTTGAGGCGGGAGACCGGGTAGTCGGGGGCGCCGGACTGCTTGATCAGGCGGGCGAACATCATCGAGTGACGGCACTCGTCGGCGATCTCGGTGAGTGCGTACCGGACGTGATTGCTGGTCAGGGACTTGTCGTAGATGTGCCGGACCAGCAGCTGCATGAGGATGATCTCGAACCAGATGCCGAGCGAGCCGAGCGCGGCGGCCTCGTGACGGGAGAGGTCGATGCGCTGCTCCTCCCCCATCTTCTTCCACAGCGGGGTGTCGTAGAGGGAGAGCAACTCGGGCGGCCAGTAGTACTTTCCGTCGATGGGCGGGGCGTCCCAGTCGAGTTCCTTGTCGGGGTCGAAGGAGTGCTTCGCCGAGGATTCGAGCAGCCGCTCGGCGATCTGTTCGCGGTCCTTGAGCAGGCCGAGGGCGTCCCTCAGCTCGGCTCGGTCGGTCACCGTCGTCATGGCTTCGGACACCTCGTGGTCGGGTTACCTGCGGTCACTGCTTATGAGACTACTTGTCAGCAAGGTCGTCAATCCCTCGCGCACGACTTGTTGACCGCGCGTCTACCAACGTGTGACGCTGCCAACTGTCCAGTCCTGTGCGGCAGTACGCGGCTCCGCGTGATTCGCGTGGTGCGCGTGACAAGGGGGCGTCAGTGTCGACGTACGAGCGCTACACCACGGACCCGGGCGAGGCCGTCTGGCAGATCCCCTCCACCGGCTCGGCCCGCTTCAGCTGGGAGTACGACGGGGGCCGCGAGCGGCTGCTGGCCCTGTACCAGAAGGGCAAGGACAAGCAGTGGGACGGCGCCAAGCGCATCGACTGGGGCATCGAGGTGGACCCGTACGATCCGCTGGGCACCCCGGACGAGGTGCTGACGCTGTACGGCACGCGCCACTGGGCCAAGCTCACCGAGAAGGACAAGGGCGAGCTGCGCCGGCACTACAGCGCCTGGCAGTTCAGCCAGTTCCTGCACGGCGAGCAGGGTGCGATGGTCTGCGCCGCGCGGATCGTGGAGTCGGTGCCGGACCTGGACGCGAAGTTCTACTCCGCCACCCAGACCATGGACGAGGCCCGGCACGCGGAGATCTTCGGGCGCTTCCTGCACGAGAAGGTCGGGATGCTCTACCCGATCAACGACAGCCTCCAGGGGCTGCTCGGCGACACCCTGCGCGACTCCCGCTGGGACATGCCGTACCTGGGGATGCAGGTGCTGATCGAGGGGCTGGCGCTGGCCGCGTTCGGCATGATCCGCGATACGACGGACAAGCCGCTGCCCAAGCAGATCCTGGCGTACGTGATGCAGGACGAGGCCCGGCACGTGGCCTTCGGGCGGATGGCGCTGCGGGACTACTACCGGCAGCTGACGGACGCGGAGCTCAGGGAGCGCGAGGAGTTCGTGATCGAGGGCTGCCACCTGATGCGGGACCGGCTGCGCGGGGTGGAGGTGCTGGAGAACTTCGGCATCCCGCGGCGGGAGGCGGAGGAGTACAGCGAGCAGTCGGAGTTCCTGCACCTGTTCCGGAAGCTGCTCTTCAGCCGGATCGTGCCGTGCGTGAAGGACATCGGGCTGTGGGGCGAGCGGTTGCAGAAGGCGTACCTGGACATGGGCGTCTTCGAGATGGGCGACTCGAACCTCGACCTGCTGATGAGCCAGGACGAGGAGATCGCCGAGGCCCTCGACCGCGAGCGGTTCGCGACCGAGGAGGCGGAGCGGGTGGCGGAGGTGCGGGCCGCGATCTCTGAGGGGGGCGGCGCCTAGCGCGGCCGGCGGGCCCCGTTCGGCGTCGCATTCGGGTGCCGGCGGGTCGGCCCCCGCTGCCACTCCCGCGCCGGCGGGGTCGGGTGTGCGGCGGGGCGGCCCCGCGGGGACATTGAACGCCGCCGCTCGGCGCGGCGGCCCCACTTGGCACTCCCGCGCCGTCGGGGTCGGGTGTGCGGTGGGGCGCCCCCGCAGGGCGTCGAACGAAACCCGCTCGTGTTGCCGGTGCCGCATGGGGTTCGACGCC
>NZ_JBIAUK010000064.1:0-5008 GCF_042892775.1 Streptomyces sp. NPDC001717 | reverse complement strand
TGTGGGAGAGTAGGACGCCGCCGAACAATCATTGTGGGAAAGCCCCGCACCTTCTGGTGCGGGGCTTTTCTGCGTTTACGAGCCTTTACGGGCCGCTATCGTGTCGGCCCATGGACACGAGACCTCTCGAATGGGTGCTGCGCGGTGCCGAGCCGGCGGATGTCGGGGCGATCGCGGAGTTGCGGGCCGTGGTCATGCGACCGGACCTGGAGCGGCTGGGGCGGTACGACGAGCACAAGGTCCGGCAGCGGCTGAGGGATGCGTTTTCCGAACAGCACACGTCGGTCATCGTGGTCGACGGCGGCTTCGCCGGCAGTGTCACCGTGCGTCCGGCCCGGGACGGCCGATGGCTGGAGCACTTCTACCTCTCGCCGGCCGTCCAGGGGCAGGGGCTCGGATCGGCCGTCCTGCGGACACTGCTGAAGCGGATCGACGCCGATCGTGAGGTCGTACGGCTGAACGTCCTCCAGGGCAGTGCTGCCCAACGGCTCTACGAGCGGCACGGGTTCACCGTGGAGGCTCAGGATCCCGTCGACGTCTTCATGGTGCGACGGCCTGGTGCGGGCACCGCGGCCACCGAAGGCACCGCGGGCATCTGACGGGCGGGTCCTGGTTCGCCCGCGTCCGTACTGGATGTCGGCGGCGGGCCCGGAGTGCACGCACGGTGGCTCACGGACGACGGGTACCGGGTCGTGGTGGTCGACCCGGTGGAGTGGCACGGAGGAAGGAGGACCTCGGACCGGAGGTGCTCGCCAAGGCCCTCGCCACCGCGCGTTGTGCCGACAGCCATCCGGGACTGGCCGTGAACAGCGTGCACTTGGTGCTCGGGCGCTGCCCGGGTGCCCGCACGTAGGTCCGTCAGGAAGGTCCGTCAGGAAGTTCCGACAGGACGGTCCGTCAGGACTTTTCGCCCGCCTCGCGGCGGGGGAGCAGCAGCGGGGTCGCCAGCAGGAGTACGCCCGCGAGGCCGATGGCCGTACGGGGGCCGAGCAGGCTGCCCAGTACGCCCCACACGGCGGTCAGTGCCGCGGTCGACGCCTTGGTCGTCACCGCCCAGGCGGTCAGCGTGCGGGTGACCCGGTCGGTCGGGGTGCGCTCGAGGCGGAGGGTGGTGGCGACGGGGTTGAAGACCCCGCAGCAGAAGATGAGGCCGAGTTCGACCCCCATCACCCACAGCAGGCCGCCGGCGCCCGGCCCCAGGAAGGCCAGGCCGACGGGCCAGATCGCGCGCAGTGCGCCGGACGCCGTCAGGACCGCGCGCTGCCCGAACCGTTCGACGAGGGGGCGGGCCACCCTGGCCCCGAGCAGCCCGCCGATCGAGGGCAAGGCGAAGGCCAGGCCGTACTGCCACGGCGCGAACCCGAGTCGGCCGAGCATGAGGACGGCCAGCAGGGGTTGGGTGGCCATCACCAGGCCGTTGAACAAGACGGTGTTGAAGAACAGCGGACGCAGAGTCGGGTCGGCGAGGACGTACCGCCAGCCGTCGAGCAGGTCTCGGGCCCGCATACGAGTGGTTTCCCGGCGCTCGGGCCGCGGTTCGCCGCCGCCGATGGCGCGGATCCCCAGGGCCGAGAGCAGGTGACTGACCGCGTCGGCCACCACCGCAGCCGGCGCGCCGAGGAGCCCGATCGCCGCGCCGCCCAGCGGCGGTCCGATGATCGTGGTCGTCCAGGCCGTTGACTCGAACCGGGCGTTGGCGACGAGCAGGTGCTCGGCCGGCAGCAGGGTCTTCAGGTACGCGCCGGAGGCGGCGCGGAAGGTGATGTCGGCCGTCGCGACGACGGCGGAGACCAGGAGGAGCTGGAGGAAGGTGAGCCCGCCGAGTACGAACGCGGCGGGGACGGTGAGCAGCGCCGCGAACCGCACCAGGTCCATCGCGATCAGCACCGGCCGCTTGCGGCGGAACTCCACCCACGGGCCGAGCGGCACCGCCACGGCCGCCCCCACCGCGGCCGCCACGGAGGAGAGCGCGGCGACCTCGGCCGGTCCGGCGTGCAGTACCTGGATGGCGATCAGGGGGAAGGCGCCGAAGGCGAGCCAGGTGCCGAGCGCACTGGTCCCGTACGCACCCCAGAGCCATCCGAACTGCCGCCCCAGCCGGTGTCCGCTCCCCATGCCCGACGCCCCTCGCCACTCGCCCGTACAACCGATTCGGGATCGGAAGCATCAAAGCGAGCGCTGGGCACCGGGATCAAACAACCATCGAGGCGTGGGGCACAACGATTCGTTGTGCTCGTAGGCTGTCGGCATGGACCTCGATGCCGTACGGACCTTCGTCGCCGCCGCGGATGCCGGCCGGTTCCAGGAGGCGGCGGCCGAGCTGTCGGTCACCCAGCAGGCCGTCTCCAAGCGCATCGCCGTGCTGGAGCGCAACCTCGGGGTGCGGCTGTTCACGCGGACCGCGCGCGGGGCCGAGCTCACCATCGACGGGCAGGCGTTCCTGCCGCACGCGCGCGAGCTGTTGCGGGTCGCGGAGCGTGCGGTCGCGTCCGTGCAGCCCGGCCGTCGGCCGCTGCGCGTCGACGTGATCGCCTCGCGCGTCGCACCGTCGGGCCTGATGCGCGGCTTCCATCGTGCGCACCCCGAGGTCGACCTCGACGTGGTGATGCTGTTCGACATCGAGACGGCGGTCGCCGCCCTCCGGTCCGGTGCGATCGACGCGTCGTTCCGCGCCGTCGCCGCGCCGGGCCGGCCCCTGCCCGAGGACATCGAGTGCGTGCGCGTACTGGACGAGCCGCTCGAACTCCTCACCGGCCCGGCCCACCGGCTGGCGGGCGCCCGATCGGTGACCGTGGCGCAGCTCGCGGGACACCGGATCTGGATGCCCGGCATCGTGCCCGGTACCGAGTGGGCGGCCTACTACGAGGACCTCGTCGCGGAGTTCGGCCTCACCATCGAGGCGACGGGCCCCAACTTCGGCTCCGACGCGCTGCTCGACACCGTCGCCGACACCCCGGCCCTGGCCACCTTCATGGGCTCGCAGACCCGCCTCGTCTGGCCCGCCGGCCACGGACTGCGCCGCATCCCGGTGACCGACCCGACCCCTGTCTACCCGCACTCGCTCCTCTGGCACCGGGACAACCCCCATCCGGCACTGGCCACCCTCCGCTCCCACCTCGCCGCTGCCGCAGCCGATCGGGACGCCGCCGGGACCTGGGCGCCGGGGTGGGTGCTCCCGCGCTGAGCACGGCGGCGGTCGAGGGTTCTCGAGCGGCGTTGTCGGACCCTGCGGCTACCGTGCCGCCATGGCGATCTTTGTGCTTGTTGCAGGTGCGTGGCTCGGTTCGTGGGCCTGGGACGACGTGGTGCCGACGCTGCGGGAGGCCGGCCACGACGTTCTCCCGTTGACGCTTTCCGGTCTCGCCGAGAAGCGGGCCGTGCCGGC
This sequence comes from Streptomyces sp. NPDC001717, assembly GCF_042892775.1. Taxonomy (NCBI): domain Bacteria; kingdom Bacillati; phylum Actinomycetota; class Actinomycetes; order Kitasatosporales; family Streptomycetaceae; genus Streptomyces; species Streptomyces sp. NPDC001717. The sequence continues at coordinate 1,623 of NZ_JBIAUK010000064.1, read as the reverse complement.
CGGCCGGCAGGCCCATGTCCGGGACATCGTGGACGAGGTCGAGCGCCTCGATCTGCGTGATGTCGTACTGGTCGGGCACAGCTACTCGGGTATCCCCGTGGGCCAGGCCGCCGAGCGGATCGGTGATCGACTGGCCCGTGTGGTCTTCGTCGACTCCAACGTTCCGGCGGACGGTGCCTCGTTCGTCTCCACGTGGTGGGAGGGACCGGCGAAGCTGGAAGCCGCCATCGCCGGGAACGGCGGCTTCTGGGCGCCGCTGACCGCGGCCGACTGCGAGGGCCAGGGCCTCACTGCGGAGCAGACCGCCCGGCTCGTGGGCGGTGCGACGCCGCACCCGGGCGACTCCTTGGCCGAGCCGGCCGTGCTGGCGAGGCCGCTCGGCGAGCTCCCGGCGACGTACGTCAAGTGCCTGCTGGACGGCGCCGAGCCGAACGACGACGTGGCCGCGCTGCTGACCGGCGACGGGTGGCGGCTGGTCGAGATGGACACCGGGCACTGGCCGATGTTCTCCCAGCCGTACGAGCTGGCGCGGATCCTCCTCGACGCAGCCCGGTAACCCCTCCTTCCGTCGGCGGGCGGGAGCGGAATTCGGCAGCGGCGCGCGGGTCGGGCGTGACATGGTGGCGGCATGATCCTTCCGGCCGTCGAGCAGATACCTCCCGCCCGCGGTCAGGTGACAGTGGTGGCAGGACCGCCAGGAGCGGGCAAGAGCACCGTCGCCGCGCTCCTCGCCGATCGCCTGACCCCCAGCGTCCACCTGCACAGCGACGACTTCTGGCACTACATCAAGCGGGGCGTCATCCCGCCCTACCTGCCCGAAGCCCAGCGGCAGAACGAGGTGGTCCTGGACGTACTGGTCTCGGCGGCGTTCGGCTACGCCGCCGGCGGCTACCAAGTGGTGTACGACGGTGTCGTCGGCCCCTGGTTCATCGACCTCTTCCGCGCCGCGGCCAAGGAACGGGCCGTGCCGCTGAACTACGTCGTCCTTCGCCCGGACCGGCACACCACGCTGGAACGGGCGACCGGCCGCGGCGGCGACGCTCTGACGGACCCCGGACCGATCCGATCGATGCACGAGCAGTTCAGTGATCTGGGCGTCTACGAGACGAACGCCCTGGATTCCAGCAGCCTGACCGCCGAGGCGACCGCCGACAGCATCCTGCGAAGCCTCGCGAGGGGTACCTACCTCCTCGACTCCGAGGCCGGCGCCGACGCCGGCGACGCGTGCGACCCGGTCCAGCACCCGTGACACGGAGGACCGGCCCTCCCCGCAGTCCGCACTTGGGGCGGGCCGGCCGGTCGTTTTGACACCCTCACAGCCACGGTTGTAGAGTCGAGCAGTTGCCTGGAGCGGGACACGCTCGGCAGCAACCCCCACAAGGAATCGCATTTCGAGTGGGGACACTCGACTCTTCATTCGGGAATCGAAGCCGGGGAAATCCGGTGGAAAACTTCTGATAGAGTCGGAACCGCCGGAAAGGGAAAGCGCGAAAGCGAAGAACCTGGAAAGCACCGAGGAAGTCGGACACGAAAGAGTCTGATAGAGTCGGAAACGCAAGACAGCAGAACAGAAGCCCGGAGGAAAGCCCGAGAGGGTGAGTACAAAGGAAGCGTCCGTTCCTT
>NZ_JBIAUK010000063.1:0-5024 GCF_042892775.1 Streptomyces sp. NPDC001717 | reverse complement strand
GGACCTGGACCTGGACGCCTTCGTCCTCTTCTCCTCGATCACGGGGGTGACGGGTACGGCCGGGCAGGCCAACTACGCTGCCGCCAACGCCTACCTGGACGCCCTCGCCCAGCACCGGCACGCCCTCGGCCTGCCCGGCACCTCCCTCGCCTGGGGCCTGTGGGACACCGGCACCGACACCGGCATGGGCGGCCACCTGTCCACCGCCGACCTCGCCCGCATCGCCCGCACCGGCATCGCCCCGCTCACCACCACCGAAGGACTCCGCCTCTTCGACGCGGCCCTCGCGGCCGGCGCCGCGGACGGCTCGGACCGGGCGGCACTGGTGACGACCCGCTTCGCGCTCCCGGCCCTGGCCTCCTCGGGCACACCGGTACCGGCCCCGCTGCGTTCCCTGGTCCCCACCACCCGGCGGCGCGCCGCGGCCGGCTCCGGGGCAGCTTCGACGTCCGCGGCCGGGGACCTCGCCGCCCGGCTGTCCGGGCTCTCCCCGGCGGACGCGGAGCGGGAGCTGCTGGATCTCGTACGGACGGCCGCCGCGACGGTGCTCGGGCACTCCGGCGGCGACTCCGTGGCGGCCGGACGGGCCTTCACGGACCTGGGCTTCGATTCTCTTGCGGCGGTCGACCTGCGTAACCGGCTGGGCGCCGCGACGGGCCTGCGGCTGCCCACCACGCTGGTCTTCGACCACCCGACGCCGGCCGCTTTGGCCGCACAGCTGCTGACGGAACTGCTCGGCGCCGGGCCCGGGGCCGCTCCGCTTCCGGATGCCGCCGCCGGTGCGCGCGGCGGGGACGGCGGGGACAGCGCGGACGAGGCGATCGCCATCGTCGCGATGGCCTGCCGCTTCCCGGGCGGGGTGACCTCGCCCGAGGAGCTGTGGCAGCTGGTCGCGGACGGTACGGACGCCGTGTCCGGTTTCCCCGCCGACCGGGGCTGGGACCTGGCCGGGCTCTACGACCCCGACGGCTCGCGCCCCGGCACCTCCTACGCCCGTGACGGCGGATTCCTCCACGGGGCGGCCGACTTCGATCCGGAGTTCTTCGGGATGAGTCCGCGCGAGGCGCTGACCACGGACCCCCAGCAGCGGCTGCTGCTGGAGACCGCGTGGGAGGCCTTCGAGCGGGCCGGGATCGACCCGGCCGGGCTGCGCGGCAGCCGGACGGGCGTCTTCGCGGGGGTGATGTACAACGACTACGGGGCCAGGCTGCACCAGGCCGGGCAGGCCCCGGAGGGCTTCGAGGGGTACCTGGTCAGCGGCAGCGCGGGCAGCGTGGCCTCGGGCCGCGTGTCGTACACCTTCGGACTGGAGGGACCGGCCGTCACGGTCGACACCGCCTGCTCCTCGTCGCTGGTGGCCCTGCACCTGGCGGCGCAGGCGCTGCGCTCGGGCGAGTGCGACCTGGCGCTGGCCGGCGGGGTCACCGTGATGGCGAGCCCGGCGACCTTCGTCGAGTTCAGCCGCCAGCGCGGACTGGCGCCCGACGGCCGCTGCAAGCCCTTCGCCGCGGCCGCCGACGGCACGGGATGGGCGGAGGGCGCGGGGCTGTTGCTGGTCGAGCGGCTCTCGGACGCCCGGCGCAACGGGCACCAGGTCCTGGCGCTCGTACGCGGCACGGCCGTCAACCAGGACGGCGCGAGCAACGGTCTGACCGCGCCCAACGGCCCCTCCCAGCAGCGGGTGATCCGGCAGGCACTGGCCGCGGCCGGGCTGCGGACCGCGGACGTCGACGCCGTCGAGGCGCACGGCACGGGCACCCGGCTCGGCGACCCGATCGAGGCGCAGGCGCTGCTGGCGACGTACGGCCAGGACCGGCCGGAGGACGACCCGCTGTTCCTCGGGTCGGTGAAGTCCAACATCGGGCACACCCAGGCCGCGGCCGGGGTCGCCGGGGTGATCAAGTCGGTGATGTCGATGCGGCACGGTGTGCTGCCGAGGAGCCTGCACATCGACGAGCCGTCCCCGCACGTCGACTGGTCGGCGGGCGCCGTCGAGCTGCTCACGGGATCCGTGAAGTGGCCCGAGCGGGGCCGGCCCCGGCGGGCCGCCGTGTCCTCGTTCGGGATCAGCGGAACCAACGCCCACGTGGTCCTGGAGCACGTCCCCGACGCGGTCCCCGTCGTCGCCGACGAGGTCCCGGACGAGGTCGCGGACGGGGTCTGCGGTCCGGCCGGGGGACCGCTGCCGTGGCTGCTGTCCGCGCGCACTCCCGAGGGGCTGCGCGCCCAGGCCGAGCGGCTGTACGCGTACGCCGAGGCCCGCACGGAGGACGAACTGGCCGGTGCGGCGCGGGCGCTGGCCACGGGCCGGGGTGCGCTCGAACACCGGGCGGCGTTCGTGGCGGGCGGCCGCGAGGAGGTGCTCGGCGTGCTGCGGAACCTCGGCGCGGGCGGCGCCGCGCGGGCCGCGGTGCGCGAGGTACCGGCCGATCCGCCGCGCACCGCCTTCCTGTTCACCGGCCAGGGCAGCCAACGGGCGGGCATGGGCCGTGAACTGTACGAGCGCCACGAGGTGTTCGCCCGGGCCTTCGACGACGTCTGCGCCGCCCTGGACCCGCTGCTGGGCAGGTCGCTGCGGGAGGCCGTGTTCCTCGAGGACGACGACACCCCGCTGCACCGGACCGAGTTCACCCAGCCCGCCCTCTTCGCCCTCGAAACCGCGCTGTACCGGCTGCTGGAGTCCTGGGGCATCACCCCCGGGCTCGTGGCGGGGCATTCCATCGGTTCGGTCGCGGCCGCCCACGTGGCCGGCGTACTGACACTGCCGGACGCGGCGACGCTGATCGCGGCGCGGGGCCGGCTGATGCAGGCCCTGCCGTCGGGCGGCGCGATGGTGGCGCTGTCCCTGGACGAGGAGTCGGCCCGGGCCCTCCTCACCGGGCACGAGGCCGCGGCCGGTGTCGCGGCCGTCAACGGCCCGCGCGCGACGGTCGTCTCCGGTAGTGGGGAGGCCGTACGGGAGATCGCGGCCCGGGCCGCGGAGGCGGGTGCCAAGACCCGTCGGCTGACGGTGAGCCACGCCTTCCACTCGCCCCTGATGGAGCCGATGCTGGAGTCGTTCCGCGAGGTCGTGGCGGGTCTGGCGTTCCAGGCGCCGGTCATCCCTCTGGTCTCCGACCTGACCGGCCGGCTCGCGAGCGCCGAAGAACTCGCCTCCCCCGACTACTGGACCCGGCACGTCCGCGAGACGGTGCGCTTCGCGGATGCGCTGCGCACCCTGCGGGCGGAAGGCGCCGGAGTCTTCCTGGAACTGGGCCCGGACGCGGTGCTGTCCACGATGGCCGCCGACACGCTGCCCGATGCCGTGCTCCTGCCCCTGCTGCGTCGCGACCGGGCGGAAGGCTCCGCGCTCCCCGAGGCCCTGGGCGGTCTGTGGGCGGCCGGGGTGCCGGTGGACTGGGCGGCGTACTTCGGCGGACGCGGCACCGACACCGCGGTGCCGGCCCTGCCGACCTACCCCTTCCGGAAGGACCGGTACTGGCTGGACGTGCCCGGCGGGAACCGTACGGACGTCGGCGGGGCCGGGCTCGGGGCCGCGGACCATCCGCTGCTCGGGGCCGCCGTCGAACTCGCCGACGGCTCCGGGGTGGTGCACACCGGGCGGATCTCGCTGCGCACCCACCCCTGGCTGGCCGACCACGCCCTGCTGGGCACGGCCGTCGTGCCGGGCGCCGCGCTGCTGGACTTGGCGCTGTACGCCGGCCGGACCTCGGGTTCGCCGCGGGTGGCGGAACTGACGCTCACCGCTCCCCTGCCGGTGCCGGAGGAGGGTGCCGTGCAGATACAGCTCACGGTCGGCGCGGCCGGCGACGGCGGGCGGCGGCCGGTGACCCTCCACGCACGGGAGGCCGGAACGCAGGACGCCTGGACGGAACACGCCTCGGGTCTGCTGGCCCCGGAGGCGGACGGAGAGTCGGGCACGGAAACGGCCGCGGAGGCGGACGCGTGCGCGGCCACGGAAACCGCCCCGGAGGCGGATGCCGGCGCGGGCGCCTCCTGGCCGCCGGGCGACGCGGAGCCGGTCGACGTCTCGTCCGCGTACGAGGACCTGGCGCGGCTCGGCTACGCCTACGGCCCGGCGTTCCGCGGGCTCCGGGCGGCCTGGCACCGGGACGGCACGTGGTTCGCCGAGATCGCACCGCCCCCGGCGGGCGACGGCTCGGCCGGGGCACACAGCGGGTTCGCGATCCATCCCGCGCTGCTCGACTCGGCCCTGCATCCGCTCGCCCTCGAAGGGCGCGGGGAGTCCGGGGGCCTGCGGGTCCCGTTCTCCTGGGCCGGCGTACGGGTACGCGGCGCGGCGGGCCCGGGCATCCTGCGGGTCACGCTGACCCCTGCGGGCTCCGGCCTGACGGAGCTCGTCGTCACGGACGACACCGGGGCGCCGGTGCTGACCGCCGAGGGGCTGGCCGTACGGGAGACCGATCCGGCGCGGCTCCGGGCGGGCCGCGGAACGGGGAGCACCCTGCACCGGGTGGACTGGATCGCGCTGCCGGAGGAGTCGTTCGGGTCCGCGGCCTGGGTCCCGTACGAGCATGCCGGGCAGGCGTCCGCCGACGCCCCGTACGTGGTGCTGACGGCGGCGCCGGACGCGTCGCCGTACGGCACGCTGGAGACCCTGCGGGGCTGGCTGGACGACGGGCGTTCCGCCGACGCGCGGCTCGCCGTCGTCACCCGGGGCGCGAGTGCGGTGAGGCCGGACGAGCCGGTACCGGGGCTGGAGCAGTCACCCCTGTGGGGGCTGGTCCGGACGGCGCAGAGTGAGCACCCGGACCGGTTCGTCCTCGTGGACACCGACGGGAGCGAGGCCTCGAAGGCCGCGCTGGGCCGGGCGCTGGCCTCCGGTGAGCCGCAACTCGCACTGCGGGACGGCACGTTGTTCGTACCCCGGCTGGCGGTGCTCTCGCAGCCGGAGCCGCGACCCGGCCTGCTGCGGACGGACGGGACGGTGCTGCTCACCGGCGCCACCGGCGCGCTCGGCACGCTCATCGCCGAACACCTGGTCACCGCACACGGCATCACCC
>NZ_JBIAUK010000062.1:3636-5172 GCF_042892775.1 Streptomyces sp. NPDC001717 | reverse complement strand
TTCAGAACTAACACAGTGGACGCGAGCAACTGAGGACAAGCCCTCGGCCTATTAGTACCAGTCAGCTTCACCCGTTACCGGGCTTCCACATCTGGCCTATCAACCCAGTCGTCTACTGGGAGCCTTACCCTCTCAAGGAGGTGGGAATACTCATCTTGAAGCAGGCTTCCCGCTTAGATGCTTTCAGCGGTTATCCCTCCCGAACGTAGCCAACCAGCCATGCCCTTGGCAGGACAACTGGCACACCAGAGGTTCGTCCGTCCCGGTCCTCTCGTACTAGGGACAGCCCTTCTCAATATTCCTACGCGCACAGCGGATAGGGACCGAACTGTCTCACGACGTTCTAAACCCAGCTCGCGTACCGCTTTAATGGGCGAACAGCCCAACCCTTGGGACCGACTCCAGCCCCAGGATGCGACGAGCCGACATCGAGGTGCCAAACCATCCCGTCGATATGGACTCTTGGGGAAGATCAGCCTGTTATCCCCGGGGTACCTTTTATCCGTTGAGCGACGGCGCTTCCACAAGCCACCGCCGGATCACTAGTCCCGACTTTCGTCCCTGCTCGACCCGTCGGTCTCACAGTCAAGCTCCCTTGTGCACTTACACTCAACACCTGATTGCCAACCAGGCTGAGGGAACCTTTGGGCGCCTCCGTTACCCTTTGGGAGGCAACCGCCCCAGTTAAACTACCCATCAGACACTGTCCCTGATCCGGATCACGGACCGAGGTTAGACATCCAGCACGACCAGAGTGGTATTTCAACGGCGACTCCACCATGACTGGCGTCACGGCTTCAAAGTCTCCCACCTATCCTACACAAGCCGAACCGAACACCAATATCAAACTGTAGTAAAGGTCCCGGGGTCTTTCCGTCCTGCTGCGCGAAACGAGCATCTTTACTCGTAGTGCAATTTCACCGGGCCTATGGTTGAGACAGTCGAGAAGTCGTTACGCCATTCGTGCAGGTCGGAACTTACCCGACAAGGAATTTCGCTACCTTAGGATGGTTATAGTTACCACCGCCGTTTACTGGCGCTTAAGTTCTCAGCTTCGCAACCCCGAAAGGTCACTAACCGGTCCCCTTAACGTTCCAGCACCGGGCAGGCGTCAGTCCGTATACATCGCCTTACGGCTTCGCACGGACCTGTGTTTTTAGTAAACAGTCGCTTCTCGCTGGTCTCTGCGGCCACCCCCAGCTCACGGAGCAAGTCCGATCACCAGTGATGGCCCCCCTTCTCCCGAAGTTACGGGGGCATTTTGCCGAGTTCCTTAACCATAGTTCACCCGAACGCCTCGGTATTCTCTACCTGACCACCTGAGTCGGTTTAGGGTACGGGCCGCCATGAAACTCGCTAGAGGCTTTTCTCGACAGCATAGGATCATCCACTTCACCACAATCGGCTCGGCATCAGGTCTCAGCCTTAATGAGGGACGGATTTGCCTACCCCTCGGCCTACACCCTTACCCCGGGACAACCACCGCCCGGGCTGGACTACCTTCCTGCGTCACCCCATCGCTTACCTACTACAAGT
>NZ_JBIAUK010000062.1:1940-3543 GCF_042892775.1 Streptomyces sp. NPDC001717 | reverse complement strand
CCTGATTCGATATTGGGCGTTTCAAAGCGGGTACCGGAATATCAACCGGTTGTCCATCGACTACGCCTGTCGGCCTCGCCTTAGGTCCCGACTTACCCTGGGCAGATCAGCTTGACCCAGGAACCCTTAGTCAATCGGCGCACACGTTTCTCACGTGTGTATCGCTACTCATGCCTGCATTCTCACTCGTGAACCGTCCACAACTAGCTTCCGCTGCTGCTTCACCCGGCACACGACGCTCCCCTACCCATCACAGCAGGCGTTGGCCCTATTGCTGCAATGACACGACTTCGGCGGTACGCTTGAGCCCCGCTACATTGTCGGCGCGGAATCACTTGACCAGTGAGCTATTACGCACTCTTTCAAGGGTGGCTGCTTCTAAGCCAACCTCCTGGTTGTCTCTGCGACTCCACATCCTTTCCCACTTAGCGTACGCTTAGGGGCCTTAGTCGATGCTCTGGGCTGTTTCCCTCTCGACCATGGAGCTTATCCCCCACAGTCTCACTGCCGTGCTCTCACTTACCGGCATTCGGAGTTTGGCTAAGGTCAGTAACCCGGTAGGGCCCATCGCCTATCCAGTGCTCTACCTCCGGCAAGAAACACACGACGCTGCACCTAAATGCATTTCGGGGAGAACCAGCTATCACGGAGTTTGATTGGCCTTTCACCCCTAACCACAGGTCATCCCCCAGGTTTTCAACCCTGGTGGGTTCGGTCCTCCACGAAGTCTTACCTCCGCTTCAACCTGCCCATGGCTAGATCACTCCGCTTCGGGTCTAGAGCGTGCAACTCAATCGCCCTATTCGGACTCGCTTTCGCTACGGCTTCCCCACACGGGTTAACCTCGCTACACACCGCTAACTCGCAGGCTCATTCTTCAAAAGGCACGCAGTCACGAGATACAGCAAGCTGCATCCGACGCTCCCACGGCTTGTAGGCACACGGTTTCAGGTACTATTTCACTCCGCTCCCGCGGTACTTTTCACCATTCCCTCACGGTACTATCCGCTATCGGTCACCAGGGAATATTTAGGCTTAGCGGGTGGTCCCGCCAGATTCACACGGGATTTCTCGGGCCCCGTGCTACTTGGGAGATGAGCAAGCAAGCCGTACAGATTTCAGCTACGGGGGTCTTACCCTCTACGCCGGACCTTTCGCATGTCCTTCGCCTATCCATACGGTTTCTGACTCGCCTCACAGCCGGCAGACTGTGAAAGCTCATTCCCACAACCCCGCATGCGCAACCCCTGCCGGGTATCACACGCATACGGTTTGGCCTCATCCGGTTTCGCTCGCCACTACTCCCGGAATCACGGTTGTTTTCTCTTCCTGAGGGTACTGAGATGTTTCACTTCCCCTCGTTCCCTCCACATGCCCTATGTGTTCAGGCATGGGTGACAGCCCATGACGACTGCCGGGTTTCCCCATTCGGACACCCCCGGATCAAAGCTCAGTTGGCAGCTCCCCGGGGCCTATCGCGGCCTCTCACGTCCTTCATCGGTTCCTGGTGCCAAGGCATCCACCGTGCGCCCTTAAAAACTTGGCCACAGATGCTCGCGTCCACTGTGTAGTTCTCAAACAACGACCAGCCACCCATCACCCT
>NZ_JBIAUK010000061.1:0-5370 GCF_042892775.1 Streptomyces sp. NPDC001717 | reverse complement strand
AACTGGCCGCCCGCTACAAGGCCGGAGTCCACCTCGCCGCACTCATCCTCTGGCTCCGCGAACCTCTCCAAGCTCCTTTGTCAGACAGAACCTAGGGAGTGAGGCTGACGGCTCTGTCCGACGCCCGCCCGGGACGTTCGACGCAGATCCGGCATGAGTGCTGGATGGACGCGAATTCACCATGGTGGCCGCAGCTCCAGGAAACACTTCAGGCCACTGAACGGGCACGCAATTGAGCCGACCGAGAAGATGGACGGGGTGACCGCACGATCAGTCGCAGGTGACAGAACCCGCTCCGCGCGCAAGCGGGGATGACCCGCACTGAGATCCGCGGATGTCTCCGCCAACCCTTTGCTCCCCGCGCACGCGGGGATGAACCCGAGCGCATGTCCCTCTACGGGCACGCCAGATCCGGCTTCCCGCGTACGACCCCTCCTGGCGCAGGGCCTCCCAGGTGGAGGAGTGGCTGCTCCCAGCACCTGCAGGCGCCCCGCGCCCCTCTGCGCGGCGACGAGACAGCGGCCGCGTGAGCCTGTGTCCCGAGTCGGCGTCCGTCAGATCACCGCTCCACCTGGTCGGGCGTGATCTTCACGTCTCCGCGGGCTCCTGATCGTTGTGTTCTTGCTCCTGCGCCCAGGTGATCGCCCATTCGTCGAGCGGATGCAGGGCATCACGCAGTGCTGTCCCCAGGCGAGTCAGCTCGTAGCCATCGGCCGAGGGGGCGATGATCCCGCTTGACGCGAGTTCGCGGAGCCGTTGGTAGAGGACGCTGGATGACAGCCCTTCGCACCGTGCCAGCAGCGCGCGGGCGCCGAGCGGGCCCGCACGCAGTTCCCAGAGGATGCGCAGCGCCCACCGACGGCCGAACAGGTCCATCGCGGCCATGATCGGACGACCGGTCGTCGATCCACGAACCGGTGTTCCTGGGCGCGGCGTCGGCATGGCCCTCCTTGCGTTTCGTTATTCGAAACACTAGCATCCACCCGACGTTTCTGATTTCGAAACGAACTCGATGGGAGAGTCGATGTCGCGGATGGCCCTACTGGAACCGCCGTGTACCGACCAGGCCGGCGCATTGCTCGCGCGCATGATGCCTGGGGACGCCCCGCCCATTGGGCTGTTCCCCATGTCCGCCACAGGCCTCCCTATGACCGCCGCCATGCACGGGTGGGATGGCCGCGAGTCCGGCGGCCGGCTGACGCCCCTGGACGGAGGTCCTCATGCATAAGCTTGTCGTCCTGTATTCCGAGCCCGCCGACCCTGACCACTTCCGCGACTATTACGTGGCCAACCACCTTCCGCTGGTCAAGAATTGGCCCGGCCCTCTTGCGTGGCGCTACAGCTTCCACGTGGCGGCGATCGAGGGAGGAACGTCGTATTTCGCGGTCTTCGAAGCCGACTTCGCTGACGCGGCCGCCATGGAGGCGGCGCTGGCGTCGCCGCACGGCCGGCAGCTGGCCGCCGACGTCGCCAACTACGCCACCGGCGGGGTGGCCATCATCAACTATCCGGTACAGGCCGGCACCGCCTGAGACGGATCGGTACGCGTCCGTGACGCGTTCGGTCGGCCGATTAAGGCCAGGCCCGGCTAGCTACAGCGGCTTTCGGGTTGTTGTCGGGTGGTGACAGTTCACAGTTCGATGGGGGACCGCGAACTTCCTGCGCAGGAGCCGTTCATGAGAGCGTGGCCGCTGGCTGTACCGCATACGCCTGCGCGCGCCGCCTGCTGCTGCCAGGCGGCGACGGATGGATTTGCTGCTCCCCAGTGTGGGGTCCGTGAGGTGATGGCGAACCGGTGGCGGTGATACAGCTGTCGATCAGGTGAGGTCGAAGCTGGATTCTGCCAACCCGCGGCGGAGGACACGGTCGAGGTCGTCGGGTGTTTCAAGGGCGGTCTTGGCCATCGCGCTGCGCACGAGTGACCAGACGGCCTCGACGGGATTCAGGTCGGACGGTGGTAAGCCGGTCATGCTCGGCCTCGTACCACTTCAGGCCGCGGCCAGATGGGTGTTGGGATGGTCCCAAACCACCACGACGGGCCACCGAGCTGGATGTGCACCCGCACGAGCGGGTCGCGATAGTCCTGCCAGGCGAAGCTTCTGCGTGGCCCCTACTGACGCCGGCACTGACATTCACAGCCGCCATGCAGAGACGCCACCACGGCAACGGATGTCACCCACCGTGTTTATCGCTGTTCATTCTGGCAACAATGAGTAGCTAAAGGTAGTCCGAACCCGACGGAAGGCAGGAACATGACCCTCGTCACCGCCCTCATCCTTGTCGTGGTCGCCGCCCTCATCGGCCTGCTGGCCCTGGCTCCCAGCGCCCCCGTACGCCGCAACCCCGTGCCCGGCCGGGGCAACCGGGCCACCCGCCGCCGCACCGCCACGCGGCTGGACGGCATCCCCGGCCAGCGGGGGATCCACCACCACGCCCGCTGACATACCGCACCGTACAAACGACCGACGCCCGCGGGCCGGGTCGGCCGCCGCTCGTTGGAGGTGGGCATGTGCCTGCTGCGCCACGGCAACAGGCCCGGCTTGACCGACGCATACCCCCAACAAGCAGCTTCACCCCATTCGTTCCAACCAGTGCACCGCCTCCCAGCGGGGTGATACAGGGACACGGGGGCTGCGGCGGGCGGGATGCGGTAGGAGAGGCAGAACGGCGCGGGGCGCCCACCACGTGGTGGGCGCCCCGCGCCGTTCTGCCTCTCCTACCGCATCCCGCCCGCCGCAGCCCCCGTGTCCCTGTATCACCCCGCTGGGAGGCGGTGCACTGGTTGGAACGAATGGGGTGAAGCTGCTTGTTGGGGGTATGCGTCGGTCAAGCCGGGCCTGTTGCCGTGGCGCAGCAGGCACATGCCCACCTCCAACGAGCGGCGGCCGACCCGGCCCGCGGGCGTCGGTCGTTTGTACGGTGCGGTATGTCAGCGGGCGTGGTGGTGGATCCCCCGCTGGCCGGGGATGCCGTCCAGCCGCGTGGCGGTGCGGCGGCGGGTGGCCCGGTTGCCCCGGCCGGGCACGGGGTTGCGGCGTACGGGGGCGCTGGGAGCCAGGGCCAGCAGGCCGATGAGGGCGGCGACCACGACAAGGATGAGGGCGGTGACGAGGGTCATGTTCCTGCCTTCCGTCGGGTTCGGACTACCTTTAGCTACTCATTGTTGCCAGAATGAACAGCGATAAACACGGTGGGTGACATCCGTTGCCGTGGTGGCGTCTCTGCATGGCGGCTGTGAATGTCAGTGCCGGCGTCAGTAGGGGCCACGCAGAAGCTTCGCCTGGCAGGACTATCGCGACCCGCTCGTGCGGGTGCACATCCAGCTCGGTGGCCCGTCGTGGTGGTTTGGGACCATCCCAACACCCATCTGGCCGCGGCCTGAAGTGGTACGAGGCCGAGCATGACCGGCTTACCACCGTCCGACCTGAATCCCGTCGAGGCCGTCTGGTCACTCGTGCGCAGCGCGATGGCCAAGACCGCCCTTGAAACACCCGACGACCTCGACCGTGTCCTCCGCCGCGGGTTGGCAGAATCCAGCTTCGACCTCACCTGATCGACAGCTGTATCACCGCCACCGGTTCGCCATCACCTCACGGACCCCACACTGGGGAGCAGCAAATCCATCCGTCGCCGCCTGGCAGCAGCAGGCGGCGCGCGCAGGCGTATGCGGTACAGCCAGCGGCCACGCTCTCATGAACGGCTCCTGCGCAGGAAGTTCGCGGTCCCCCATCGAACTGTGAACTGTCACCACCCGACAACAACCCGAAAGCCGCTGTAGCTAGCCGGGCCTGGCCTTAATCGGCCGACCGAACGCGTCACGGACGCGTACCGATCCGTCTCAGGCGGTGCCGGCCTGTACCGGATAGTTGATGATGGCCACCCCGCCGGTGGCGTAGTTGGCGACGTCGGCGGCCAGCTGCCGGCCGTGCGGCGACGCCAGCGCCGCCTCCATGGCGGCCGCGTCAGCGAAGTCGGCTTCGAAGACCGCGAAATACGACGTTCCTCCCTCGATCGCCGCCACGTGGAAGCTGTAGCGCCACGCAAGAGGGCCGGGCCAATTCTTGACCAGCGGAAGGTGGTTGGCCACGTAATAGTCGCGGAAGTGGTCAGGGTCGGCGGGCTCGGAATACAGGACGACAAGCTTATGCATGAGGACCTCCGTCCAGGGGCGTCAGCCGGCCGCCGGACTCGCGGCCATCCCACCCGTGCATGGCGGCGGTCATAGGGAGGCCTGTGGCGGACATGGGGAACAGCCCAATGGGCGGGGCGTCCCCAGGCATCATGCGCGCGAGCAATGCGCCGGCCTGGTCGGTACACGGCGGTTCCAGTAGGGCCATCCGCGACATCGACTCTCCCATCGAGTTCGTTTCGAAATCAGAAACGTCGGGTGGATGCTAGTGTTTCGAATAACGAAACGCAAGGAGGGCCATGCCGACGCCGCGCCCAGGAACACCGGTTCGTGGATCGACGACCGGTCGTCCGATCATGGCCGCGATGGACCTGTTCGGCCGTCGGTGGGCGCTGCGCATCCTCTGGGAACTGCGTGCGGGCCCGCTCGGCGCCCGCGCGCTGCTGGCACGGTGCGAAGGGCTGTCATCCAGCGTCCTCTACCAACGGCTCCGCGAACTCGCGTCAAGCGGGATCATCGCCCCCTCGGCCGATGGCTACGAGCTGACTCGCCTGGGGACAGCACTGCGTGATGCCCTGCATCCGCTCGACGAATGGGCGATCACCTGGGCGCAGGAGCAAGAACACAACGATCAGGAGCCCGCGGAGACGTGAAGATCACGCCCGACCAGGTGGAGCGGTGATCTGACGGACGCCGACTCGGGACACAGGCTCACGCGGCCGCTGTCTCGTCGCCGCGCAGAGGGGCGCGGGGCGCCTGCAGGTGCTGGGAGCAGCCACTCCTCCACCTGGGAGGCCCTGCGCCAGGAGGGGTCGTACGCGGGAAGCCGGATCTGGCGTGCCCGTAGAGGGACATGCGCTCGGGTTCATCCCCGCGTGCGCGGGGAGCAAAGGGTTGGCGGAGACATCCGCGGATCTCAGTGCGGGTCATCCCCGCTTGCGCGCGGAGCGGGTTCTGTCACCTGCGACTGATCGTGCGGTCACCCCGTCCATCTTCTCGGTCGGCTCAATTGCGTGCCCGTTCAGTGGCCTGAAGTGTTTCCTGGAGCTGCGGCCACCATGGTGAATTCGCGTCCATCCAGCACTCATGCCGGATCTGCGTCGAACGTCCCGGGCGGGCGTCGGACAGAGCCGTCAGCCTCACTCCCTAGGTTCTGTCTGACAAAGGAGCTTGGAGAGGTTCGCGGAGCCAGAGGATGAGTGCGGCGAGGTGGACTCCGGCCTTGTAGCGGGCGGCCAGTT
>NZ_JBIAUK010000060.1:0-5752 GCF_042892775.1 Streptomyces sp. NPDC001717 | reverse complement strand
TGCGGACGGGCCGCAGGGAGTTTCCGTACCGGCGGGCGGTCGTGGCCCGGTCCACGGCCGACGCGGTCACCGCACTCCGCACCCCCACCACACCCCGTTCCGTGTCCTCCGCTCCGAGGATCGCCTTCGTCTTCCCGGGACAGGGTGCGCAGTACGCGGGTATGGGCCGGGGTCTGTACGAACGGGAGCCGGTCTACCGGGAGCACCTCGACCTGTGCGCGCTGGCCGCGCTGCCGCACCTCGGCTTCGACATCCGCGACGTCCTGCATGCGGAAGGCGCCTCCGCCGACCTCGCCACGGACCGGCTCCAGCCGGCGTTGTTCAGCGTCGAGTATGCGCTCGCCAGGCTGTGGATGTCGTGGGGGATCCGCCCCGAGGCGATGATCGGGCACAGTCTCGGTGAGTACGTCGCCGCCTGCCTGGCCGGCGTGTTCACCCTCGAGGACGCCCTCGCACTCGTCTGCGCACGCGGCAAGCTGATGCAGGCCACCGGGCCCGGCTCGATGATGGCGGCGGCCCTGGGGGAGGAGGCCGCCCTGCGGCTGGCCGCCGAGCACGGACTCTCCCTCGCCGCCGTCAACGGACCGGAGGAGTGCGTGCTCGCCGGTGACCCGGACGCCGTGTCCGAGCTCGCGGCAGCGCTGTCCGTCGCAGGTACGTGGCACCGTCAGCTGCCGGTCGCGAAGGCATTCCACTCGAGCCTGATGGACCCGGCGCTCGGCGCGTTCCGGACCGAGGCGGCGGCGGTGCGCCTGGAGGCACCCGACCTTCCCTTCTCCTCCAACGTCACCGGCACCTGGATCACCGGGGAGCAGGCCACCGACCCGGCATACTGGGCGGACCACATGCGCTGCACCGTCCGCTTCGCGGCCGGGCAGCAGACCCTGCTCGCCGCGGACGACCTGCTCCTCCTGGAGGTCGGCCCGGGCGCCACCCTGACGGCTCTCGCCCGACGGCAGGGTGGGGAAGGGCGTGCCGTGGCCTCCCTCCCGGGCAAGGCGGTGCAGGACGGCGCCGTACCGCAGGATGAACCGTCACGGCTGCTGCGTGCCGCCGCCCACCTGTGGGAGGCGGGCGCCACCCTGGACCTGGCCGCGCTCGGCAGACCCGGCGAAGCCCGCCGGGTGCCCCTGCCCGGCTACCCCTTCGAAGGGGACGCCTACGCCCTCGGAACCGGGCCCCGGTCGGCCGCTGCGGACACGCCGACGGCTCCGCCGCCGACGGCGCCGGAGGATGCCCCGACCCACCGGCGTCCCGACCTTCCCACCCCGTACGTCGAGCCCGCCGACGACCTCCAGAGGTTCATCGCCGGACTCTGGCAGGAGCTCCTGGGCTACCGGCAGATCGGCGTCGACGACGACTTCATGCAGCTGGGCGGGGACTCCCTGCTGTTCACCCGCCTCGGGGCCCGCCTCCAGGAGAGCTTCCCGGTGGACGTACCGCTCGCGGACGTCTTCGCGCACCCCACCATCGCCGGACAGGCCGCCGCCGTCGAGCAGCTCATGGTCGCGGCCCTGGACGCCATGTCCGACGACGATGCGGAACTGCTGGGCGCGGACCACCCGGCGGCCGACCAGGAAGGAGACGACCGATGACCTTGTCCGACCCGGCCACCGCCGGGCTGTCGGAGGCCAAGCGGGCCCTCCTCGACCGGTGGCTGCGCCGGCCGGCGGCCGCGCCGTCGGCACCCGCTCGCCGTGCCGTCAGCGGTCCGGCCCCCCTGTCGTTCACCCAGCTCCGGTTGTGGTTCCTGGAGCAGCTCAACCCGGGCAATACCGCCTACAACGCCCCGCTCGGCCTCCGGCTCCGCGGAACCTTGCACGTGCCGGCCCTCAGGCGGGCACTCGACGAGACGGTCCACCGGCATGAGGTGCTGCGGAGCACTCTCGCCCCGGGGCCGGACGGTCAGCCCGTCCAGACCGTCGACGCCCACGCCGCCATGGACTGGGCCGAGTCGGACCTCAGCACCTTCACCGGGGAGGCGCAGGAGGAGGAGATCCGCCGGCACTGCGCCGCGGAGGCCGGTACCCCCTTCGACCTGACGAGGGCGCCCCTCATCCGCACCCGGCTGTTACGCCTTGCCGACGACGACCACATCCTCGTTCTGACCTGGCACCACATCGTTTCCGACGCCTGGTCCGGGGGCGTCCTCATGCGTGAGCTGGACACCCTCTACGCGGCGTTCAGCCACGGAGGGGACAACCCACTCCCGGAACTCCCCCTGCAGTACGCGGACTACGCGGCCTGGCAGCGCAAGGAGCTCGAAGGGGAGAAGCTCGACCGCCTGCTGGGGCATTGGCGCGAGCAGCTCGCCGGCGCCCCGGCCCGCACCGACCTGCCCACGGACCGTCCCCGTCCCCCGGTTCAGGACTTCGCCGGGGACGAGGTCGCGTTCACCCTGGAGGCCGGCCTGGTATCGCGGCTGGACGCCTTGGCCCGGCGCCTCGACACCAGCCTGTTCAACCTGGTGCTGGCCGCGTTCCAGGCCGTTGTCCAGCGTTGGAGCGGCCACGACGACCAGCTGATCGGCGTCGCCGTGGCCAGCCGGACCCATGCGGAACTGGACGGGCTCATCGGCTTCTTCGCCAACACACTGGTCCTGCGCACCGACCTGTCGAACGATCCGTCCTTCCGCGAGCTCACCCGCCGGGTCACCACGGCCGCGGCGGCCGCCTACGCCCATCAGGAGGTACCGTTCGAGAAGGTCGTCGAGGAGTTCCAGCCCGAACGCGACCCGAGCCGGCACCCGCTCTTCCAGATGCTGTGTACATGGCAGAGCGAGGGGATGACCGCGTTCCGGCTGGACGCCCTCGACGTCGAACCGCTGGCGTTCCACACCGGGACGGCCAAGTTCGACCTCCAGCTCGGACTGCTGCACATCGGCGGTGAGATCCACGGCCGTCTCGAGTTTGCCACCGCCCTATTCGACCGGGAAACCGTCGAACGCCTGGCACGGCACCTGGCCGCCGTACTGGAAGGGGCCGAGGCGGACCCCGATCTGGCGCTGTCGGAACTGCCGCTCTCCGACGCGGCCGAAACGGCCCTGCTGCACGGGTACGGCGGAGTAGCGGCCCCGCTCACGGACCCCGACGTGGCCGTCCGGATCGAGGACCGGGCCCGGCACACACCGCAGGCCACCGCAGTCGTCTGTGCAGGCACCACCCTCACCTTCGCGGAGCTCGACCGCCGGGCTGACCGGGTCGCGGAACTGCTGCGTACCGCGGGAGCGGGGCCGGAGGTAACGGTCGGGGTGTGCGTACCGCGCTCCGCGGATCTCGTGGTGGCCCTGCTCGGCGTGCTGCGTTCTGGCAGCGCCTTCGTGCCCCTGGACCCGTCCTTCCCGGACGAACGCCTCTCCTACTTGCTCGACGACAGCGGCGCCGCGTGCCTGCTGACCGTCCGTTCTCTCGGCGGACGCATGGGGGACATACCCACCCTGTTCGTCGACGGCACGCTCCCCGCGCTGTCCGGCGGCGCCGTCCTCGACCGTACGGGCCGCCGCGCACCGGCGATTCGGCCCGAGAACCTGGCCTACGTCATCCACACCTCGGGTTCGACAGGGCGCCCCAAGGGCGTCGAGGTGACGCGCGGCTCGATGACCGACCTCGTCGCTCAGGCCGGCCGCACTCTCGACTTCACCCCACAGGACGTGCTGTGTGCCGTCAGCACCGTCTGCTTCGACATCACCGTGCCGGAGCTGTTCCTGCCGCTGTCTGCAGGGGGCCGGGTGGTCGTGGCCCAGGAGGACGAGGTGCGCGATGGCGTACGCCTCCTGGCCCTCCTCGACGAGCACCGGGTCACCGTGCTCGACGCAACACCCGCGACCTGGCGCATGCTCATCGCCGCCGGATGGGAGGGGGGCGGCACCTTGCGAGCGGCCCTCTCCACCGGCGAGGCCCTCGACCGAGGACTGGAGGAACAACTGCGGGCCAGGGTGCCCGAAGTGCACAATCTCTACGGCCCGACGGAGACCACCGTCTGGGCGGCGCATCACGTCACGGCCGCGGGCACCGGACCGGTGCCGATCGGGCGCCCGTTCGGATGCGCGCGCACCTACGTGCTGGACGCGCGGGGCGCACTCGCGCCGATGGGCGTTCCCGGCGAGCTGTTCATAGGAGGCGGAGGTGTGTCCCGCGGTTACCGGGGGCAGCCGGGGCTCACCGCGGATCGATTCGTACCCGATCCCTTCGGCGCGCCCGGTGGTCGCCTGTACCGCACCGGCGACCTCGTACGGTGGCGGGCCGGCGGCGTCCTGGAATACCTCGGCCGGATCGACCACCAGGTGAAGATACGCGGCTATCGCATCGAGCCGGGAGAGGTCGAACACGCACTGCGCGCCCACCCTGCGGTCGGACAGGCGGTCGTCATCGCCGAGGACGGCCCCACCGGGCTCCGGCTGCACGCCTACCTCGTGCCGGCCGGCCCGGAGCCCCTGCCCGGCTCCGCCGAGCTGGGCCGGTTCCTGAGGTCGGCGCTGCCCCCGTACATGTGCCCGGCCCGGTTCACCGTTCTCGACGCGCTGCCCCTGAACGGCAACAACAAGGTGGACCGACGGGCCCTGGCCACGGCAGTCGGTCGAGGCCTCGGCACCGGCGACGCGTACACCGAACCGGAGACGCCGACCGCGAAGACGATCGCCGACGTGTGGTGCCGCCTGCTCGGGGTGGATCGAGTGGGCGCGCACGACAACTTCTTCGACCTCGGAGGCCACTCCCTGTTGATCCTCCAGGTCCAACGCTCCCTGGCACAGCACCTCGACCGGGTGCCGAGCGTCGTCGAACTGTTCCAGTACCCCACCGTCGCAGCCCTCAGCACATGGCTCGACGGCGCCGGCGGCAGGTCGGACGACGAAGTGAAGCACGAGGTCCGCGACCGGGCGCGCACCCGACGGGAGGGCGCCGCGCGAGCACGGGCCCGGCGCGCGCCCGAATCTCCGGCAACTGTTCTTGGACAAAAGGGGGAAGAGCGATGACCGATCAGGATCTCGCTGATGCGGTGGCGGTTGTGGGTATGGCCGGGCGTTTTCCGGGTGCGGGGGATGTTGCTGCGTTCTGGCGGAATGTGCGGGAGGGTGTGGAGTCGGTTTCGTTCTTTTCGGAGGAGGAGCTGGAGGCCGAGGGTGTTTCGCCTGAGGTGTTCAAGCATCCGGATTATGTGCCGGCGAAGGCGGTGTTGGACGGGTGGGACCGGTTCGACGCGTCGTTCTTCGATTTCAGTGCGCGTGATGCGGAGTTGATGGATCCGCAGCAGCGGTTGTTCCTGGAGACGGTGTGGCTGGCGTTGGAGGACGCGGGGTACGCGCCGGGCGGGAGCGGCGGCGGCCGTGTCGGCGTCTACGCCGGCGCGTCCATGTCCAGCTACCTCCTCCAGGCCATCGGCTCCGAACCGGGCACCCTGCAGTCGATGCACCTCGACGACATTCCGCTGCTGCTCGGCAACAGCGGTGACTTCCTGGCCAGCCGGGTGGCTCACAAGCTGAACCTCAACGGTCCGGCGATGACGGTGCAGAGCGCCTGCTCGACGTCGCTCGTCGCTCTGCACCAGGCCTGCCAGGCACTGCTGTACGCCGAGTGCGACATGGCCATCGCCGGAGGGTCCGCGGTCCAGACGCCGCACCGAGCCGGATACGTCTACCGCGAAGGCGGCCCCAAGTCCCAGGACGGTCATTGCCGGGCGTTCGATGCGTCTGCCGGTGGGACGGTGGGTGGTTCGGGTGTGGCTGCCGTGGTGTTGAAGCGGTGGCAGGACGCGG
>NZ_JBIAUK010000059.1:0-6490 GCF_042892775.1 Streptomyces sp. NPDC001717 | reverse complement strand
CGATCGGTGTGACCGGTCAGTTCTCCGCGGTCGACGGGCTGATCACCGGCGAGGAGAACATGCTCCTCATGGCGGACCTGCACCACCTGTCCAAGGCGGAAGGGAAGAGGGTCGCGGCCGAACTGCTGGAGCGGTTCGATCTGGTGGAGGCGGCGAAGAAGCCCGCATCGACCTACTCGGGCGGCATGAAGCGGCGTCTGGACATCGCGATGACGCTGGTCGGGAACCCGCGGATCATCTTCCTCGACGAGCCGACCACCGGTCTCGACCCGCGCTCCCGCCACAACATGTGGCAGATCATCCGCGAGCTGGTGGCGGACGGGGTGACGGTCTTCCTCACGACCCAGTACCTGGAGGAGGCCGACGAGCTCGCCGACCGGATCGCCGTCCTCAACGACGGCAGGATCGCCGCCCAGGGCACCGCCGACGAACTCAAGCGGCTGATCCCCGGCGGGCACGTACGGCTCCGGTTCTCCGACCCGGCCGCCTACCGCACCGCCGCCCTCGCCCTCCACGACGCCGCCCGCGACGACGAGGCGCTCGCGCTCCAGATCCCGAGCGACGGCAGCCAGCGCGCGCTGCGCTCCGTCCTCGACCGGCTCGACTCCGCCGGCATCGAGGCCGACGAGCTGACCGTGCACACCCCCGACCTCGACGACGTGTTCTTCGCCCTGACCGGAAACGCCGACCTCCCCCACCAGAACAACCAGCCGAAGGAGGCTGTTCGATGAGCTCCCTCTCCCTCGCCCTGCGTGACTCGTCCACGATGCTCCGGCGGAACCTGCTGCACGCGCGGCGCTACCCGTCCCTCACGCTGAACCTGCTGCTCACGCCGATCATGCTGCTCCTGCTCTTCGTCTACATCTTCGGCGACGCCATGAGCGCGGGCCTGGGCGGCGGCGGTCGCTCCGCGTACATCGCGTACATCGTTCCGGGCCTGCTGCTGATGACCATCGGCAGCACCACGATCGGAACGGCGGTCTCCGTCGCCAACGACATGAACGAGGGCATCATCGCCCGCTTCCGGACGATGGCGATCCACCGTCCCTCGGTGCTCGTCGGGCACGTCATCGGCAGCGTCCTGCAGTCGATCGCGAGCGTGGTCCTCGTGGGTCTCGTCGGTCTGGCCATCGGTTTCCGGGCCACGGACGCGACGGCCCTGGAATGGCTCGCGGCGTTCGGACTGCTGGTGCTCTTCGCCCTGGCGTTCACCTGGATCGCCGTCGGCATGGGCCTGATCAGCCCGAACGCCGAGGCCGCGAGCAACAACGCGATGCCGATGATCCTGCTGCCGCTGCTGTCCAGCGCCTTCGTCCCGGTCGACTCGATGCCGGGCTGGTTCCGGCCGATCGCCGAGTACCAGCCCTTCACCCCGGCCATCGAGACCCTGCGCGGGCTGCTGCTCGGCAGCGAGATCGGCAACAACGGGTGGCTGGCCGTGGCCTGGTGCGTGGGTCTGACGGTGCTCGGCTACTTCTGGTCGGCCTCGAAGTTCAACGCCGACCCGCGGTAACCGCCGCCATGACAGCGCGGGCCGACGCGAGGGGCCCGTAGGACACCGGGGTGTCCTACGGGCCCCTCTGTCGTGTGCCGCCGCGCCCGTCAGGAGGTGAGGGTCCTCGCTTCGGCGAGGTAGGCGGCGACCGGCTTTTCGTGGCGCCACTGGTGGAGGGAGCCGGCGAAGATCTTGATGTAGTCACCGCCCCGTACGGTCTGGAGCCTTTTGAAGAGCCGCAAGGACTCGCGCCCCAGGGTGAGGCCTGCTTCCCAGTCCCCCTGCTGCGCGTGCGCGGTGGCGAGGACGGACAGCCGGATCCCCCGCGACCTCGCGAAGGCGTCGCCGGGCATCGATCCCAGCGCGTGCCAGGCGAAGGTCGACTTGGGGCGGCCGAGGTCGCGGAAGATCTCGGTGGCGTCCGTGACGATCCGCTGGCGGTTGAAGAACGCGATCCAGGCGCGCTCGCCGGCCCCTTCGGCCGCCCCCTGCTGCTCCAGGCGCTCGGCGGTGGCCAGGGCCGCGCTCGCGGAGCGGGCGTCCCCGGCGCGCGCGTGCGCCCGGGCCTCGATCAGTTTGGCGAACCCCAACACCCGGGGATCGGCGCCCGGCACGCGCTCGAAGGCCCCCTGGGCCATGTCGATCGACTGGGAGGGGAAGCCGCGCATCAGTGCCTGCATGGCCATGGTGGTGAGGACGTAGGAGCCGAGGTGGACGTCACCGGCGGCCTTGGCCAGCCGGAGCGCTTGGATGTAGTGCCGCTGGGCGGTCTGGTGTTGCCCGGCGTCGAAGGCGGTCCAGCCGGCGAGCCTGGCCATTTCGGCGGTGACCGAGAACAGGTCGCGGCCGTCGCGCTCGGTGTACGTGGCCCGCAGGAGCGGCGTAACCCGCTCGTACAGGTACTCGGTCAGGGACTGCGACTTCCAGGCGGCCCCGCCGAACCGCGAGTCCCAGGCCCGTGCCGCGTCCGCCGCTTGGCGCAGTTCCTCGATGTGCCCGCGCTCCACCGTGGTCCGGCCGTTCAGGCGTGCCACGGGCTCGGTCGGGCTGATCAGCCACCGGGTCACGGGTTCGGAGAACGCCGCGACGGCGAACGGTGCCGTCGCGAGGAAGTCTCGGCGGTTCAAGGCACTCCAATACGACGTTGCTTCGGCGAGGGCGTGCTGCTGCTCCCTTGGGAATCCGAGGCCGACGGTATGGTCACTGTTCGCGGACTCCATCCCGATGTCGGCGAGGTCGACCGGGCGTCCCAGGCTCTCCGTGAGCACGGTGCAGATGTACCGGGGAACGGGCCACTTCGGCTTCATTCCCCTGCGACACCAGTTCGCCACGGACGTGTGGGTGTAGTCGGTGGACAGCCCGTGTGATGAGCAGATCTGGTTCAGGCGGTGGGCCAGCCTCTTGTGGCTGATCCCCGCTTCGGAGATCAACGTCTCCAGGTGGGCGTTCGTCTTGTGGCCGATGCCCGGTCGTGTTCCCGTTCCCGTTTCCGTTCCTGTTCGCGGTGCCATCACGCTCCCCCTCGCCGCCCGACCGGCTCGGTCACGTTCCCTACAACTCCAGCGTAGGTCAGGGGAGTTCACGTGGGCCCGGGTCGCAATCCGTGAGCCCCCCTCGTGAGCCCTGTGCGCGCCCTGCGCCTTTGCTCTCCTGGGAGGAAGGAGTCGGGCACAGCGGGTCGGAAGCGGGTGGAAGGCATGGGGAAGATTCGGCGGGAGACCGCGCAGGGGCGTACGGGCGGCCGGGGAACGGCCTCCGCCCGTTCCCTGGCAGGCAAGCACGGGCGGCGGCTGGCCGTGGCGGTGGCGGCTCCGGCCGGCGCGGTGGTCGTCGAGGCACTGCCGCTCTGGCTGTCGGCGGTCCTCTTCGCCCTGCCGGGCGTACTGGCCCTGCTGAGTCCGGACCACCAGGACCGGCAGGAGCGGGAAGAGGAGCTCTAGCCGGCGGCGCGGACGCGGCCGACGGTGCCGTGCGGGCTGATGCGCCCGACCGCGTTCAGCCCGCTCGCCGTGAACCACATCCTGTGCGCCCGCTCGTGCGCGCGGGTCGGCCGCGAACCGCCCCGCTGCCGTCCGGGCGGCCTACGCGAGGCAGCGGGGCGGGCGCCCGTGGTAGGCGGTCATCTCCTCGAAGAGGGCCCCGATGTCGAGCGGGGTGCCCTCGGGCAGGCCCTGCTCCTCGGCGTATCCGCGGTGGAGGTTGGGGAGCAGGCGTTCCGCGTCCAGCAGGTCCGCGTACGGGCCGAGGTCGGTGGAGCGCGCGAGTTCGAGGGGGCTCGCCCCGGCCGCCGCGCCCTCCTTGGCGAGGCCCTGGACCCAGCGCAGGTACGCCTCGTTGGCGTCGAGGATCTCCGGGCCGCCGACCGGGCCGTGACCGGGGACGATCGTGGTCGGACCCAGGGCGCGCAATCGTTGGAGCGCCCGCAGGGAACCCGCGACGGAGCCCATGACGCAGAACGGGGTGACCCCGTTCATCGCGAGGTCGCCGGTGAACAGCACGCCCTGTTCGGGCAGCCAGACCACGGTGTCGTCGACGGAGTGCGCGGCCGGGCCGATGTGGAGGAGTTCTGCGCGGACGGCGTCGCCCACGTGGAGGGTCATGCGGTCCTGATAGGTGAGCTCGGGCGGGGCGATCGCGATGTCGCCCCAGCAGACGTCCGGCCACAGTCCGGCCATGTGCATCCCGGCCGCGCCCACCAGGGTGCGGGTCTTCTCGTGGCCGATGGTCAGGGCCTCGGGGAAGACGAAGTTGCCGTAGGTGTGGTCGCCGTGGAAGTGGGTGTTGACCACGGCGTGCGGGGGCCGCGGCGCGAGCCGCAGCGCGGCCCGGCGCAGGTGCCGGGCGCGGGCCTCGGTGGCGGCGGTGTCGACCAGCACGCTGCGCCGCCCGTCGGTGAGGACGCCCGCGTTGTTCAGGCACCAGCCGCCGTCGGGCTGCACGTACGCGTGGACGCCCTCCGCCACCTCGGTGAGGTGTCCGCGGCCTGCCGTCACCGCCACGTCCCCGCGGCGACGTGCGGGTTGCGGTGGGCGCGGTGCCAGCCGCTGTCGGAGCTCCGGCCCCCGGCGGCCGGTGCCGGCGCGGCGGCGGTCCGCCGTGCCAGCAGGGCCGTGAGGACGGCGGTGAGGGCGGCGGTCTCCTCCGCGGAGGGGGCGCCGCCGGTGATCTTCCATGGGGTGGTCATCGGTCCGCTGCCTCCTGGTCCGTCACACCGGCGGGTTGCCGTGCTTGCGGGACGGCATGTCCGCGTACTTGGAGCGCAGCATCGCGAGGGCGCCGATGAGCGCGGATCGGGTCTCGGCCGGGTCGATGACGTCGTCGACGAGGCCGCGCTCGGCCGCGTAGTACGGGTGCATCAGCTCGGTCTGGTACTCCTTGATCTTCTGCGCCCGTTCGAGGTCGGGGTCCTCGGCCGCGGCGATCTCCCGGCGGAAGATGACGTTGGCGGCGCCCTCGGCGCCCATGACGGCGATCTCGTTGCTGGGCCAGGCCAGGGACACGTCGGCGCCGATGGAGCGCGAGTCCATGACGATGTACGCGCCGCCGTAGGCCTTGCGCAGGATCAGCTGGATCCGCGGCACGGTCGCGTTGCAGTACGCGTACAGCAGCTTGGCGCCGTGCCGGATGATGCCGTTGTGCTCCTGGTCGACGCCGGGCAGGAAGCCGGGGACGTCGACGAGGGTCACCAGCGGGATGCTGAAGGCGTCGCAGAACTGCACGAAGCGGGCGGCCTTCTCGCTGGCGTGGATGTCGAGGACACCGGCCATCGAGGAGGGCTGGTTGGCGACGATCCCGGTGACGTGGCCGTCGAAGCGGGCGAGGGCGACGACGACGTTCTGCGCCCAGCCGGGCTGGATCTCGAAGTACTCGCCGTCGTCGGCAATCTCCTCGATGACCTTGCGGATGTCGTAGGACTGGTTCGGGTTGGCCGGGACGAGGTTGACCAGGGCGTCGGTGCGCCGGTCGGCGCGGTCGCCGGTCTCCTCGCGGGGTGCGGTCTCGCGGTTGTTGGAGGGCAGCAGCGACAGCAGGAATCGCACGTCCTCCAGGCAGCTCTGCTCGTCGTCGTAGGCGAAGGCCGCGACCCCGGAGACCGAGGCGTGCACGTCGGCGCCGCCGAGGCCGTTCTGGGTGATCTCCTCGCCGGTCACCGCGCGGACCACGTCCGGGCCGGTGATGAACATCTGCGAGGTCTCGCGGACCATGAACACGAAGTCCGTGAGGGCCGGGGAGTACGCGGCGCCGCCGGCGCACGGGCCCAGCATCACGGAGATCTGCGGGATGACACCGGAGGCCTTGGTGTTGCGCTGGAAGATGCCGCCGTAGCCGGCGAGGGCGGTGACGCCCTCCTGGATCCGGGCTCCGGCGCCGTCGTTGAGGCTGACCAGGGGCGCGCCGGCGGCCACCGCGAGGTCCATCACCTTGTGGATCTTCTGCGCGTGGGCCTCGCCGAGGGCTCCGCCGAAGATGCGGAAGTCGTGTGCGTAGACGAAGACCGTCCGCCCGTGGACGGTGCCCCAGCCGGTGACGACCCCGTCGGTGTAGGGCTTCTTGTGCTCCAGGCCGAAGCCGGTGGCCCGGTGCCGGCGCAGGGCCTCGATCTCCTGGAACGAGCCCTCGTCGAGGAGCGCCTCGATGCGCTCCCGCGCCGTCAGCTTGCCCTTGGCGTGCTGCCGTTCGGTGGCCTTGGGGTCGGGCCCGGCGATGGCCATGGCCTTGATCTCGGCGAGTTCCGCGGCACGGTCCTGGATCGGGGGTGGGGCTATTTCACTGATGGTCACGGGATTCCTCCGGGGCGGTGGGGAGGTTCTGCCGGCCGCCCGCCCCTTCCCGGTCGGGAAGGGGCGGGCGCCGGTCAGCGGTCTTCGATCGGAAGCCGCATTAGTAGCGGTAGTGGTCGGGCTTGTAGGGACCGTCGACGTCGACGCCGATGTAGGCGGCCTGCTCGGGGCGCAGGGTGGTGAGCTTGACGCCGAGGGCGTCGAGGTGGAGGCG
>NZ_JBIAUK010000058.1:0-6645 GCF_042892775.1 Streptomyces sp. NPDC001717 | reverse complement strand
CCCCGCCCCCCCCCCCCCCCCGGCGGGGGGGGGGCCGGGGCGCCCCCCCCCGGGGGGGGCCCCCCGCCCCCCGCCCCCCCCCGGGGGCGGGGGGGGGGGGCGCCGCGGGGGGCCCCCCCCGCCCCTCCGGCGTTTCCGCGCTCGCGTGCGGCTTGCCCTGCCGGTCAGCGGCCGTCCGCCCAGTCCGCCAGTGCGTCGAAGTCGGGGCGGGTCAGGCCGATCCGCTCGTCGATGCGCATGAGCAGGGCCCGCGCCGGATGGCGCTGGTCGACGTACTCGTGGTCCATGGCCGTGATGTCGTCGTCGATCCAGGCGAACGGACGGGTGCCCGCGTACTCCAGGACGTACTGCGTCTTCCAGAAGGTCCCGCGCGGCGCCCGGCCGTGCATCACCGGCCAGTCGATGAAGGGGAGCCTCGGCAGGCCCAGGTGCGGTCCTATCCAGTCGTTCGCCTCGTCCTTCCACGTCGTGGCCCAGACGAGCTCGTACGAGTCCGCGAGCGCGAGCAGCTCCGTCCCGTGGGCGTGGTTGAGCCAGACCCGCAGGGGCTTCGCGCTCTCGGCCTCCCTCCAGCCCGTCGGGCGCATCCGGTGGGTGCTGTACCCCTCGGGGCGGCGCTGGGCCTTGGCGGCGTACGGGTTCAGAGGCCCGTCGACATCGATCAGCAGGAGCGGCTTCGACTGCTTCAACGGCTTCATTTCGGCATCCTTCCGTTCCGGCGGCCCGGGGGCAGCCTGATTTTTCCTCGGAATGAGACACAGGCGTCTCATTTGGGGTACGCTTGTCTCATGGCCATGGATCGTGACCAGGTGCTGCGCGACGCGGCGGCCCTGCTCTCCCGGAAATCGACCGCCACGATGGACGAGGTCGCGCGCGCCGCAGGCATTGGGCGCGCGACCCTCCACCGGCACTTCGCCGGGCGCGACGCCCTCGTACGGGCCCTCGAAGAACTCGGCATCCGTGAGTTCGAGGTGGCGTTCGACAACGCCCGCCTCGACGAGGGCAGCGCGATCGACGCGCTGCGCAGGCTCGTCGCGGAATCGGAGCCCAACGCCGAGCTGCTGGCCTTCCTCGTCACCGAGAACCAGCTGTTCGAGGGCGACCAGGTCAACGAGGGCTGGGAGCGGCTCGACGCCCGGGTCTGCGCGCTCTTCCGGCGCGGCCAGCAAGAGGGCGACATCCGCATCGACCTGAGCCCGGCCTGGCTCACCGAGGCCCTCTACGGGCTCATCGGAACCGGAGCCTGGGCCGTCATGGACGGCCGGGTCGCGGCCAAGGATTTTCAGTACATGATCATCGAGCTGCTGCTCGGTGGCGTCAAACGGAGCGTGGAGTGATGAGCGGTACCAAGCAGTCGAGCCGGATCGAGGAGACGGGGGTGCAGGGCGGGGGCCGGGGGCGCTGGCTGGCGCTCTCGGTGCTCGTGCTGGCCGTGCTGCTGGTCGCGGTGGACGCCACCGTGCTCGGCCTCGCCACCCCCTCGCTCTCCGAGGACCTGGGGCCGTCCGGCACCCAGTTGCTGTGGATCGGCGACATCTACTCCTTCGTCATCGCCGGACTCCTGGTGTCGATGGGCAGCCTCGGCGACCGGATCGGCCGCAAGAAGCTGCTCCTCGTCGGAGCCACCGCCTTCGGCGCGCTCTCGGTGCTGAACGCCTGCGCGACCAGCCCCGAGATGATGATCGTCGCCCGCGCCCTGCTCGGCGTGGCCGGCGCGACCCTGATGCCCTCCACCCTCGCGCTGATCCGCAACATCTTCCACGACCCCAAGGAACGCAGCCTCGCCATCGGCATCTGGGGCGCGACCGCCTCCGCCGGTGCCGCCGTCGGACCGATCGTCGGCGGAGCCCTGCTCCAGCACTTCTACTGGGGCTCGGTCTTCCTCATCAACCTGCCCGTGATGATCGTGCTGGTCGTCGTCGGCATCAAGCTGCTCCCCGAATCCAAGAACCCGGTCGCCGGTCCCTGGGACCTCGTCAGCGTCGGCCTTTCCCTGGTCGGTGTCATCGGTGTCGTCTACGCCGTCAAGGAAGTCGCCACCCACGGCCTGACCTGGGAGGTCGCGGCCACCGCGGTGCTCGGCGCGGCCGCCCTGTACGCCTTCGTCCGGCGCCAGTTCACCCTGCCGTCGCCGCTGCTCGACATGCGGCTCTTCCGGCACCGCGGCTTTTCCGGCGCGGTCCTCGCCGACCTGCTGACCGTCTTCGGCCTCTCCGGGCTCGTCTTCTTCCTCTCGCAGTTCCTCCAGCTCGTCCAGGGCCGCGACCCGCTGGAAGCCGGCCTCTCCGAACTGCCCGCCGCCCTCGGCGCGGTGGTCACCGGCCTCGTCGCGGGCCGCTACGCCCGCACGTACTCGGTACGCGTCGTCGTGACGGGCGGCCTCGCCGCCATCGGCCTGGCCCTCGGCGCACTGACCGTGCTCCACAAGGAGACCGGCTACCCGCTGCTCGGCGCGGCCCTGCTCGTCGTCGGCCTCGGCGCCGGCTTCTCCTTCACCGTGACCGCCGACGTGATCCTCTCCAGCGTGCCCAAGGAGCAGGCCGGTTCCGCCTCCGCCGTCTCCGAGACGGCGTACGAGCTCGGCGCCGCCCTCGGCATCGCCCTGCTCGGCTCCATCGTCACCGGCGTCTACCAGGGCTTCACCGCCCCGGAGTCCGTCGCGGGCCCGGTGGCCGACGCGGCCCACGAGTCCCTCGGCGGGGCCGTCGAGGTGGCCAAGGGCCTGGACCCGGCCATCGCGGGACCGATGGTCGAGGCCGCCCAGGTGGCCTTCGTGGACGGCCTGCGGTTCGCCTCGGGCGTGGGCGCGGCCGTCCTGCTGGCCACCGCCGTCGCGGCCTGGTTCCTGCTGAAGGGCCAGGAGCTCCAGGAGGGCGTCCAGCAGTGACGCACGCGGGCAAAGGGTGGTGTCCCGCCGGGAGTTGACAGTCCGTCGAACCCCGGGACACCATCCCCGCGATGGAGATCAACGAACTGACCCCGGCCGAACGCCGCGTGTGGGACGCCTTCACGCGCGGTGAGGGCGTCGACTTCCGCGAGAGCCCCGACGAGGAACCCACCGACGGGGCCTCGTGGGGGCCCGAGCGGACCGTACGCGCCGAGATCCTCCAGGCCCTCCTGGCCACCAGCCCGTCGGCGCCCGGCCAGATCGCCGGTCTCGACGTCAGGGGTGTGCGGATCACCGGCAAACTGGACCTCAGGTACGCCGTGATCGACGCGCCCATGCGGATCCGCAACTGCTGGTTCGAACGCGCACCCACGCTGTTCGGCGCCCGGTTGCGCACGCTCAACCTCACCGACTCGGTCCTGCCGGGGCTGACCGCCGGGACCCTGCGCGTAGAAGTCGAGCTGCGGATGGCCTGCTGCCGGATCACCGGTCCGGTCCGCCTGGCCGGAGCCCAGATATCCGGCGGCCTGTTCCTCCAGCGGGCGGTGATCGGCACACCCGACGCCGCCGAGGCGGCGGAGCCGCCGCTGCAGATCAACCACGCCGGCATCGGCACCGACGTCATCGCCATGGAACTCACCGTCCACGGCCAGACGCGCATCAACGGCGCCGTCGTCGGCGGGCAGATCAACCTCGACGACGCCCGCCTGCTGGCCCCCGGCGCCACCGCCCTGCACGCCGAGACCCTGACCGTCGGCACCGATCTGCGGGCCATGCGGGCCGAGCTGAGCGGCCGGGTCAACCTCACGGGCGCTCGTATACCGGGCCAGCTCAACCTCGCCCACGCCCGCCTCGCCAACCCCGGCGGGGTCGCCCTGCGCGCCTCCAGCTGCGTGATCGGCGAGGTGTGGCTGCGCGGTTGTCAGAGGATCGAGGGCGGGGTGAACCTGCGCCGTTCGCAGTTCGACCTGCTGCACGTGCCGGCCGAGACCTGGCCCGAGCAGATCCGCATCGACGGGCTGACCTACCGCACCCTCGCCCCCCACCTGCCCGCCGAGGAGCGACTGCCCGCCCTGGAGCGCGAGGAGTCCGGCTACCTCCCGTACGCCTACGAGCAGCTCGCCGCGGCCTACCGGACGGTGGGCGACGAGGCGGCCGCCCGCACCGTGCAGCTCGCCAAGCTGCGCAGGCACCGACGCACCTTGCCCCGGCCCGCCCGGTTCTGGGGGCTGCTCCAGGACGCCACCGTCGGCTACGGCTTCCGGCCGCTGCGCGCGGCGGGCTGGCTGCTGGCACTGCTGCTGACCGGATGGATCGCGTACGGAATCGATCAGCCGAGGCCGCTCAAGGCGGGAGAGGCTCCCGAGTTCAATCCGATCTTCTACACGATCGACCTGATGCTGCCGATCATCAGCTTCGGCCAGGAGCAGGCCTTCGCGCCCACCGGCTGGCACCAGTGGCTGTCGTACCTGCTGATCGTGACCGGCTGGGTCCTCGCCACGACCACGTTGGCGGGCGTCAGCCGGTCACTGCAACGGCAGTAGGGGTTACGCCGCCTTCGCCTTGGTGGCGTACATGTCCACGTACTCCTGGCCCGAGAGCCGCATGACCTCGGCCATCACGGAGTCGGTGACGGCGCGCAGCACGTACCGGTCGCGGTCCATGCCCTCGTAGCGGGAGAACTCCATCGGCTCGCCGAACCGGACGGTGACCCGGCCCGGGCGCGGCATGCCTGCGCCGCCGGGCTGGAGCTTGTCGGTGCCGATCATCGCGAACGGGACCACGGGGGCGCCGGTCATCAGCGTCAGGCGGGCGATGCCGGTGCGGCCGCGGTAGAGCCGACCGTCGGGGGAGCGGGTGCCCTCGGGGTAGATGCCGAAGATCCGGCCCTCCTCCAGGATGCGGCGGCCGGTCATCAGGGCCGCGACGCCGCCGTTGGCCCCGTCACGGTCCACGGGGATCATGCCGGCGCCGGTGAAGAACCAGGCCATGAGCCGGCCCTTGATCCCCTTGCCCGTGACGTACTCGTCCTTGCCGATGAAGTGGACCGTGCGGTCGCAGACCAGCGGCATGATCATCGAGTCGATGAAGGTGAGGTGATTGCCCGCCAAAATCACCGGTCCGGAGCCCGGAATGTTCTCTACGCCCTCCACACGGGTGCGGAACATCAGGCGAATGACCGGTCCGACAGTGGCTTTGATGAGGCGCGTACGGAACAACGTGGGCCCTCCGGCATCGAAAAGCGGATCGCGCACATCCCACCCTACGGCGGGGAGCGCAGGTGAGGACGATACTCGCGGCCCGACGCTGATCGCACATCGGGTTCACACATCGGATACGCAGTGTTGACGCGCGTTTCCGCCATGTTCCCCGCGCGCCGGCCCTCCCGACACCTCCGCCCGCCTACCATCGGCACGCCATTCAGGGCCTTTTCACGAGCGGGGAGTGACACTCATGACGCAGGGTGGGGCAGCGCGGCGCACGGTCCTGGGGGCGGCCGTACTGGCGGCCGGCACGGGCATCTCCGGACTCTCGGCGGGATCCGCCTC
Source organism: Streptomyces sp. NPDC001717 (assembly GCF_042892775.1). Classification (NCBI taxonomy): domain Bacteria; kingdom Bacillati; phylum Actinomycetota; class Actinomycetes; order Kitasatosporales; family Streptomycetaceae; genus Streptomyces; species Streptomyces sp. NPDC001717. Next base: position 1,209 of record NZ_JBIAUK010000058.1, on the reverse strand, counting down.
GGCGTCCGAGAGCGGATCGGACCGCAAGGACGACCTCCCCTACCCGACGGTCATCGGGCACCGCGGGGCCAGCGGCTACCGGCCCGAGCACACCCTCGGCTCGTACCAGCTCGCCCTGGACCTCGGCGCCGACGTCATCGAGCAGGACCTGGTGCCCACCCGCGACGGCCACCTGGTCTGCCGTCACGAGAACGAGATCGGCGGGACCACCGACGTCGCCGACCACCCCGAGTTCACCTCCAGGCGCACCACCAAGTCCGTCGACGGGGTCTCCGTGACGGGCTGGTTCACCGAGGACTTCACCCTCGCCGAGCTGCAGACCCTGCGCGCGAAGGAGCGCATCCCCGCCCTGCGCCAGCGCAACACCCTCTACGACGGCCGGTGGGCCGTGCCCACCTTCGAGGAAGTGCTGCGCTGGGCGGACCGCGAGGGCAAGCGGCGCGGCAAGCGGGTCTGGCTGCACGTCGAGACCAAGCACCCCAGCTACTTCCGGGGGATCGGCCTCGGTCTGGAAGAGCCCCTCGCCAGGCTGCTGCGCCGCTACGGGCGCGACGGCCGCACCGCGCCCGTCTTCCTCCAGTCCTTCGAGCCCTCCAGCATCCAGCGGCTGTCCCGGCTGGTCTCCGCTCCCCGCGTGGTGCTGCTGTCCGCGGCGGGCACCCGCCCCTGGGACTTCGAACAGGCCAAGGACCCCCGTACGGTCACGGACCTGGTCAAGCCCGAAGGGCTGAAGTGGATCGCCGGCTTCGCCCAGGGCATCGGCCCCACCATGGACCTCATCCTCCCGCGCGGCGCGGACGGCAGGCTCGGCGCGCCGACCACGCTGGTCAAGGACGCGCACGCCCAGGGACTGGTGCTGCACCCCTATACCGCGCGCAACGAGAACAACTTCCTGCCCGCCGAGTACCGCAAGGGCACCGACCCCACCGCGTACGGGGACGCCTTCGGCGCCTTCAAGACGTACTTCGAACAGGGCATCGACGGAATCTTCACCGACAATCCGGACACCGGGCTGCTCGCCGCCGAGGCCTTCCGGCCGGGCCGACGCCCCGTCAACCGCTGAGCGGAGCTTCCCGTACGAGTGGGGCGGGGCCCGGGGGGGAACCACCCGGGCCGGCCCCCCCCGGCCCCCCCGCCGGGGCCCGGGGGCAGCACCGGGGGCGGCGGGGGGCCCCCCGGGGGGCCGCGGGGGGGGGGGGCGCCGGGTGG
>NZ_JBIAUK010000057.1:0-7932 GCF_042892775.1 Streptomyces sp. NPDC001717 | reverse complement strand
TTCGCCTCATCCTCGGCACACACCCGAACGACGTCGGTCCACTGTCCGGCGTCGCCGACTCCAGCCGCGTCCACCCGCCGCACGACGGGCACGACGGAACCCGCCTCCGGAATCACGAGCGCACTCGGCGCACCGTCGACGACCTCCAGGCGGGCACGCAGCACGTCATGGTGATCCACCAGCCGCTGAAATGCCGCCCCCAAACGCGACAGCTCCAGCCCGGCCGGCAGCCGAAGCAGCATCGACTGGGAAAACGCCCCGGTCAGTGCCGCCGGACCCGCCCGCTCCACCAGCTCGCGCATGACCGGTGTGAGGGGCACCCGCCCCACGCTCTGCGCCCGCGGCTCCGACGCGGTCGCCGCAGCCGTCCCGGCGATACGCGCCAGTCCGGTCGGCGTCTTGTGCGCGAACACCTGCCGAGCATTGATCACCACACCTGCCCGCCGCGCCCGGGAGACGACCAGCATCGACATGATCGAGTCGCCACCGAGGGCGAAGAACGAGTCCTCGGCCCCCACCCGCTCCAGGCCCAACACCTCGGCGAACAGCCCGCAGAACAACTCCTCCAACGGAGTCCGGGGGGCGCGTCCTTCGGCGCCGCCGAACTCGGGGGCCGGGAGGGCGGCCCGGTCGAGCTTCCCGTTGACCGTGACCGGCAGGGTCTCCAGCTGCACGAACGCGGCCGGGACCATGTAGTCCGGCAGCTTGCCCGCGGCATGATCCCCGAGCAGCTCGACATCCATGCCCGCATCCGCATCGGCCGGCACGACGTAGGCGACAAGGCGCTTGGCCCCCGGCTGGTCCTCCCGCACGATCACCGCGACCTGACCGACGCTCTCGTGCGCGGCCAGCACCGCCTCGACCTCGGCCGGCTCGATCCGGAAACCACGGATCTTCACCTGATCGTCCACACGACCTTCGAAAAGCAACTGCCCCTCGGAGGACCACCGGGCCAGGTCGCCGGTCCGGTACATCCGGCCACCGCCATAGGGGCACGCCACAAAACGTTCTGCCGTGAGGGCGGCCCGACCGTCGTAGCCCCGCGCCAGACCGGAGCCCGCCACATACAACTCGCCGGTCACGCCCGGGGGTACCGGGCGCAGGAACTCGTCCAGGACGTAGGTGCGCGCGTTGTCCATCGGCCGGCCGATCGGCACACTCGCCGGAACCACGTCGCCTGTGACGTAGGGGATCTGGGTGGTGAACGCGGTCGTCTCCGTCGGCCCGTACGTCGACCGAACCTTCAACCCCGGATGCGCGGCCAGCAACGCCCGGATCGCCGACGCCGATACGACGTCACCGCCGGTCGACACCTCGCGCACACCCGCGAAGATCTCCGGCGACTCCTCCGCCAACACCCGGAACAAACCGGCCGTCGCGTGCACGTTCGTCACACCGTGCTCGGCGATCAACCGACCGCGCGCGACCGCGTCCTTCTCACCCGCAGGCAGCAACACCAACCGGCCACCACGCGTCAACGGCACCCAGATCTCATACGTCGACGCGTCGAAGGCGTGGTTCGCCTGCACCAAAACCCGCTCGACCACGTCATCACGCCAACTCCGGTCCGCGACGAAACTCGCCACGTTCCCGTGCGTCACCGCCACACCCTTCGGCCGGCCGGTCGACCCCGACGTGTACATCACATACGCCAAGCTCTCCGAGGAGACCTTCACAGCCGGCGCTGACCGATCCGAGGACGCCTCGAACAACTCTTCAACCGAGGTCGTCGCGAGGCCTTCCACCTCACGATCGGCCACCACCAGCGAGACCCCGGCCTCGGCCACCACCGCACGCAACCGCTCCACCGGATGATCACCATCCAGCGGCACATACGCAGCACCGGCCTTCACCACACCCAACAGCACAGCGATCAACTCGGGCGACCGGTCCATCACCACACCGACCCGGCACTCCCGACCGATCCCACGACCCGCCAGCCCTCGCGCAACCCGCTCCGCACGCGCATCCAACTCCGCATACGTCAGCGCGACATCACCCGACACCACCGCCACCGCATCCGGAGTCCGCACCACCTGCGCACCGAACAACTCCGGAAGAGTCCCCACCCCGACCGGCCGAGCAGTGTCGTTCCATCCGTCCACCACCAGACCACGCTCGGCCTCCTCCAGCAGGTCGAGCCGGCCGACCGGCAGCGTGGGGTCCGCGGCGATCTGTTCCAGGAGTCGTACCAGCCGCCTTCCCATGGTCGCGACGGCCGCCGCGTCGAATCGATCGGGCTGGTAGTCGAACCGCAGCTCCAGATCGTCCAGTGGGGCGACGGCCAGGGCCAGGGGGTAGTGGGCGGCGTCCTCGCTCGCCGAGCCGTCGATCTTCAGGCCGCTGAGCCGCAACGGCCCGTCCGGGGTGCGCGGATAGTTCTGGTAGACGAGGAGCGTGTCGAAGGTCGCGCCGGTTCCGGCGAGACGCTGGATCTCCGTCAGTCCGAGGTGTTGGTGCGGCAGCAGTTCCGCTTGCCGGAGCTGGAGTTCGGTCAGCAGCTCCGCGATCGTGCGGTCGGGGTCGAGGCGTACTCGCACCGGCACCGTGTTGATGAACAGCCCCAGCATCTGCTCCACACCGGGCAGGTCCGCCGGCCGACCCGCCACCACGGCGCCGAAGACGACATCACTGCGGCCGGTCAGCATCCCGACCAGCGCGCCCCACGCGCCCTGGATCACGGTGTTCAGCGTCAGACCGTGTGCACGGGCGACCTCGCCCAGCTCCTCCGTCAACCGGGCGCCGACCGTCAACGTCGTGTGGCCGGGGACGGAGGGCTTCGCACCGGGGTCGGCCGGGTGGACCAGTGTCGGCTCGACCGTCCCGGCGAGGGCCTCGCGCCAGGCCTCCCGCGCCGCCTCCTTGTCCTGACGGCCCAACCACGCCAAGTACTCCCGGTACGGCGTGACCGGCGGAAGCACCGACACGTCACCACCGGCCGCGTACACCGTGGACAACTCGCCGAACAGAACCGGCAGCGACCAACCGTCCAGCAGGATGTGATGCATCGTCAATACGAGTCGATGATGCGACTCGTCGAGTCTCAGCAGCAGCAACCGCAGCAGCGGCGGAACCGCCGGATCGAACCGGGTCTTCTCGGCATCCGCGAGGCGTTCGGCCTCGCGTTGCCGTTCGGCCCCGTCCAACCGGGACAGGTCCACCTCACGCCAGGGAAGCTTCACGCCCGAGGCGATCAGCTGGACGGGGTCGCCCGTACCCCGCCGCTGGAAGCTCGCCCGCAGAGTCGCGTGCCGGTCGAGGAGCGCCTGCCAGGAGGTGCGTAAGAGGTCCGCGTCCAGCACGCCCCGGAGTTCCATCGCACCCTGGAGCACATAGACGTCATGGGCCTCCTCGTCGTACCCCGCATGGAACAGGAGACCCTCCTGAAGCGGTGAGAGCGGCCACACATCCTCGATGCGCACCTGGGTCACTGCGTTCACTCCTTTTCGCCGGCTAGATGTATCTGGAACTCGTCGATCTCGTCCTGGTCGAGGTCGACCAGGGTGAAGTCGGAGGGCGTGTGGCCGCCGGTGCGGGAAGCACCGCCCGGGTCTGTCGTATGGGCCACGAACCCCGTGAGCATCGCGACCCAGCCCGTCGCCAGCTCGTGGAGGGCGTCCCGGTCGAGCAGCCCCGTCGGGCAGGTCAGGGTCACGGTCAGTTCGGGACCGTCGGGCAGGTCACGGACCAGTCCACCGGCTTCGAGGGCGTGCGAAGCGGCCATCCGGGCGTCCGCCGTGCCGCCCAGGACCACGTCCCCGACAGGCTGCCATCTCGCCTTTCCGATGTCATGGCCGTCCAACTGCCCAACAGCGGAGGCGAATCGTCCCAGGTAGTTGAAGCCGATCTGCGGAGTGGGCACGCCGGCCAGGGCCGTCGCCGTCCGCGGGTTCAGGTGGCGCAGGAGTCCGAAGCCGAGCCCGTCGGCGGGCACCGCCCGCAGTTGCTCCTTGACCCGCTTGATGAGGTCGCCCGCCGCGGCGCCGCCGGCCCGGATGTCCGCGTACTCCTCGGTGCCGGGGTTCAGGCGCACCGGGTGGGAGCCGGTGAACCAGCCGACGGTCCGGGTCAGGTCGAGGTCGTCCGAGAGGGGGCCGCCGGTCAGTGGCGTGCGGCCGTGGCCCTCGACGTCCACCAGCATTCCCGCCCCGGTGTCGCGGCCCCTGCCGTGCTGCCACTCGGCGACCGCGCCCGCCAGAGCGGCCAGGAGCACGTCGTCGATCCCGGCGTAGAAGGCCACCGGAACGCGGGTGAGCAGGTCCGTGGTCACGGTGGCGGGGACGGGCAGGGAGACCGCGTGGACACCGGCGGCCACGGTGTCCACGGCCGGGTCGAGCGCCCTGTTTCCGATCAGCGGGTCGGGGCCGTCCAGCAACGCGGTCCACGTGGGCAGTTCGGCCGTCCGTTCGGGACTGGCCGCCTGCTCCTCCAGGGCTCGCGCCCACCGGCGGAACGAGGTGCCTGCCGGGTCGAGTTCGACGTTCCGTCCGGCTTCCAGGGCCTCGTAGGCGGCTGCCAGGTCCGGGAGGAGGATCCGCCAGGAAACGCCGTCGACGACCAGGTGGTGCGCCACGAGCAGCAGCCGTCCGGGCGTGTCGGGGCCTTCGTCGAACCACACCAGTTGGACCATCACGCCGGCAGACGGGTCGAGTCGGTCGACGGCGCTCCGGAACTCGGCCGTCACGTCCGGTGTCGCGGCGCGGACCACGCAGTCCGCTCCGGACGGCCCGGCGCCCTTCTCCGGTACGACCAGCGCGTCCGGACCGCCGTCGACGAGTTCGAGGCGGGCACGCAGTACGGCGTGGTGGTCCAGCAGTGCCCGTACCGCTGCCGCCAGCAGGGAAAGGTCCAGCCGGGCGGGCACGTCCACGAGCATCGACTGGGTCAGCGAGCCGGTCAGCGCGGTCGGCCCCGCGCGCTCGACGAGTTCGCGCATGACGGGCGTCAGGGGCACTCGTCCCACGCCCACATCGGGCACCCGCGCCACGGCGGTGGAGTCGGCGGCGGTCGAGGTGGCGACCCGTCCCAGGTTCGCGGCCGACTTCTGCTCGAACACCTGCCGGGCCGTGATCGTCACGCCGGCCCGCCGGGCCCGGGAGACGACCAGCATCGACATGATCGAGTCGCCGCCGAGTTCGAAGAACGAGTCCTCGGCCCCGACCCGGTCCAGACCCAGGACTTCGGCGAACAGCGCGCAGAGGACCTCCTCCACCGGGGTGAGCGGGCCTCGGCCGGCAGGGCGGGCGGCAGGCTCGGGCGCGGGCAGCGCGGCCCGGTCCAGCTTGCCGTTCACCGTGACGGGCAGGGAGTCGAGCGCGACGAAGGCGGCCGGCACCATGTGCTCGGGCATCAGCCCGGCCACGTGGTCGCGCAGCTCCGCGGGGTCGAGTCCGGCGCGCGGGTCCGCGGGCACGACGTACGCGACCAGCCGCTTGACGGCGTGCGCGCGGCCTTCCGTCCGGTCGGCACGGGCGATCACGGCGACCTGGCCGACGCCATCGTGCGCGGCGAGCACGGCCTCGATCTCGCCGGGTTCGATCCGGAATCCGCGGATCTTCACCTGGTGGTCGACGCGGCCGGCGAACCGGAGTTCACCTCCGTCGGTCCAGCGGGCCAGGTCACCCGTGCGGTACATCCGCTCCCCGGAGTCCGAGAAGGGGCAGGCGACGAACCGCTGGGAGCTCAGATCCGGACGGCGGACGTAGCCTCGCGCCAGGCCGGTCCCGGCGACGTACAGCTCTCCGGTCACTCCGGGGGGAACGGGACGCAGCCACTCGTCCAGGACGTACACGCGGACGTTGGCGATCGGGCCGCCGAGCGACACGGCGTCCGGGAGCGCGGCGGGTGCGGTCCAGCTGGTGACGTCCACCGTGGCCTCGGTGGGGCCGTACTCGTTGTGGAACTTCCGTCCCGGGGCCCACCGGCGCACCACGTCGGGGCCGCATTCCTCGCCCGCGGTGACGACGTGCTCGATCCTGCGCAGTACGGTGTCCGTCCGCGCGTCGTCCGCCCGGAGCGTCTCCAGGACGCTCGGGGTGAAGGTGACGGCATTGGGCTCCAGGGTTTCCAGCTCCAGCAGGATGTCGCCGTCCCGCCGGGCGACGCAGAGGGTCGCCCCACTCGTCAGCGTCGGGTAGATCTCCGACACCGACGTGTCGAAGGACACCGAGGCGAACTGCAGTACCCGATCTCCGGGCCCCCAGCCGTAGGCGCCGATGCGCCAGGTCACGTAGTTGGCGAAGCCCCTGTGCGCGACGGCGACGCCCTTGGGCGTTCCGGTCGAGCCGGACGTGTAGATCACGTATGCCGGATGCGTGGGCCGCAGCGGCGCGACCCGGTCGGCGTCGGTCGGCACGGTCGCCGGGCGGCCGGCCAGATCGACCGCCAGATCCGGGGCGTCCCAGATCAACGCTTCGAAGCCGGCTGCGGCTTCCCTGCCGCCGCTGGTGCACACCAGCAGCGCGGGTTGGGCGTCGGCCAGCATGAAGCGGATCCGCTCGGCCGGATAGCCGGGGTCGATCGGCACGTAGGCCGCGCCCGACTTCAGTACGCCGAGCAGGACGACGAAGAGGTCGACCGACCGCTCCATCACCACGCCGATCAGGTCTTCGGGGCCGATCCCCCGGTCGATGAGGTGGTGCGCGACCTGGTTGGCCCGAGCGTCGAGCTCGGCGTACGTCAGGGCCGCGTCCGCCGTGACGACGGCCGCCAGGTCCGGGGTCCGCGCCGTCTGCGCCTCGAACAGCTCGGTTACCAGTACGCCCGGTTCGGGTCGAGCGGTGTCGTTCCAGTCGCCGAGGATCCGCTGCCGTTCGGCCGGTTCCAGTACGTCGAGTTCGCAGACCCGGATGCCCGGGTCGAGGGCGAACTGTTCCAGGAGCCGGGTCAGCCTGGCCACGAGGGCCCGTACCGTCGGCCCGTCGAACACGTCGGGCCGGTACTCCAGCCTCAGCTCCAGCCCGTCATCGGGGGTCGCCACGAGGGTGAGCGGATAGTGGGCCACTTCCTCGCCCCCGCCACCGGCGATCGGGAGTCCGCCGGGCACGGCCCCCGCATCGGGGTCGCGCGGATGGTTCTCGTAGACCACGAGGGTGTCGAAGGTCGCGCCCGCACCGGCCGTGCGCTGGATCTCCGTCAGCCCCAGGTGCTGGTGGTCGATCAGCTCGGACTGCCGGCCCTGGAGATCCGACAGCAGGTCGCAGAAGCGTCGGTCCGGGTACAGGGGCACCCGGACCGGGACGGTGTTGATGAACAGTCCGAGCATCCGCTCGACGCCCGGGATCTCGCCCGGGCGGCCCGCGACCGTGGCGCCGAACACCACGTCGGTACGGCCCGACAGCATGCCCACCAGGACCGCCCACGCGCCCTGGACCAGGGTGTTCATGGTCAGACCGTGGGTACGGGCCGTTCCTTGCAGGGCCCGGGTGAGCTGTTCGCCGGTGCGGGTGACGACGTGTCCGATCGGCTCGCCGTCACCGAGGTCCGCGGGCCCCACGAGCGTGGGGTCCTCGACGCCCGCGAGGAGCTCGCGCCAGGCGTTCCGGGCGGCCTCCTTGTCCTGACGGCCCAGCCAGGCGAGGTAGTCACGGTACGGTGCCACCGGCGGAAGGGCGCTCGCGTCGCCGCCGGCCGCGTAGATCCGCGACAGCTCGTCGAACAGGATGGGCAGCGACCAACCGTCCATGACGATGTGGTGGGAGGTCACCAGCAGCCGGTGGCGTGCATCGCCCAGCTTCAGGAGCAACAGGCGCAACGCCGGTGGGACCGCGAGGTCGAACCGGATCGCCTGCTCCTCCTCCGCGAGCCGGTGTGCCTCGGTCTCGGCGTCCGTGTCGGGCAGGCCCGACAGGTCGACCTCGCGCCACGGCAGTTCCACATCCCGGACGACGACCTGCACCGGGCTTGCCATGCCGACCGGCTGGCGGAACCCCG
>NZ_JBIAUK010000056.1:0-13455 GCF_042892775.1 Streptomyces sp. NPDC001717 | reverse complement strand
ATTCATGGATGGCGGCAACAACTTCGTTGCGCGCAAATGGCATCAGTGCAGCTCAGACGCTGTAAATCGTTGCGCTGGTTTGAATTTCAATGCAATGATCCTGCGCGTTGCGTTGCAATGGATAGGAAGTGAACGCTATGCTGGAGGCGCCGGAGACCCACAAGGGCCCCACGAACGACGGAGATTGACATGCCGGGAGGCAGGCTCACCCAGCAGGAACGCCAGCAGATCGCGCTGGGGGTGGCGGACGGGCTCGCCTATGCGGAGATCGCCCGACGCCTCGACCGCCCGACCTCGACCATCACGCGCGAGGTCATGCGCAACGGCGGCCCCGCCGGCTACCGCGCGGACCTGGCCCAGCGCTCCACCGAACGCCGCACCCACCGCCGCAGGCAGGCCGCCCCCCGGACCGGGCAGGCGCCCCGACTGGCCCACGGGCGCGACCCCGAGGCCGTGCGCGAGTACGAGGAGATGTTCACGACCCTCTTCATGGCATCGGGCCTGCCGAAGATAAGCGCGCGGGTGCTGGTCTCCCTCTACACCACGGACACGGGCACCCTCACGGCGTCCGAACTGGTCCAACGCCTCGAGGTCAGCCCGGCGTCCATCTCCAAGGCGATCACGTTCCTGGAGAGCCAGAACCTCATCCGCCGGGAGCGCGACGAACGCCGCCGCGAGCGCTACATCGTCGACGACGACGTCTTCTACCAGTCCACGATCGCCAGCGCGAAGGCCACCGACCAACTCGCCGACACCGCCCGCCAGGGCGTCGGCATCCTGGGCCCCGACACCCCGGCCGCGGTCCGCCTGGAGAACATCGCCCGCTTCCTCGACTTCATCGGCGAGACCATCACCCGCGCCGCGGAGCAGGCCCGCGACATCCTCTACGTCAAGGCCGAACCGCCGTCCGGCGACCCGGCCGCGCCCGGACCGGACCGCGGCTAGACGCGCTCCGACCCACCGCGCGCGTGGCCCCGCTGAACCATGAGAGATATAATCTTCTCCATACTTGATATACGGGAGGTGTACATGAGTCGGACAGTGATCGATCTCGACGACGAGCTGGTCGCGGACGTGGCCAAGGCCCTGGGGACGAGCACCAAGAAGGACACGGTCAATACGGCCCTGCGCGAGGTGCTGGAGAACAGGAGGCGCGGGCTGGCTCTGACTCGGCTGCGTGCCGCGGCCGAGGAAGGCGCCTTTGATCTGACCCTCTTCGAGGACAAGCGGAACTACCGACGTTGAACGCCGCTCTCTACCTGATCGACACGAGCGCCCTCGCCCGTTTCATGCGGGGCGACGCGGAGCAGTACGGCTGGGACCAGGCCGCGGCCGCGGGCCTGATCGCCACGTGCCCCATCACGGAGCTGGAGTTCTTCTACAGCGCGCGCTCCGCCGCCGACCGGGAGCGGGCCATCGAAGACGTCCGGCTGATCTTCGGCTGGGTCCCGGTCGACGATCGTGCCTACGAGCGGGCTTGGCAGGTCCAGGAGGCCCTGACCCAACAGGGCAAGCACCGGAGTGCGGGCGCAGTGGATCTCGTCGTCGCCGCGACCGCCGAGTTGCAGGGGTTGACCCTCCTGCACCGCGATCACGACTTCGAGTGCATCGCCGCGGTAACCGGCCAACCCCTCCAGTGGTACGGCCCGGAGGGCCGCAAGTAGCCGCCCGTCGCGCCGACCGTACGCCCGCCGCGACGGCGGCGGGCGGCGGTCTCGGGGTGCCGGGCCATGGCCACCTCGACGGCCCACGCTTCCGTGAAGGCCCGGAGGGGAACCGCGGACACTTCGGCCCGGGTACGGGCCGGCCGCTGCGGTGCGATCATGATCTTTCCAGGGGTGTCGAGTCGGGGGGATGTCGACGGATGAACTTCCCAGCGCACAAGCACGACCAGGCCATGCGCCGCCATTTCCACGAGGCCGCCGCTCGGCGCGGATTCTCGGTCGCGCCGGCCCAGGAGGCCGCCGTCGAGCGGCTGGCCCACCTGGCGGCCGAACTCGCCCGGCCCGCATGGACGTTCCCGAAGCCGCCCCGCGACCTGTACGTATGGGGGCCGGTCGGCCGCGGGAAGAGCTGGCTCGTGGACACCTTCTACGAGGGGCTGCCCGACGGGCGCAAACGCCGCCTGCACTTCCACGACTTCTTCCGGCGGCTCCACGAAGGAGTGACCGGGACGGGCTCCCGCCGTGACGGGCAGAGCGCCGTCGACAGCGCTCTCGACGACCTGATCGGGGACAGCCGCATCCTCGTCTTCGACGAGTTCCACGCGCACGACGCGGGCGACGCGATGCTGATCGCACGCCTCTTCCGCACCCTGCTGGACCGCCGGATCACCCTGGTCACCACCTCCAACTACCCGCCCGCCGGGCTGATGCCGGACCCGCTCTACCACCACCTGTTCGAGCCCACCATCGAGCTCATAGAGGAGCGGATGGACGTCCTGGACGTCACGGGCCCGGTGGACTACCGCCGCCTCGCCACCCCCTCACCCGAGGAAGGCGGCCGCCGCTTCGCGACGGGCTGGTGCCTGCTCTCCGACGACCCCGCTCCGGTGGAGCTCGGCCTCACCGCCCCCGCACCCGCGGAGGCCACCGCCGTCCAAGCCCACCTGCGGGAGCTGCCCGCCCGCGCGGTGCGCGGCGACCTCGTCTGGTTCGGCTTCGACGCGCTGTGCGAGACGGCGACGGCGGTTCCCGACTACCTGGTCCTCGCCGAACGCTTCACCACCCTGGTCCTGGACGGCGTACCCCCACTGGCCGAGGCCTCCGGGGACGGACGCCAACGGTTCGCGAACCTGGTCGACGTCGCCTGCGACCGTGACCTCCGGCTGGTCCTCATCGGCTCCGATCCCCTGACCGCCCTCCCCGCCGACCAGGCCCTGACCCGAGATCTGGACCGCACGGCAAGCCGCCTCGCGATGCTCCGCCGCCCGGACCGGTCCCGCCCCGCCGGGGCGGGGGGCCGACGCCCCGAGTAGGGGCGGCCCGGCCACCTCGACGGCCCGAGCCTCGGTGAAGGCCCGGAGGGGGACCGCGCCCACATCGTCCACCGTCCGGGCTGCGCCGATCAGCCTCGCGGTGCGGGCCAGGCGGTCAGGGCCAGTTCGACCGCCGCCGTCAGTTGGGTGGCGGTGGCGCCGTCCTGGGCTCGTTGGGAGAGGCCCTGGAGGACGGTGGCGAAGTAGTCGGCCAGGGCCCGGGGGGCGGCCTCGGCGGGGAGTTCCCCCGCCCGTTGGGCCTCCCGTAGCCGGGCCTCGAACCCGTCCACGTTCCGGCCGCGCAGGTCGCGGAGGAACGCCCCCACCTCCGCGTCCTGCGAAGTGACGTTGGTCGCCGCGCTGACGGCCAGGCAGCCGGCCGGGTGCGAGGGGTCCGGGTAGATGACCGCGGCCTCCCGGAGGATGCGCGCGAACGCCCCGTACGCGGTGGGCTCCTCCCGGAGCGCGACCTCCGCGAAGGCGCCGACGGGGGACCGGCCGTAGGCGTCGACCACTTCCTCGAACAGCGACTTCTTGTCCCCGAAGGCCGCGTACAGGCTCCCCGAGCGGATGCCCATCGCCTCGGTCAGCTCGCCGATGGAAACGCCTTCGTAGCCGCGCTCCCAGAACAGGCGTGTGGCCGCGGCGAGCGCGGTCGCGCGGTCGAAGGTGCGGGGGCGGCCGCGCTTGGGCGTCTCGGTCATGCACACATTTTAGAGCGCTCGACCAAGAAATCGTGCTAGCTTCTTTCTTGGTCGATCACTCAACAAAGGAAAGGCGGTCAATCGGTATGACTGCGAAGCGACTTGACGGGAAGACCGCGCTCGTCACCGGAGGCAGCAGGGGCATCGGGCGCGCCATCGCGGAGCGGCTGGCCCGGGACGGCGCCGTCGTCGCGCTGACCTACGCCCACGACGAGACCGCGGCGCTCGACACCGTGGAGCGCATCCGGAAGGACGGCGGCCGGGCCCACGCCCTCCACGCGCAACTGGGCAGCCACGGCGACGCCGCCGCCCTGTGGGCGGCCTTCGACGCCCAGGTCCCCCACGACACGTCCGAGCCGGTCGTCGACATCATCGTCAACAACGCCGGCATAGGACACAGCGCGGCCCTGGCATCGCTGACCGAGGAAGGCTTCGACGAGGTCTTCGCCGTGAACGTCCGCGCACCGTTCTTCATCGTGCAGGAGGGACTGAAGCGCCTGCGCGACGCCGGCCGGATCATCAACATCTCCAGCGGCGCGGCCCACCTCGCCATGCCCGAGATCATCGCCTACGGCGCAACCAAGGGCGCCCTGGACAACTTCACCCTCAACCTCGCCAAGGAGCTGGGTGCCCGCGGCATCACGGCGAACTCGGTCGCGCCCGGGATCATCGACACGGACGTCAACGCGGCTTGGCTGCGCGGCAACCCGGAAGCCGAGGCCCACGCGGCCTCCCTGGCCGCGTTGGGCCGCGTCGGTCGGCCGGAGGACGTGGCCGACGTCGTGGCCTTCCTCGCCTCGGACGACGCGCGCTGGGTCACCGGCAAGGTGATCGACGCCACCGGCGGCTCCGGTCTGTGACCCTGCCGCCCGGCTCGCCCAGGGCACTCAGCGGATCGATCAGAAATCGAGAAGCGCGGTTCGGCGAGTCGCCTCTAGCCTCACCATGAGCATCACCCGCCACACGCAACGCAAGGAGCAGCAAGGTATGAAGGCGCACGTCAGCTCGATCCTTCTGGGCGTTCGGGACCTGGACCGGGCCAAGCGGTTCTACACCGAGGGGCTCGGCTGGAAGATCCAGAGCGACTTCGGCATATCGGTGTTCTTCGAGTCCGACGGCGCCTCGCCCGTCGGCTTCTACAGCCGCGAAGGCCTCGCCCAGCAGGTGGGCACGGACCAGGAGGGCAGCGGTTTCAGCGGACTGGTCCTGACCTACGTCGTCCGCAGTGAGGCACGGGTGGACGAGGTCATGGCGGAGGCCCAGAAGGCCGGCGCCGAGATCCTCAAGCCCGCCGGCGCCCTGCCGTGGGGCGGGTACGGCGGCACCTTCGCCGACCCCGACGGCTACATCTGGAGCCTCGGCTACAGCGACCAGGGAACCGACCAGCCCTACGCCGAGTAGAGGGGGAAGACCATGAAGTTCCGGGCCCACGTCGAGCCGCCCGAGCCCATGCGCGGTCTGGAGGTTCCGCCCGAGGTGGTGGCCGCGCTCGGCGAGGGCTCGCGGCCGCCGGTGACGATCACGATCGAGGGGCACTCCTGGAGGAGCCGGATCGCCCTCCTGCGCGGCCGCCACCTGATCGGCCTCAGCCACGCCAACCGGGAGGCCGCGGGCGTCGAGATCGGCGAGGAGATCGAGGTCGAGGTGGAGCTCGACACCGAGCCGCGCGTCGTCGTCGAGCCGGAGGACTTCGCCCGGGCCCTCGACGAGGACCCGGCCGCCCGCGCCGCCTACGACGTCCTCACGTACAGCCGCAAGCGCGAGCACGTGCGCGCCATCGAGGGCGCGAAGAAGCCCGAGACGCGCCAACGGCGCATCGAGAAGGCCGTCGCCACCCTGCGTGGCTGAACCCCGTTCGCGACCTTCACCGGTGCATCCTGACCATCCGATCCATCAGATACAGATGCATCTGTACTGATATAAGGTCGTGCGTGTGAACGGAGTACAGCTCTTCCTGCTGGGACGCACGCTGATGAAGATCGGTGAGGAGGCCATCCCCACCGATCGTGTCGGCAAGCGGCCGATGAGCACGCGGTCGGTGCTGATCGTGATGCTCGACGTCTACGCGCACCCGGACACGACGGTCGGCGAGATCGCCACGCGCTCCGGTCTGCCGCAGAGCGCCGTGTCCGCCTGCGTGGCCCGGCTGCGGGAGACCGGATCGGTGGTGACGCGGACCGACCCCCGCGACCGGCGCCGGACCCTGCTCCGGCAGAACCCCGAAATGACCGACCGCCGCGCCGAGGTCGCCGGGGCGCGCGTCGACGACGCCCTCGCCGCGGCGCTCGGAACCGACGACCCGGTGGAGGTCGCCCAGGTGGTCGCCCTCCTGGAGGCCCTGGCCCGGCGCCTGTCGCCGGACGTGCTGACCCGCCTGGCGCCGGAGCAGTCCTGACGGCCGGTGCACGCGAACCGCCCGGGTGCTGTGCACCCGGGCGGTTGCGGTGGTTCCGCGGGGGAGGTCCCGACCTGCGCCGCGCTAAACGCCCGCCGCCGCCTTCGCCGCCGCCTTCGCCGCCGCGACCCCGGCGGTGGCCCCCGGCGCAGCGGCCGTCTCCTTGGTCCGGCCGCGTACCAGGAAGCAGCCCAGCACACCCAGCAGGACCACCGCGATCGGCAGCGCCGCCGTCACGTGCAGGGTCGCGACGAACGCGTCCGCGTACAGCTTCCCGGTGGCCAGCTCCGCCGCCAGCCGGCCCTGGAGCAGGGCGCCCACGGCGGCCGCGCCGATGACCGAACCGATCTGCCGGACCGTGTTGTTGACCGCGGAAGCCGCCCCGGCGAGCCGCGGGTCGACGCCCCGCATCGCCTCGGCGGACATCGGCGCGACCACGCAGCCGATGCCGAGTCCGGTGATGACGGTGGCCGGGACGAAGGCGTACCAGGGAGTCGCCGGACCGGCGATCAGCACGATCGCGGCGATGCCCACGGCGTACAGGGTCAGACCCGCCATCAGCAGGTACTTGCCGCCGACCTTGTCCGAGAGCCGGCCCGCGAGGGGTCCCACGGCCATCGACACCAGGGAGGACGGGGCCAGCACCAGGCCCGCCTTGATCGCGCTCAGGCCGAGCACGGACTGGAGGTAGAGGTTGAAGGGGAGGGCCAGTCCGATCATCGCCATCGACACCAGGGCGACCATCACCGTCAGCACGGAGAAGTTGCGGTCCTTGAAGAGTGCGAACGGGACGAGCGGCTCGCGGTCCTGACGGCCGCGCTGGTGGCAGAAGAATCCGGCGGCCAGCGCCGCACCGGCGGCCATCAGTCCCCAGATCCCGGTGCCCCAGTGGTAGTGCTCGCCCTCCTGGAGCGCGAAGGTCAGGCAGAACAGCGCGCCGGTGGCCAGCAGGACGCCGGGGACGTCGAAGGTACGCGTCCGGCCGGTCCGCACGTCGGGCACCACCAGGTAGGTCAGCACCAGCGCCGCGATCCCGATCGGCACGTTCACCAGGAAGATCCAGCGCCAACCGACGGTGGAGACCAGCACGCCGCCCAGGGTCGGCCCCGACAGCGTGGCCAGGCCCGCCACCATGCCCCAGATGCCCATCGCCGTGCCGCGCCGGGCGGCCGGGAAGACCGACATGATCAGCGCCATCGTCTGCGGTGTGAGCAGCGCCGCGCCGAGGCCCTGCACCCCGCGGGCCGCGATCAGCATCACCGGGCCGGTGGCCAGCCCGCAGGCGACGCTCGCCGCGGTGAACACCACCACGCCCGCGACGAAGAGGTTGCGGGGGCCCCACAGGTCACCGAGCCGGCCGGCGGTGATCAGCAGCACGGCCAGGACGAGGGCGTAGCCGCTGACCACCCACAGGGTCTGGTCCAGGGTCGCCCCCAGTGCGTCGATCATCTCGGGGATCGCGATGTTCACGATCGTCAGGTCCAGCAAGGTCATGAAGAACCCCAGTGACATGGTCACCAGTACCGCCCAGGGATTCCCGGCCCACTTCCGCATGCGTCCACTCCTCTCGCGCCGTCCGCTGGGAGCAACCGTAATGCATCTTTTTTGATGCATCAAGATGGATGGATATTGGGGAGTGCCGTCCCGGGGCGGGGCGCGGCCCGGCCGGGGTGGCGCGCTTCCCCCGGCGTCCGGCAGCCTGGGCCCCGTACCACCGGGACCACGGATAGGGGAGTGTCAGCGTGCTCACGGCACTTGAAGGCGCGTACGGGGACAGCGCGGACGCCGTCACCGTCGCCGGCCGCACCGCCTCGTACGAGGAACTGCTCGGCGCCGCCGGAGCGGTGGCCGCGGACGTCGCGGGGGCCCCGGCCTTCGCCGTCACCGCGACGGCCTCGCTGGAGACCGTCGCCGCGGTCGTCGGCGGGCTGCTCGCCGGGGTGCCCTGCGTGCCGCTGCCGCCCGACGCCGGGCCCGCCGAGCGGGAACACATCCTGCGCGACTCGGGGGCCGCGGAGATCGCGGTGGACTTCGCGCGGCGCGCGGACGCCCCCTCCGGGAAGACCGCCGCGTCCGAGGACCCCGCGCTGATCCTCTACACCTCCGGCACCACCGGCCCGCCCAAGGGCGTGGTGCTCGGCGGCGCCGCCATCGCCGCCGACCTCGACGCGCTCGCCGAAGCCTGGCAGTGGAGCGCCGACGACACCCTCGTGCACGGGCTGCCGCTGTTCCACGTGCACGGCCTCGTGCTCGGAGTGCTCGGCGCCCTGCGCACCGGCAGCCGCCTCGTGCACACCGGGCGGCCGACGCCCGACGCCTACGCCTCGGCCGGCGGCAGCCTGTACTTCGGGGTGCCGACCGTGTGGTCCCGCATCGCCGCCGAACCGGAGGCCGCCACCGCGCTGTCCGGGGCCCGGCTCCTCGTCTCCGGCAGCGCGGCCCTGCCCGCGCCCGTCTTCCGCGACCTCGAACGCCTCACCGGCCACCGCCCCGTCGAGCGCTACGGCATGACCGAGACCCTGATCACCATCAGCGGCCGGGCGGGAGGCGAGGTCCGCCCCGGCACGGTCGGCACCCCGCTCACCGGCATCCGCACCCGCATCGCAGCCGAACCGGGAGCCGGGATCGGGGAACTCCAGCTGACCGGCCCCACCCTGTTCTCCGGATACCTCGGCCGGCCGGAGGCCACCGCCGCCGCGTACACCGAGGACGGCTGGTTCCGTACGGGAGACATCGCGGCCGTCGACGAGGCGGACGGGGTGCACCGGATCGTGGGCCGCGCCTCCATCGACATGATCAAATCCGGCGGCTACCGGATCGGCGCGGGCGAGATCGAGAACGCCCTGCTCGACCACCCCAAGGTGCGCGAGGCGGCCGTCGTCGGCGTCCCCGACGCGGACCTCGGGCAGCGGATCGTCGCGTACGTCGTCGCCGACGGGGTCACCGGCGCCGAACTCACCGACTTCGTCGCCGCGCACCTGTCGGTCCACAAGCGCCCGCGCGAGGTCCGCTTCGTCACGGCGGTCCCGCGCAACGCCATGGGCAAGCCGCAGAAGAAGCTCCTGCTGGAGGGCGGCCACGGCGAGCGGACCTGACGCGATATCCGAAGGCGAGCGGGGCCGGTCGTGAGTACGTTGACCCGCATGGATCAATCTGCCGCCGGTCCCGGAACCGACCGCCGTGCCCTCGCCGCGGCGTCCGTCACCGTCGCCCTCTGGGCCTCCGCCTTCGTCTCCATCCGGTCGGCGGCGGCCCACTACGACCCGGGAGCCCTGGCCCTGGGACGGCTCCTGACGGCATCGGTCGCCCTCGGGGTCGTCCTGCTCGTCAAACGGGTCCCGTTCCCGCCGCGCCAGGCCTGGCCCGGCATCCTCGCCTCGGGCGTGCTGTGGTTCGGCCTCTACATGGTCGCGCTGAACTGGGGCGAACAGGGCGTGGACGCGGGCACCGCGGCCATGATCGTGAACATCGGCCCGATCGTGATCGCCCTGCTCGGCGGTTGGCTGCTGAAGGAGGGCTTCCCGCCGACGCTGATGGCGGGGATGGCCGTCTCCTTCGCGGGCGCGGTCGTCGTCGGCCTCTCCACCTCCAAGGGGGACTCCTCCTCCCTCGCCGGTGTGCTGCTCTGCCTGCTCGCCGCGCTCACCTACGGGGCCGGGGTGGTCTCCCAGAAGCCGGCGCTGCGCCACGCGAGCCCGATCCAGG
Organism: Streptomyces sp. NPDC001717; assembly: GCF_042892775.1. Lineage (NCBI taxonomy): Bacteria > Bacillati > Actinomycetota > Actinomycetes > Kitasatosporales > Streptomycetaceae > Streptomyces > Streptomyces sp. NPDC001717. The sequence goes on along the minus strand of NZ_JBIAUK010000056.1, from coordinate 3,674 downwards.
TGACCACGTACGGCTGTTTCGTCGGCACCGCGGTCACCCTGCCCTTCGCCTGGCAGCTGGTCTCCCAACTGCCGCAGGCCCCGCTGTCGGCCACGCTCAACATGCTCTACCTGGGCCTGTTCCCGACCGCGCTCGCCTTCACCACCTGGACGTACGCCCTCTCCCGGACCACCGCCGGGAAGATGGGCGCGACCACCTACGCGGTGCCCGCCGTCGTGGTGCTCTTCGCCTGGATCGTCCTGGACGAGATCCCCGGGTGGCTGACCCTGCTCGGCGGCGCGATCTGCCTGGCCGGGGTCGCCGTCTCCCGCAGGCGCCCCGCGGCGAAACCGGCCGATGCGCCCGTCCCACGGAAGGCCTGACGGGGCGCCGGCCGGACCCTCGGAGCCCGGCCGGTCCTCGCGATCGGACCGGTCAGGCCACGGCGCCGCCGTCCACGGCGGCCGTGTTGCCGAAGGCCTTCACGGCCTGGTAGTAGGTCCAGGCGGTGGAGTCGCACGAGGTCTTCTTCAGCCCCGAGTACGCGGAACACACCCGCTTCAGATCGGCGTACAGCGCGTCGTCGAGCCGCGACTTGTTCGCGCTGAACGTGCCAGCCTTCTTGTAGTTGCGGTAGCCGAAGTCGTGGCGGGCGCACGCCGTCTGGAAGGGGAAGCCGAACGGGTTGTCCGGGGAGGACGAGCAGTAGTCCGTCGACCAGTCGAACCCGTAGGCCGACCAGGAGCCCTGGTTGTTGCGGGCCGAGAGCCAGGCGTTGTGGCTCGCGGAGCTCGTCTGCGTCCAACTGCTCAGTACCTGGGGCTTGTCGGCCGGCACGGCGGAGGCCGGGGTGGCCAGGGCGACGAGGGCGGCGGCGGAAGCGGCGATCACGGTGGTGAGTCGACGGCGCATCAAAGTCCTCCGGGGACGGGGTGCCGGGGGTTCCCGGCACCGGGCCGCCCCAGACTGGGAGGAGCAGGTATCACGCGGCCCCAGCGCACCTATACGCAACCTCTTCGCACCCCGCCCGGTCACGGCGGGAGCAACGCCGCGCCGTCGACAGGACACCATCGAACTCCACCTGCTCGGCCCGGTCGAAGCCACCCGTGACGGCACTCGGATCGCGCTCTCGGGAACGAAGCCGCACACCGTGCCGGCGGCCCTGCTGCTCGCCCGCGGCCGCGTCGTGCCCGACACCCGGCTCAGCCCTCTGCTGTGGGGCGCCCGACCGCCCGCCACGATGAGCGCGCAGCTCCACACGTACGTCTCCCGGCTCCGCACACTCCTCGAACCCGAGCTCACCCTCGAGCGCCGCGGAGCCGGCTACGCCATACGGACCGGCGACAGCCGGTTCGACGTCGCGGAGTACGTGCGTGTCGACCGGCTCGGCCGCCAGGCCCTCCGGGCACACCGGTACGAGGAGGCCGGCACCCTGCTGCGCGACGCGCTGGAGCTGTGGCGGGGGCCCATGCGGGTGAACGCCACCGAGCACCTCGTGCAGGAGGAGGTCCCGCAGTGGGAGGAGGCGCGCGCCGCCACGCTGGAGAACCGGATCGAAGCCGACCTCGCCCTCGGCCACCACCAGCGGATCACCTCCGAACTCACCCGGTTGGTGGCCGATTTCCCGCTCCGCGAGCGGATGCGCGCCCAGGTGATGACGGCCCTCTACCGGTGCGGGCGCCAGGCCGACGCCCTCCTCGTCTTCCACGAGGGCCGCTCCGTGCTCGCCGAGGAGCTGGGCGTCGAACCCGGCCACGGCCTGCGGGCCGCCCACGAGGCCCTGCCGGGTGCGAGGCTGGACCTCGCACCACACCCCGCCGCCGAACCCGCGCGCACCCGGCCGCCCGGATCCACGCAGCCCGGACCTCCGCCGCCCCCCCGCAGCCCCGACTTCCGCCGCGCCACCGTCGCCCTTCATGCTGCCGCCCGACACCGGCGTCGCCTTCACCGGCCGCACCCGCGAACTGGCCGCCCTGCGCCGCCTGTTCACGAGTGCCGCGGGGGAACCGCGGCGCTGCCTGATCACCGGGATGGCGGGCATCGGCAAGACCGCCCTCGCCGTGCACGCCGCGCACGCCGCCGAGGAGGACTTCCCCGACGGTCGGCTCCACGCCGACCTGACCGAGCCGGACGGCGCCCCCAAGGGCCCGGGCGCCGTGCTGGTCCGCTTCCTGCGCGCGCTCGGTGAGGAACGGCCCCCGGCCGCCGCGCACGACCTCGACGAGCCGGTACGGCTCGACCGCACACGGACGGTGGGCCGCCGGATCCTGGTCCTGCCGGACAACGCGGCCGACACCGCCGGGCTCACCGCGCTCCTGCCGGCCGGCCCGCACTCCGCCGCGCTCGTCACGGGACACGTCCACCTCGCCGCCGCCACCGGACCCCACACCCTCGCGCTCGGCCCGATGAACCGCGACGACTCCCTCGAACTGCTCACGAACATCGTGGGCACGGCGCTCACGGCCACAGAGCCGGGCTCCGTGGAACGGCTCCGGCTGGCTGCGGCGCACCGACGCGGAGACCCGCGGACTGCCGGGCCGCCTCTCGGTGCTCGGACGGCGCCCGTTCTCCGCGGCCTCCGCCGCGACGGTCCTCGGCCTGCCGATGCGGCGGGCGGAGGACCTGGTGGAGGGCCTCGTCGACGGTACGTTCCTGGAGCCGGTCCGCTCCCCGGTCGCGCCGGGCTGCCCGCTGACCGGTGACGGTTTCCGCTTCCACCCCCTGGTGCTGCTCCACTTCCAGTCGCTCCCGGTCGAGCGCCCCCAGCGGAGTGTGAGCCGGCTCACATCACACATTCCGCCGCCCGCCGATGAGTTCTCGCCCCCTCGATCGTCTTCATTGGCGTACGGACCGACGCGAGGAAAACAGGAGCCCCTCCCATGCGCATCGTCATCAGCGAGTTCATCAGCCTCGACGGCGTCGTCCAGGCCCCCGGCGGCCCCGAGGAGGACACCGACGGAGGCTTCGCCCACGGCGGTTGGACCCACCCCTTCTTCGACCCGGAGGTCGTCGGCGGAGCCTTCGCCGAGGCGCTGAACCAGGCCGAGGCGCTCCTCTTCGGCCGCCGCACCTGGCAGAACATGGCCGCCGCCTGGCCCGAGCGGGCCGGCGACCCCTTCGCGGACCGGATGAACGCCCTGCCCAAGCACGTGGTCTCCGACACCCTCGCCGAGGACGACCTCACCTGGAACACCGCCCTCGTCCCCGCCGACAAGGCCGTCGCCCGCATCCGGGAACTGCGCGACACCCCCGGCGGCGACCTGCTGGTCATGGGCAGCCCCACCCTCGCGCGCACCCTCCTGAGCGAGGGCCTGGCCGACGAGCTGCGCCTGATGATCATGCCGGTGCTGCTCGGCCCCGGTAAGTCGATCTTCCCGACGGACGGCACCCTGCGCCCGCTCGACCTGGTTTCGACGGTCACCAGCGCCACGGGCGTCCAGGTCACCACCTACCGCCCCCGCCCCCAGGACTGACCCGCCGCCCCCGGTCCGCGCCTCAAGCCCTCCCCTCTCGGTGAGCGGGAGGGCTTTCCCCTGCCCCGGTCGACGCGCCACCCGTAGCGTTCATTCCCCCTCCAGTGCAACGGACCGGTGGCCATCATTGCGTTGAAATCCAATCCGATGCAACGATTTCTAGCCTCTGAGCTGCGCAAACGACAATTCTACGCAACGAAGTTGTTGCCACTATCCATGAAC
>NZ_JBIAUK010000055.1:0-15142 GCF_042892775.1 Streptomyces sp. NPDC001717 | reverse complement strand
AACCCCCTCCCGCGAGGACACCCGCCACACCCCACCCGCACCCGAGGGGGCGGGTGGGCAACCGCCGAACTGCAGGCGCGGGCAGAGGGGGTGAAGGCCCCGCTTGCGGGAAAGCCGGAAGGCCCGGCCCCCCGAGGGGGCCGGGCCTTCCGGGTGTTACGAGGCTCAGGCCTCGAAGACCTCGTTCAGCAGCAGCTGCTGCTCCGCCTGGTGGCGCTTCGCCGAGCCCACGGCAGGGGAAGAGCCGTGCGGCCGCGAGATGCGACGCAGGCGCTCGCCCGCCGGGACGTCCGCGCCGACCGCCAGGTCGAGGTGGTCGATCAGGTTCAGCGCGATGAACGGCCACGCACCCTGGTTCGCCGGCTCCTCCTGCGCCCAGATGTACTTCGCCGCGTTCGGGAACTTGGCGATCTCCGCCTGGAGCTCCGCACCCGGCAGCGGGTACAGGCGCTCGATGCGGATGATGGCGGTGTCGGTGATACCGCGCTTCTCCCGCTCGGCCTCCAGGTCGTAGTAGACCTTGCCCGCGCAGAAGACGACCTTGCGGACCGCGTTCGCGTCCACCGTCGAGTCGCCGATGACCGGACGGAACGAACCGGTCGTGAACTCCTCCGCCTTCGACGCCGCCGCCTTCAGACGCAGCATCGACTTCGGGGTGAAGACGATCAGCGGCTTGTGGTGCGGGTTGTGGACCTGCCAGCGCAGCAGGTGGAAGTAGTTCGACGGCAGCGTGGGCATGGCCACGGTCATGTTGTTCTGCGCGCACAGCTGGAGGAAGCGCTCCGGGCGGGCGGACGAGTGGTCCGGGCCCTGGCCCTCGTAGCCGTGCGGGAGGAGCAGGGTGACGCCGGAGGTCTGGCCCCACTTCTGCTCCGCCGAGGAGATGAACTCGTCGACGACGGTCTGCGCGCCGTTGACGAAGTCACCGAACTGGGCCTCCCAGAGGACCAGCGCGTCCGGACGGGCCAGCGAGTAGCCGTACTCGAAGCCCATGGCCGCGTACTCGGAGAGCAGCGAGTCGTAGACGTTGAACCGGGCCTGGTCGTCCGACAGGTACAGGAGCGGGGTGTAGTCCTCGCCCGTCTCCCGGTCGATGAGGACCGCGTGGCGCTGGCCGAAGGTGCCGCGGCGGGAGTCCTGGCCGGACAGCCGGACCGGGGTGCCCTCCATGAGCAGCGAACCGAAGGCCAGGGTCTCGCCGAAGCCCCAGTCGATGGTGCCGTCGTCGATCATCGCCGCGCGGCGCTGCAGCTGCGGCAGCAGACGCGGGTGGACGGTGACGCCCTCGGGGATGTTGACCTGGGACTCGGCGATGCGCTTGACGACGTCCTGCGAGATCGCCGTGTTCACGGCGACAGGGAAGTCGGCCTGCGGGGCCGGGGCCGGCGCGGCGACCGCGGGCTGCGTGGCGGCCTCGCGGACCTCCGCGAAGACCTTCTCCAGCTGGCCCTGGAAGTCCTGCAGCGCCTGCTCGGCCTCTTCCAGCGTGATGTCGCCGCGACCGATCAGGGACTCGGTGTACAGCTTGCGCACCGAGCGCTTCTTGTCGATCAGGTCGTACATCAGCGGCTGCGTGAACGCCGGGTTGTCCGACTCGTTGTGACCGCGGCGGCGGTAGCAGATGAGGTCGATGACCACGTCCTTGTTGAACGCCTGGCGGAACTCGAAGGCCAGACGGGCAACGCGCACGACCGCTTCCGGGTCGTCGCCGTTCACGTGGAAGATCGGCGCCTCGATCATGCGGGCCACGTCGGTCGCGTACATCGAGGAACGCGAGGACTCCGGGGCGGCGGTGAAGCCGACCTGGTTGTTGATGACCACGTGCACGGTGCCGCCGGTGCGGTAGCCGCGCAGCTGCGACATGTTCAGCGTCTCGGCGACCACGCCCTGGCCGGCGAAGGCCGCGTCACCGTGCAGGGCCAGCGGGAGGACGGTGAAGTCCGTGCCGCCCTTGTTGATGACGTCCTGCTTGGCGCGGGCGACACCCTCCAGGACCGGGTCGACGGCCTCCAGGTGGGACGGGTTCGCGACGAGCGAGACCTTGATCTGCTCGCCGTCCAGGCCCGTGAAGGTGCCCTCGGCGCCCAGGTGGTACTTCACGTCGCCGGAGCCGTGCATCGACTTCGGGTCGAGGTTGCCCTCGAACTCGCGGAAGATCTGCGCGTACGACTTGCCGACGATGTTCGCCAGGACGTTCAGGCGGCCGCGGTGGGCCATGCCGATGACGACCTCTTCGAGGCGGGCCTCGGCGGCCGAGTCGATGACGGCGTCGAGCAGCGGGATGACGGACTCGCCGCCCTCCAGGGAGAAGCGCTTCTGGCCGACGTACTTCGTCTGCAGGAACGTCTCGAAGGCCTCGGCCGCGTTCAGGCGGCGCAGGATGCGCAGCTGCTCCTCGCGCTCCGGCTTGGTGTGCGGGCGCTCGATGCGGTCCTGGATCCAGCGGCGCTGCTTCGGGTCCTGGATGTGCATGAACTCGACGCCGGTGGTGCGGCAGTACGAGTCGCGCAGCACGCCGAGGATGTCGCGGAGCTTCATCATCGACTTGCCGGAGAAGCCGCCGACCGCGAACTCGCGCTCCAGGTCCCACAGGGTGAGGCCGTGCTCGGTGATGTCGAGGTCGGGGTGCTTGCGCTGCTTGTACTCCAGCGGGTCGGTGTCGGCCATGACGTGGCCGCGGACCCGGTAGGAGTGGATCAGCTCGAAGACCCGGGCGGCCTTCGTGACGTCGTCGTCGTGCGAGGCGTCGATGTCCCGGAGCCAGCGGACCGGCTCGTACGGGATGCGCAGCGCCTCGAAGACGTCGTCGTAGAAGCCGTTCTCGCCGAGCAGCAGGTTCGCGACGATGCGCAGGAACTCGCCGGAGGCCGCGCCCTGGATGACCCGGTGGTCGTAGGTCGAGGTCAGGGTCATGACCTTGGAGATGCCCAGCTTGTTCAGGGTGTCCTGCGAGGTGCCCTGGAACTCGGCGGGGTAGTCCATGGAGCCGACGCCCATGATGACCGACTGTCCGGGCATCAGGCGGGGCACGGAGTGCACGGTGCCCAGGCCGCCGGGGTTGGTGAGGGAGACCGTCACGCCGGTGAAGTCGTCCATCGTCAGCTTGCCGACGCGGGCGCGGCGGACGATGTCCTCGTAGGCCTGCCAGAACTCGAAGAAGTTGAGGGTCTCGGCCTTCTTGATGCCGGCGACGACGAGCTGGCGGTCGCCGTTGGCCTTCACCAGGTCGATGGCGAGGCCGAAGTTCACGTGGTCGGGCTTGACCAGGGTCGGCTTGCCGTCCTTCTCCGCGAAGGAGTGGTTCATCGACGGCATGGCCTTGATCGCCTGCACCATCGCGTAGCCGATCAGGTGCGTGAAGGAGATCTTCCCGCCCCGGGCGCGCTTGAGGTGGTTGTTGATGACGATGCGGTTGTCGAACAGCAGCTTCACCGGGACGGCGCGGACGGACGTGGCCGTCGGGACGTCGAGGGAGGCGTTCATGTTCTTGGCTACGGCAGCCGCCGGGCCGCGGAGCGTCACCAGCTCGGGGCCCGTGGGGGCCTCGGTGGCGGGCGCGGCCTTCTGCGGGGCTACGGAGGGGGTGGCGGGCGCGGCCGGTGCGGCGGCCGGGGCCTGGGAGGTGACAGTCACAGCAGGGGCACCAGAGGGGGTGGCAGGAGCAGGGGCAGGAGCTGACACAGGCGAAGAGAGCGGCGCGGCGGCAGCCGCTCCAGTGGAGCCGGTGCTTGCACCGGGGGGTGCGGCGGTGGCGCCCGCCGCCCCCGTGGCGGCGGCGTCGACGACCTGAGGAGTTCCGGCGACGGTGGTGGCGGCCTGTGCGGAGGCGCCGTCCGTCGTCGGGGTCTTCACGGGCTCTTCGGCCTTGACCGGAGCGGCAGCGCCCCCCGGCTTGTAGTCGGCGAAGAAGTCCCACCAGGCCCGGTCGACCGAATTCGGGTCCTGGAGGTACTGCTGATAGATCTCGTCGACGAGCCACTCATTCGCGCCGAAGCCTGAGGCGGGGTTCTTCCCGCCTTCTGCTGCTTCGGTCGTGGTGCTCGGGTTACTGGGGGACTGTGGCGACACGGCGGCAACCGCCCTCTTCCGCTTCACAAGGTATGGACAGCGGGAATAAAGGCTACGCCTCCTGAACCGTGTGATGCAGACCGGACGGGAGATCCGTCGCGTAGGTCACATCGAACGGCGGGTTTCACCGTCTGGAATGGCGGGAAACAAGCGTGGTTCGGGTAGGGGGCACCGAGGTTGCGACCCCCACGGCTTCGCACCCCTGACGGACCCCGGGCACGTGTGGCCGAGATCATTTCCTTCCCACTCGAACCCTACGTCAACACGACGCCTACGAGCTGCCCGGAAGCGTGACGAGGATGCAGCAGCCACGTGACGATTCGGCCACTCCGATCCGGCCTCCGTGCAGCTCCACCGCCCAACGGGCGATCGCCAGGCCCAGCCCGGTGCCGCCGTCGCCGCCCCGCGCGCTGCCCCGGTTGAACCGCTCGAACACCCGCGCGCGCTCCGCCTCCGGAATGCCGGGGCCCTCGTCCCGTACCTCCAGCGCCAGACTCCCGGGCGCGTCGCCGGCCCGCGCACGGACCGTGACCCGGCCGTGCGGGGGGCTGTGCTTGACCGCGTTGTCGATCAGGTTCGCCACCACCTGGTGCAGCCGCTCGGCATCCGCGTACGCCGTCAGCTCGGGCGGGAACACGTCCAGGTGCAGGTGTACGTCGTTGCGCGTGTGCCCGCCCGAACCGGACAGCAGCCCCGGCCGGCCCGCGGCCGCCAGCCCCGACTCCTTCAGCACGCCCGACAGGTACGGCCACACCTCGAAACGCCGCGCCTTCAGCGGGACCACCCCGTTGTCCACCCTGGACAGGTCCAGCAGGGTCTCCACCAGCCGCCCCAGGCGCTCGGTCTGCTTCAGCATCGTGCGCATGGTCTCCGGATCGGCGGCCGAAACCCCGTCCACCACGTTCTCCAGCACCGCCCGCAGCGCGGCGATGGGCGTGCGCAGCTCGTGCGAGACGTTGGCGACGAGCTCCTTGCGGTGCCGGTCCACCGCCTCCAGGTCGTCCGCCATCAGGTTGATCGTCGCGGCCAGGTCGCCCAGCTCGTCACGGCGCCCCGCCCCGCGCACCCGCCGCGTGTAGTCGCCGTGCGAGATCGCCCGGGCCACCGTCGTCATGTCGTCCAGCGGCGCCGTCAGGCTGTGCGCCACGAACTGGGTGATCAGCATCGAGGCGATCACCGAGAAGACCGTGATGAAGCGCAGCTCGGTGGCGGTGCGCAGGGCCACCAGGAGCAGCCCCGTCGTGATGAAGACCGAGACCACGACGAGCGTGCCCAGCTTGGTCTTGATCGAGAAGGGCGAGAAGGGCCGCAGCCCTTCCCCCGGCGGCCGCCGGCCGCTCACGCCTGCGCCGGGGTCTCCAGGGCGTACCCGACGCCGTGGACCGTACGGATCCGCTCCGCCCCGATCTTCCGCCGCAGTGCCTTGATGTGGCTGTCGACCGTACGGGTCCCGGACGCGTCGGCCCAGTCCCAGACCTCGGCCAGCAGCTGCTCCCGGGACAGCACCGCCCGCGGGGTCCCGGCCAGGCACACCAGCAGGTCGAACTCGGTCGGCGTCAGGTGCACGTCCTCGGCCTGGACCCGGACCCGGCGCTGCGCGTGGTCGATCTCCAGGTCGCCCAGCCGCAGGGTGGCCCCGCGCGGGGTGTGCGCGGCGAGGGTGGCCCGTTCCACGCGCCGCAGCAGGACGTGGACCCGGGCGGCGAGCTCGCGCATCGAGAACGGCTTCGTCATGTAGTCGTCCGCACCGACCCCGAGCCCGACCAGCAGGTCCGTCTCGTCGTCCCGCGCGGTCAGCATCAGCACGGGGACCGGGCGCTGCGCCTGGACCCGGCGGCAGACCTCCAGCCCGTCGAAGCCGGGCAGCATGACGTCCAGGACGAGCAGCTCCGGCAGCCAGCTCTCGGCCGCGGCGACGGCCGCCGGGCCGTCCGCGGCCGTCTGCACCTGGAAGCCCTCGGCGCGCAGCCGGACCGCGATGGCCTCGGCGATGGTGTGGTCGTCCTCGACGACGAGTACGCGCCGCTGGGCGCCCGGTGTCGCCGAGGCGCCGTTGTGGCTGGTGTGCGTGTGTTCCATGTCCCGTCCCGGTGCCGACCCGTGCCGGTCAGTGTGAGCCGATCCGTCCGACCAGATCCGTGTGATCCGTGTGATCCGGCTGGTCCGTCTGATCCGCTGATCTCGTGTGTCAGGGGTGCAGCGTAGAGGAGGCGCCGGCCCGCGGCTATGCAGGGTTCCGATAGGCCGTTTTGGATCGAAAGTCCTGATGGGGACCGGTATGTGAGGGCTGTGGCAGGGCTGGTGACAGGGGCCGGGGCCTACCCGGTGAACGGCGGGAGGGCGTCCAGTACGGCGGTCAGCGCGGGCGGCATCGACCCCTGGTCGGAGGCCACCTCGAAGCCGCCGTGGACGAAGGTGTACGTGTACCCGTCGTAGATGACCGGGCCCCCCGTGGAGACCCTCGGAAGGTGCGGGAAGTCCGCCTTCGCGAGGGCGGCGCGCAGGGCGTCGAGCTCCTGCGGCGACTGCTTGCCGGTCCCTGTGGGCTGCGCCTTGACGTCGAGGCGGGTCCAGGAGCCGTCGCCCTTGACGACCAGCGTGTGGGTCTGGCCGGCGAAGCCGCCGGTACGGGTGACGCGTACCAGGGTCTCGGAGGGGTTCCGGCTCTGACTCGGGCTCTGGCTCTGACTCGGGCTCGGGCCCTGGCTCGGGCCCTGGTTCGGGCTCTGACTCGGGCTCTGGCTCTGGTTCGGCCCCTGGCTCGGCGAGGGGGGCGCGGCGGTGTCCGCGGTGGCGGACGGGGCTCGGGACATCGACGTGTCGGACGAACCCGCCGGCCCGCAGCCCACCAGGAGCGCGGCGCCCAGCAACACCGCCGCGCCCAGCCGTACCGCCACAACCGTTCGGGACGTGCGCACACCCACCTCCGCGGGTACTCGGACCGAACCACGAGTATGGAGGCCCCACACCCGTTGCGACAGCACCCCGGAGGTCGACATCCCCCGTATCGCCCCGTGGCGCGTGCTGCCCCCGCTGCTCGCCGTCCTCCTCGGCCTCTGGGGTCTGGAGCGGGGCGGCAGCATGTGGCGCGACGAGTCCGTCACCTGGCAGGTCGCGCACCGGCCCCTCGGCGGGATCTGGCGGCTGCTCGGTGAGGTCGACGCCGTCCACGGCCTGTACTACCTGCTGATGCACGGGGTGTTCACCGCCTGGGACGGCGGCCCGTGGGCGCTGCGGCTGCCCTCCGTCGCCGCCACCGCGCTGGCCGCCGCCGGGGTCGCGGCCGTCGGCCACCGGCTCGCGGGGGAGCGCGCCGCGCTGTTCGCCGGCCTCGGGTACGCGGTCCTCCCGCCCGTGCAGATGTACGCCCAGGAGGGGCGCTCGTACGCGCTCGTCGCGGCGGCGGTGGTGTGGGCGACGTACCTGATGTTGCGCGAGCGCTGGACCTCGTACGCGGTGGTGCTGCTGCTGGGCTGCTGGCTGCACGAGTTCGCGGCGCTGGCGCTGCTCGCCCACGCCTTCGCCGCGTGGCGCTCGCGGGGGTGGCGGGTGGCGGCGGGGGCGGTCCTGGTGCTGCTCGTTCCGCTGGCCGCGGTGAGCGCGCGGCAGGCGCAGCAGCAGCTCGGCTGGCTCGGGCGGCCGAGCTGGCAGGACTGGACTGCGTACGGCGTGCTCGCGGTCGCGAGCCTGCTGCTCGCGCGGGGGGCGGAGCGGGGGCTGGTACGGGTCGCGCTCCCGCTCGCGCTGCTGCCGCCGGGGCTGCTGATGGTGGTCTCGCTGGTGCACCCCTGGTACGTCGACCGGTACGTCCTGTACGCGCTGGCCGGGTTCGCGCTGCTGGCGGGGGTGCGGTTGGCCGGGGCGCGGGGGTGGTGGCCGTGGCTGCTCGTGGGGGTGCTGCTGGTGCCGTTCGGGTGGTGGTCGATGTGGCTGCGTACGCCCGACAGCCGCAAGGACGACGCCCTCGCGGTGGCGGCGGTGGTCCGGGAGCGGGCGCGGCCGGGGGACGCGGTGGTGTTCATGCCCTCCCGGCGGCGCGAGTGGCTGCTGTCCTCACCGGGGGTGTACGGGGGGCTGCGGGACGTGGCCCTGGACCGCTCCCCGGCGGCCTCGCACACGCTCCAGGGCACGGAGCTGCCGGCGGGGCGGATCCGGGAGGCGCTGCTCCGGTCCCCTCGGGTGATCGCGCTGCTGGATCCGGAGGGGCAGCCGCTGGATCCGTACCCGGGGGAGGTCGTCAAGCGGGAGGTTCTGACGGCCGCGTTCGAACGCTGCTCGGTGACGGGCGTCCGGGGCGCGAGGGTGGCGGTCTACGCCCGGCCGGGCGGGTGTGGTTGAGGGGCCTGCGGGGGCCTGCGGCGCTGAGGGGGGGGCTTCGGTGCCTGGTCGGGGGTCGGGGGTCGGAGTCGTAGGGCGGGACCGTGCTCCGAAGTCATCTCGTTTTGGTCCCGGACGACACCGCACCCCGGCCCCACCCCCGGCCGGCACCATCCAGCCCCTCCAGGGGGCGCCTCTCAGCGGTAGGTGGGGCGGTTTGAGGAGCGGGGGTCCGGGGCGGAGCACCGGGGAACGGTGGAAGGGCGGGTAGGGGACCTGCTCCGCGCAGCGGCCAACACGGGGCCCGGTGCGGGAGGATGGCGCGACCAGCCCACCCGCACCACCGGAGGCCCCGCATGCCCGCGCCCGAGATTCCCGGCCCCCTCGTCGACGCCGACTGGCTCGCCGCCCACCTCGGAGAAGGGGTCGTGGTGTTCGACGCCTCCGTCGGGGCGCATCGGGGTACCCCCGAGCGGATACCCGGCGCCCGTCCCTTCGACCTCGACGGCGCCCTGTCCGACCACACCGCCCCCGCCCCGCACACCATGCCCACCGCCGCGGAGTTCACCGAGGAGATGCGGGCTCTCGGCGTGGACGACACCGACACCGTGGTCGTCTACGACGCCGCCGGCGTCTACTCCGGCCCCCGCGCCTGGTGGATGCTGCGCGCCATGGGCTTCGACCGGGTCGCCGTACTGGACGGCGGACTGCCCGCGTGGGCCGCCGCCGGGCTGCCCGTCGAGAGCGGCCCCGCCGCGTACGACGGCCCGCGCGGCTCCTTCACGGCGCGGCCCCGCCCCGGGCTGGTGGTCGACGCGGAGGCCGTCGCGGCGGCCCTCGCCGACCCGGCCGCCGCCGTTCTCGACGCTCGTACCAGGGGGCGTTTCGCCGGTACCGCCCCCGAGCCCAGGCCGGGGCTGCGGGGCGGGCACATGCCGGGTGCGCTGAACCTGCCGTTCGGCGAGCTCCAGGGTCCGGATGGTCGGATGCGGCCCGCCGGGGAGCTCCGGGAGGCCTTCGCGGAGCTGGCCGGGGAGCGGGAGCGGCTGTACTTCAGCTGCGGGTCCGGGGTGACCGCCTGCGTGCTGGCCCTCGGGGCGGATCTCGCCGGGTACGGGCGGCTCGCGGTGTACGACGGTTCGTGGAGCGAGTGGGGGCTCGAATCCGGCGGGCGTCCGGTGACGACCTGAGTTCACTCGAACGGGCCGATTCCCGGAGCGTCGTGGGGGTACTGAACGCCCGTCCTCACCCACCCGCACCATGGAGAACCCCGTGCCCGAGAAGAACGGCCCCTACCAGGCAGGCACCCCCTGCTGGATCGACCTGATGGTCCCGGACCAGCAGAGCGCGATCGACTTCTACAGCGACCTCCTCGGCTGGCAGGGCGAGGTCGGGCCGCCGGAGACGGGAGGCTATGCCGTCTGCACGCTCAAGGGCAGGCCGGTCGCCGGGATCATGGCCGCCATGAACCCGGACGGCACCACGCCCGACCCGATGCCTCCGGCGGTGTGGACGACGTACCTGGCCACGGACGGTCTCGACGGGACGCTCGGGCAGATCGGCGACGCCGGCGGCAAGGTGATGGTGCCGGGCATGGACGTCATGGACCTCGGCCGCATGGCGGTCGTGTCCGACCCGCAGGGGGCGGTGTTCGGGCTGTGGGAGGCGAAGTCCTTCACCGGCGCCGGGATCGTCAACGAGCCGGGCGCGCTGATCTGGAACGAGCTGAGCACCACGGACACCGACGCCGCGGGCCGGTTCTACGCGGCCGCCCTGCCGATGACGCCGAAGCGGTCCGAGATGCCGGGCGCCGAGGGGTACGTGGAATGGCAGGTCGGCGGCCGGGCCGTCGGCGGCATGATGACCCTGGAGAAGGCCCCGCCCGGAACCCCGCCGCACTGGATGGCGTACTTCAGCGTCGACGACGTGGACGGCGTGACCGCCGCGGCGGTGCGGGCCGGGGCCACCGTTCTGGCGCCCCCGTTCGACATGGCGGCCGGGCGGATGGCCGTACTGGCCGATCCGCAGGGCGCCGTGTTCTCGGTCATCGCCGCCTCGATGGCGGAGCAGCCGGCCTAGGCCGTCTCTTCCGGATCTTGCCTGGCCCGCGCCGCCCGGCACCGCACCTCGCCGCCTTGGCGGAGCGCCCGAGTACGGCCAGTACGAGGGCGCCCCGCCAAGGCGCCGATGCACGGCACCGGACGACGCGGGCCTGACCGGCAAGATCCGAAAGAGACGACCTAGGCGTCGAGGGTGCCGCCCGTGTTCCGGATCAACCGGCGGAGCACCTTCAGCGTGGTGACGTAGTCGGCCTCGGCTATGCCGTCGTGGATCCGAGCGGTGATGGCCGGGGCGTGCCGCTTGAGATCGAGGCGGGCTTCCTCGCCGGCCTCGGTGATCCACAGCCGTCCGTCGTCGTCGCGGGTGAGCCACCCGCGCTCCAGCAGGACCTCCGCCTCGGCGGCCAGGTCGTCCTCGGGCCGCAGGTAGGTGCTCATGGCCTGCCGGAGCTGGGGGATCGTCATGCCTTCGCCGTCGGGGGAGATGTCGTCGCGCGACAGGTTGCGCAGCAGCCAGAACCCGGGCTGGGTGTGGCCCAGCTCGGCCTGCCGGGCCCGGGTGAAGGCGATCAGGGACTCGTAGGCCAGACCGGTCCAGTACGCGGCGGGCTGAGAGGCGAGTTCGGCGTCGGTGAGGCGCTCGTTCGTGATCATGAATCAAACGTAGAACCTCGACCTTGGTTCAGGTCAAGCGTCCGGGGGTTAACCCCACCCGGGGTTCGGGTACCGGCACCATCGGCCGCGCCCCCTCGGCGGGCGAGCATCGTGGCATGACTTCTCACACCTCGTCAGCCCGCATCGCGGCCGTCGTCCTCGGCGCCGGAATCCTCGTGACCGGCTGCTCCTTCGCCGACGGATCGAAGAAGACGGCGACCGCCGACACCACGGTCACCGAGGCCGTCACCGCCGTGGAGCTGGGTGACACCCGGGCCGGCTCGATCGAGGTGACGCCCGGGACCGGGCCCGGGGTGACGGTCCGCCGCACCGTCCACTACCGCGGGGGCGGCGCGCCCGTGCCCGGCCAGAAGGTCACCGGCGGGGTGCTGACCTTCACCGACGGCTGCTCCGACGGCTGCTACGTCGACTACCGCCTGGAGGTCCCGGCCGCCGCCACCGTCAAGCTGGCGAGCAGCAGCGGCCGCATCTCCGTGACGGGAGTGGCGGCGGCCGATGTGAAGGCCGACTCCGGCGAGGTGACCGCCGACCGGATCGCCGGCCCGCTGAAGGTCCGTACGTCCTCGGGCACGATCAACGCCACCGGCCTGTCCGGACCGGACGCGGACGTCCGCTCGGACTCGGGCGACGCCCGCCTCGACTTCGCGAAGGCGCCCTCCTCCGTGCGCGCCGAGACCTCCTCGGGCGACGTCACCCTGAAGGTCCCCCAGGCCTCCTACCTGGTCGCGGTCGCCACCACCTCGGGTGCCCGGGAGGTCTCGGTCCCCTCGGACCTGGCCGCCGCGTCCCGCCTGGCGGCGAAGACGACCTCGGGAAACGTCCGCATCTCCGCCGCGTGAGAGGTGTTCGCCCCCGGCGAACGGGCGTTGGGGAACATCGGGCCGCGCAGATGCATTGAGTCCGCATAGCTCAACTTCACTGCCGGAGGGAAGATCATGGCTTCGACGTCCGCAACGCTCACTCTGCCCGTGCTGCCGCTCGACGACGAGGTCGTGCTGCCCGGAATGGTCGTTCCGCTGGACCTGTCCGACACCGAGGTACGGGCCGCCGTGGAGGCGGCCCAGGCGGCGGCCGGCAGCGGGAAGCCCAAGGTGCTGCTCGTACCGCGCATCGACGGGACGTACGCCGGGACCGGTGTGCTCGGGACCGTCGAGCAGGTCGGACGGCTCTCCGACGGAGACCCCGGCGCGCTCATCCGCGGCCGTGGGCGCGTCCGGATCGGTGCCGGGACCACGGGGCCCGGGGCCGCGCTCTGGGTCGAGGGCGAGACCGTGGAGGAGTCCGTGCCCGATCCGCTGCCCGGCGCGGTCACCGAACTCGTCAAGGAGTACAAGGCGCTCGCCACCAGCTGGCTCAAGAAGCGCGGGGCCTGGCAGGTCGTGGACCGGGTCCAGCAGATCGAAGGGGTCTCGGCCCTCGCCGACAACTCCGGCTACTCGCCCTTCCTGACCGTCGCCCAGAAGGTCGAACTGCTGGAGACCGCAGACCCGGTCGCCCGCCTCCGCCTCGCCGTCAAGGCCCTCAGCGACCACCTCGCCGAGCAGGACGTGGCCGAGTCCATCGCCAAGGACGTCCAGGACGGCGTCGACAAGCAGCAGCGCGAGTTCCTGCTGCGCCGCCAGTTGGAAGCCGTGCGCAAGGAACTGCGCGAGCTGAACGGCGAGAAGGACGGCGAGGAGTCCGACGACTACCGGGCCCGCGTCGAGGCCGCCGACCTGCCCGAGAAGGTCCGCGAAGCCGCGCTCAAGGAAGTCGACAAGCTGGAGCGGTCCAGCGACCAGAGCCCCGAGGGCTCCTGGATCCGGACCTGGCTCGACACCGTCCTCGAACTGCCCTGGAACGAGCGCACCGAGGACCAGTACGACATCCAGGGCGCTCGGGCGATCCTCGACGCCGAACACGCCGGCCTGAGCGACGTGAAGGACCGCATCACCGAGTACCTCGCGGTCCGCAAGCGGCGCGGCGAGCGCGGCCTGGGCGTCATCGGCGGCCGCCGCGGCGGCGCCGTCCTCGCCCTCGTCGGACCGCCCGGCGTCGGCAAGACCTCGCTCGGCGAGTCCGTCGCGCACGCCATGGGACGCAAGTTCGTCCGCGTCGCCCTCGGCGGGGTCCGCGACGAGGCCGAGATCCGCGGCCACCGCCGCACCTACGTCGGCGCCCTGCCGGGCCGGATCGTACGGGCCATCAAGGAAGCCGGGTCCATGAACCCGGTCGTCCTCCTCGACGAGATCGACAAGGTGGGCTCCGACTACCGCGGCGACCCGGCCGCCGCGCTGCTGGAGGTGCTGGACCCCGCCCAGAACCACACCTTCCGCGACCACTACCTGGAAGTCGAACTCGACCTCAGCGACGTGGTCTTCCTCGCCACCGCCAACGTCCTGGAGGCCATCCCCGAGGCGCTCGCCGACCGCATGGAGCTGGTCCGCCTCGACGGCTACACCGAGGACGAGAAGGTCGTCATCGCCCGCGACCACCTGCTGCCCCGCCAGCTGGACCGCGCCGGCCTCGGCGCCGACGAGGTGGTCCTGGAGGAGGACGCCCTGCGCAAGCTGGCCGGCGAGTACACCCGCGAGGCGGGCGTGCGCACCCTGGAGCGGTCCATCGCCCGCCTGCTGCGCAAGGTGGCCTCGCAGCACGAGCTGGGGGAGCGGGAACTGCCCTTCCGGATCGGCGCCGACGACCTGCGCCCCCTGATCGGACGGCCGCACCACGTACCGGAGTCCGCCCAGGACCCGGCCGAACGGCGCACCGCCGTCCCCGGCGTGGCCACCGGCCTCGCGGTCACCGGCGCGGGCGGTGACGTCCTCTTCGTCGAGGCCTCACTGGCCGACCCGGAGACCGGTGCCGCCGGACTCACCCTCACCGGACAGCTCGGCGACGTCATGAAGGAATCGGCGCAGATCGCGCTGAGCTTCCTGCGCTCCCACGGCGCGGAACTGGAACTGCCCGTCGCCGACCTGAAGGACCGGGGCGTGCACATCCACTTCCCGGCCGGCGCGGTCCCCAAGGACGGCCCCAGCGCGGGCATCACCATGACCACCGCCCTCGCCTCGCTGCTCTCCGGGCGGACGGTCCGCACGGACGTGGCGATGACCGGCGAGGTCTCCCTGACCGGGCGGGTCCTGCCGATCGGCGGGGTCAAGCAGAAGCTGCTGGCCGCGCACCGGGCCGGGCTGACCACCGTCATCATCCCGAAGCGCAACGAGGCCGACCTGGACGACGTCCCGGCCGAGGTGCTGGAGGGGCTGGAGGTGCACCCGGTGACCGACGTCCGCCAGGTGCTGGCGCTGGCCCTCGCGGAAGCGGAAGTCGTCCTCCCGGCCGCCGCCTGACGCCGTCTCCGGCCCGGGTCCCCGTCTCCGGCGGGGTCCCGGGCCTTCGGCCTGCCCCCTGCGAAATACTGGCTGCTCACACACCACCGAAGGAGCCGTACGTGCACGGGAGCGAAGACCAGGAGTTCCTTGCCCTGGAGCGGGAACTGTCCGTCTTCCTCCGACGGGCCCGCGCCTCCTCCGGCGAGATGGC
Organism: Streptomyces sp. NPDC001717; assembly: GCF_042892775.1. NCBI lineage: Bacteria > Bacillati > Actinomycetota > Actinomycetes > Kitasatosporales > Streptomycetaceae > Streptomyces > Streptomyces sp. NPDC001717. Next base: position 497 of record NZ_JBIAUK010000055.1, on the reverse strand, counting down.
CCGCGAACTGCACCCCGAACTGGAGCCGGCCGCGTACGGGCTCCTCGTACGCCTGGAGGCGGCGGGGCGGCAGCGGGCCACGGAACTGGCGGCGTACTTCGGCGTCGGCAAGGCCACGATGAGCCGGCAGCTGCGGGCCCTGGAAGTCCTGGGCCTGGTCGCCCGGGAGCCGGACCCCGCCGATGGCCGCGCCTTCCTCGTGGGCCTCACCGAGGAGGGCCGGTCGCGGTTCCTCCGCGTCCGGGACGCGAGGCGCGAGCAGTACATGCGCAAGCTCGCCGACTGGGACCGCGGAGAAGTGGCGGAACTGGCCCGCCTCTTGAACCAGCTGAACGCGGGCGGCGAATAGCCCACCCCTGACACTCCCGCGCCGTCGGGGTCGGGTGTGCGGTGGGGCGCCCTCGCAGGGCGTCGAACGCACCACGTCATACGTGTCCGCTGCCCCTGCCCGTTCGACGCCCGAGGAGGTGCCCCGGCGCGCGCCCGGCCCCGACGGC
>NZ_JBIAUK010000054.1:0-18751 GCF_042892775.1 Streptomyces sp. NPDC001717 | reverse complement strand
GTTCCCCGGGCTCCGCCCGGACCCGTCCTGGGGCTCCGCCCCAGACCCCGCGCCTCAAACGCCGGCGAGGCTGGAGGGTGGCCCCGCGCCTCGAACACCGGCGAGGCCGGATGGTGGCCCGCGCCTCAACCGCCGGCGAGGCCGGAAAGGTCCCCCGCGCCTGCAGCGTTGGCGAGGCTGGATGGCCCCGTGCCTCGATTCGCGGCGCGGCTCGGTGGGAGGGTGCTCGCCGCAGGGGTTACGGGGCGAGCGGGAGCTGGCGCTTGTGTTCCGTGAGGCGGTAGCGGCGGGCGATGATCTCGAAGGCGCGCTCGTCCACCGGCTTGCCCTCCAGGAAGTCGTCGATGTCGTCGTACGTGACGCCCAGCGCGTCCTCGTCGGCCTTGCCCGGGTCGAGGGTCTCCAGGTCGGCGGTCGGGACCTTCCACACCAGCTCGGCCGGGGCGCCCAGGGCGTCCGCGACGGCGCGCACCCGGCGCTTGGTCAGGCCGGTCAGCGGGACGAGGTCGGCCGCGCCGTCGCCGAACTTGGTGAAGAAGCCGGAGACCGCCTCGGCGGCGTGGTCGGTGCCGACGACCAGGCCGTCGTGCGCGCCGGCGACCGCGTACTGCGCGATCATGCGCTGGCGCGCCTTGATGTTGCCCTGGACGAAGTCCTGGTGGTGGGCGTCGCGGAAGGAGACCCCGGCGGCGAGCGAGGCCGCGAGGGCGGCGTCGCTGGCCGGCTTCACGTCGACGGTCAGGACCTGGTCGGCGCGGATGAAGGAGAGGGCGAGCTGGGCGTCCTTCTCGTCGGCCTGGACCCCGTAGGGCAGGCGCATGGCGTAGAAGACGGCCTCGTGCCCGGCGGCACGGGCCCGCTCCACGGCGAGCTGGCACAGGCGCCCGGCGGTGGTGGAGTCGACGCCGCCGCTGATGCCGAGGACCAGGGAGCGCAGCCCGGTCGAGGTCAGCCGCTCGGTGAGGAAGGCCACCCGGCGCTCGATCTCGCGCTCCGCGTCGAAGGTCTCGCTCACCAGGAGGTCGCGGGCGATCTCCTGCTGCAGGGCGGTGGACGCGGGCTCGCTCACGGCTGCTCCTCGGGGTCGTGCGTGGGTTGGCGCGGGGTCGGGCTGTTTCTGCCTCCGAAACCCTAGTCGACACCCCCGCAGAGCAGTCCCGGCGGCCACCGCTGTGTGGGGCGGCCGGGCGGCGGCTCAGTGCTTGAGGGCCGCCTCCATCACCGACCGGGCGATCGGGGCGGCCGCCAGGTTGCCCGAGACCTCGCCGCGGTCCGCCGACGCGTCCTCGACCACCACCGCCACCGCGACCGCCGGCAGCGGCGCGCCCTCCGCCTTGGCCCAGGAGATGAACCACGCGTACGGGGTTCCCGCATTGCCGACGCCGTGCTGCGCCGTGCCGGTCTTGCCGCCGACGACCGCGCCCGGGATGGCCGCGTTGCGGCCCGTTCCGTTCTCCACCACCTTGACCATCAGCTGCTGCAGCCGCAGCGCCGTGGACGGGTTCATGGCCCGGCCCATGCTGCGCAGGCTCCCGCGGCGGACCTGGTCCCCGTCGTCCTGGGTGGTGCGTTCCACCAGGTAGGGCGCGTACAGCTCGCCGCCGTTCGCGACCGCCGCCGCCACCATCGCCATCTGCAGCGGCGTGGCCTTGGTGTTGAACTGCCCGATGGCGGAGAGGGCCAGCTGGTCCTGGCTCATGTCGGTGTCGAAGTTCGAGCGCGAGACCCAGGACGGCACGCGCAGCCCGTCGTCGTTGAAGCCGAACCGCCCGGCCGCCTCCACCATCCCGCGCAGACCGACCTGTACGCCGATCTTCGCCATCACCGTGTTGCAGGACCACTGCACGGCGTCGGCCATCGAGGCGTCCTCGCAGCCCGTGCCCGCGTTCGGCAGGAGGGTGCTCGTGCCGGGCAGCGGGTACGGGTCGGGGGTCTCCGTCGGGGCGTCCACATCGGTGACCACACCCGCGTCGAGGGCGGCGGCCGCCGTCACGATCTTGAAGGTGGAGCCGGGAGGGTACGTCTCGCGCAGTGCCCGGTTGAGCATCGGCTTGGCCGGGTCGGCATTGAGCCGCGCCCAGGCCGCCTTCACCCGCGTACCCGTACCGGAGAGCAGGGCGGGGTCGTACGAGGGACTGCTGACCAGCGCGAGGATCTTCCCGGTGGCCGGCTCGACCGCCGCGACCGCGCCGCGCTTGCCCGCGAGCCCCTTGTACGCGGCTTGCTGCACGGCGGCGCGGACGGTGGTGACCGCGTTCCCGCCGGCGGGGCGACCACGCGAGAGCTCGTACCAGAGGGGGAAGGCGGACAGGCCGGGGTCGGTGCCCGAGAGGATGCGGTCCTCGGCGCGCTCCACGAAGCTGGTCCCGTACGTCTGGGAGGAGAATCCGGTGACGGGGGCGTAGAGCGGGCCGTTCTGGTACGTGCGCTCGTAGCGCAGGAGCTGGCCGCTGTCGCGGGAGCCGGTGACCGGGCGGCCGTCGACCAGGATGTCGCCGCGGGGCTCGGCGTAGCGCTCGATGACGGGGCGCTTGTTGGCCGGGTTCGCGCCGTAGGCGGCGGATTCCCAGACCTGGACGCGGGCTACGTTGACCAGCAGGGCGACCAGGAGAGCCGCGCAGAAGTAGGCGCACCAGCGGATGTAGCGGATCACGCTGTGGGCTCCTGGGGTTCGGGGGTGGGTGCGGGTGCGGGTGCGGGTGCGGGTGCGGATTCCGTGGGGAGTGTGGCTGCCGTTGGGCGGGGGCGGCGCGCGCTGTCGCTCAGGCGGATCAGGAGGGCCACGATGATCCAGTTGGTGACCACCGACGAGCCGCCTTGGGCCAGGAAGGGCATGGCCATGCCGGTCAGCGGGATCAGCCCGGTGACGCCGCCCGCGATGACGAACACCTGGAGCGCCACGATCGAGGAGAGCCCGGTGGCGAGCAACCGGCCGAAGGAGTCGCGCAGCGCGAGCCCGGCGCGGAAGCCGCGGGCGACGAGGAGTCCGTAGAGGAGCAGGATCGCGGCGAGGCCGACGAGGCCGAGTTCCTCGCCGGCGGTGGCGAGGACGAAGTCCGATTTGGCGGCGAAGCCGATGAGGAAGGACTGCCCGTGGCCGAGACCTGCCCCCAGGAGGCCCCCGGCGCCGAAGGCGAAGAGGGACTGGGCGAGCTGGCCGGGGCCCTCACCTCGGTCGATGGAGGCGAAAGGATTCAGCCAGTCGTCGACGCGACCGTGCACGTGCGGCTCCAGGGTCCCGACGGCGTACGCGCCGAGGCCGGCGAGGAGCAGGCCGATCGCGATCCAGCCGATCCGGCCGGTGGCGGTGAACAGCATGATCACGAAGAGGCCGAAGAAGAGGAGCGAGGTGCCGAGGTCGCGCTCCAGGACGAGCACGGCGACGCTGAGCAGCCAGATCGCGAGGATCGGACCGAGGACGCGGCCGGGGAGCAGGCGCAGCTTCCAGAAGAGCCGGCGGCCGGTGAGGGCTAGGGCGGTGCGGTTCGCGGCGAGGTAGGCGGCGAAGAACACGGCGAGCAGGATCTTGGCGAACTCTCCCGGCTGGAAGGAGAGCCCGGCGAAGCGGATCCAGATGTGGGCGCCGTTGACGGCCGGGAAGAAGACCGGGACGAGCATGAGGACGAGGGCCGCCACGACCGAGAGGTACGCGTAGCGCTGGAGCACGCGGTGGTCGCGGAGCAGCGACACGACGAGAACGAAGAGCGCCACCCCGAGCGCGGACCAGCGGAGTTGGTCTCCGGCGGTGAGGTGGCCGGGGGTGGTCGCGTCGAGTCGCTGGATGAGGACGAGGCCGAGGCCGTTGAGGAGTACGGCGATGGGGAGCACGAGGGGATCGGCGTACGGGGCCCGCAGGCGGACGGCGAGGTGCGCGATGAGCGCGGCAGCGGCGAGGCCGCCGGCGTAGCGGGCTGCGGGGCCGGGGATGCGGCCGGTGGTCGCGAGACCGACGTAGAGGTGGCCGAGCACGGAGATCAGGACGGCTCCGGCGAGGAGCGCCAGCTCGACGCCCCGACGCTTGGGGGCGTGGGCGTCGGGGGGCGGGGGCGGGGCGGGCTCCGCCACCTGTGCCGTCAGAGCGGTCATACAGCGAAACGTAGCAAGCAGATGGATGCTATGTCCGCTTATGTCATAGTGTGCCGAAGAGTCGTCAGAAACGGTCAGGTCTGTGGTCGGTGGTCGGTGGGAGCGGGAGACGGGGTAGCTGATGGGGCCTGTGGAATTCATCGTTCTCGCGTTCCCGGAGGAACAGCTGCGGGTGCCTGCCGTCGAGGCCGTCATGGGGTTGCGCAAGACGGGCGTGGTCCGGCTGATCGACGGCCTGGTGGCCACCCGGACGGCTGCGGGGGAAGTGCTCGCGGCGGAGTTCGACGAGTTCGTTGAGCTGCGGGGACTGCTGACGGGGCGGGAGGCGGCGCGGCTGATCGGCCCGGAGGACGTACGGGAGGCGGCGGAGCTGCTCGAACGCGGGAGCTGTGCGTTGTTGCTGCTGGTCGAGCACGTGTGGGCCGAGGACGCCGCGATCGCGGTACGGGCGGCGGGCGGGCGGATCGCGGGCTCGGTACGGATTCCGGCGGATCGGGTGGCGGGTGGGGTGGCGGGTGGTATGGGTGCGGCGAGTGGGGTGGGTGGTGCGGGTGGGGTGGGTGGTGCGGGTGGCATCGGTGACCCGGCCGGTCCTCAAGGGGAGGTTTCCTGATGTTCATCCGGCCGGTGGGAGTGACGGTGCGATCGGCGGACCGGCCCTCGGGGCATCCGCTGCTCCGGGGGCTGCTGGCGCAGGCCACCGGGACGGGGTCCGTGGATGTGGACGGGCCGCGTCAGGGGGTGCGGTGGAGGACTACCGGGCCGATCGAACCCGAGCCCGTGGGGGTGGAGGAGAGCGTGGAGGGGGGCTTGGAGGCGGGCTTGGAGGCGGGCTTGGAGGGGGCAGCCGTTGAGTCGGAGTCCGGCGGTGACGCCGGAGGCGGCCATCCCGGAGGTGGCCATCCCGGAGGCGGCCCGGTGGGGTCGTTCGTTGCGGAGCTGACGCAGTTGGCCGCTCTGGCCAGGGAGGGGTTGCTGACCCCGCAGGAATTCGCGACGGCCAAGGGGCGCTTGTTGCGGGAGTGACGGCCGGCCGGGGTCGGAGAGGTCTTGGGGGTTTCCCGGATGCCCCATCGTCCTTCCGGGGCGGGTCGGTCTGAGGATCCAGGCACGGGCTGACCGGAATGCCAGACCCGGCTCCAGGGAGAGGGCGCCCAGGATCGCTACGCGCTCCTCCGCGACGGCGTCTGCGACTCGTTCGGGGCTGGTCTGACGCAACAGATCGCTACGCGCTTCGCCCTGACGGCGTCCGGCTGTCGTTGGGGGCTGGTCTCGCGGTGGATCGTTACGTGCTTCGCCCTGACGGCGTCCGGCCGTCGTTTGGGGTGGTCAGAGGCGGACGAGCATGGATTGGGCTGCCGTGCGGTGCTCGGCGGCGGTGGTCGGGTCGGTGGTTTGGAGGAGGGTTGCGATGCCCTCGTGGGCCAGTGCCTCCTCGTGGCGGTATCCCAGGGTGGGGGCCAGTTCCAGGGCCTGGCGGTGGAGGTGGAGGGCCTCGTCGGGGAGGCCGGCCAAGCGGCAGGTCTCGGCGTAGGCGTTCAGGAAGCGGATCTTCCAGTGGTCCTCGAAGAGCGCGTCGAGGAGGGCGAAGGCCTCGCGGTGGCTTGCGAGTGCCTCTTCGTACCGGCCCATCTCGCGCAGGGCGACGCCCTGGCAGTTGAGGCACCAGGCCTCGTTGTTCATGTGGCCGTCCTCGCGGGCCAGTGCGAGGGCGCGGTTCAGGTGTTCCATGGACTCGTCGGGGGCTTCGGTCGCGATGGCCACGCCCAGGGTGATGCGGGCCGTCAGGGTGGGGGGCCATGCGGGGTCCGAGTGGGGGATGTCCAGGACCTCGCGGGCGCGCTGGGCGGCCTGGTCGCGGTGGCCCAGTTGGAGGAGTGACCAGGCCTCGGAGGCGGCGGCGTGGGCCGCGCCGGTGGGACAGTCGGATTCCTCGTAGAGCTTCGCGGCCAGCCGGAAGAGTTCGAGGGGCTCTTCGGCGTGGCCCTCGTCCCAGCTGAGGTAGCCGCGGCGCAGGGCCAGCTCGGGGGTGTCGCCGTGGAGTTCGGCCGCCTCGTACGCGGCGGCGGCCTCGGCCATCCGGCCCGCGTTGTAGCGGGCGAAACCCAGGTCGCTGTGGGCTTCGGCGAGCTGAAGGGGGTCGCCGAGGCGCTGGGCGGCGGCGAGTGAGCGTTCGAAGAGGTAGTTGAGGTGCGTGGTGCCGCAGCGGCGGGCGAAGTACGCGCGGAGGAAGCGGGGCAGCTCGCACACGTGGAGGTCGGCGCCGACGGCGTCCGCCGTCTCGAAGGCGGCGATCATGTTCTCGTACTCGGCGGTGAGCCAGGCGATGGCGTGGTTCTTGTCGGCGAACCGCGGGAGCTCGGCCGGGGGGCGGCCGGCGGAAGCGGATCGGCCGGGTGCGAGGACCGGCATCGCCGCGTCGGCGGCGGCAGCGGCGTGGACGTAGTAGTCGAGGAAGCGGGAGAGGGCGCGTTCGCGGTCGGCCTGCGAGTCCTCTTCCGCGCAGGCGCGGCGGGCGTGCTGGTGCACCAGATCGTGCAGGCGGTAGCGGCCCGTGGTCGGCTGCTGGACCAGGTGGGCGTCGAGGAGGTCCTCCAGCATCACGCGGGCGCCGGCCAGGGGGAGGTCCGCGAGGGCCGCCACGACGTACTCGTCGAAGGTTCCGCCGGGCAGCAGGCCCAGCAGTCGGAACAGGCGGGCCTGGGAGCGGTCCAGCTGCCTGACGGACATGGCGAACGCCGCGTCGAACTCGCCCGTGCCCTGCGAGAGCCGCTCGGCGAGGATGCCCACGGTCCAGCCGGGCCGGTGGCGCAGCCGGGCGGCGGCCAGACGGAGGGCGAGGGGGAGGTGGCCGCACAGGCGGAGCACCTCGGCGGCCGAATCCGGGTCCTTGGACAGCCGGACGTCGGCGCCGCTGGCCCGGGTCAGGAGCTCCGCGCTCTCCTGCGGGCTCAGTACGTCGAGGGAGACCGGGGGGACCTCGTCGAGGCCCAGCAGCCGGTTGCGGCTCGTGATCAGGACGACGGAGGGTCCGGCGCCGGGCAGCAGCGGGCGTACCTGCTCGGCGTCGGCGGCGTTGTCGAGGACCACGACGGCCCGGCGGCCGGCCAGTTCCGCGCGCCAGCAGGCGGCCAGCTGCTCCAGGCCTTCCTGCGGGACCCTCTCGGAGGGGACGTCGAGCGCGCCGAGCAGCATGCGCAGTACGGAGTCGGGAGTCATCGGCTCCCGGCCCTCGGTGAATCCGTGCAGGTCGGCGTAGAGCTGGGCGTCCGGGTAGTCGGCGGCGAGCCGGTGCGCGGCGTGCACGGTCAGGCAGGTCTTGCCGACACCGGCCATGCCGTCGACCGCGACCACCTGATGGCTCCTCACCGCCGCCAGCAGATCCGCGAGCTGGTCCTGGCGCCCGGTGAAGTCCGGTACGTCGCGCGGCAGATCGTTGCGGGGCCGAGGCGGCACCTGGCGGCTGGCCTTCGGGGGCGCAGGCAACGGGTTCGAGGAGCGTTCCCACAGGGGGCGCAGCGGGCGGGGGTCCCTCTTGACCAGGCGGCACAGGGCCACCACCGCGGGCCAGGGCGGCACGGTCTGGCCGCTGAGGTAGCGCGAGAGCGACGAGGAGCTCAGACCGGTGTCCCGCGCGAGGGCGCGTACGCCTAATCCGGACAGCTCCTGAAGTGCGCGCAACCGCCCTGCCAGCTCGTCCTGTTCCACCGTTCCCCCTCTTTCGTTGTCCCGCTCGGGCAGCAGTATTTCGACCCGAATCTGCGCTGGTCAAGGCTGTTCCGCCTGTCCCACGGCGTCCCATCGCCCTCCTGCGATCGGCCGGCAACGGCTGTTATGGAGTCACACCGCAAGCGAGGAACACCACAGAGGAGAACAGACATGAAGTCTCGTATGCAGAACCCGGCCATGGTCCTCTCCGGCGCGATGCAGCCCATCCAGGACATCTTCAAGGCCGTTCACTCCGGTGGGGTGGAAGGCCAGATCCTGGAGCTGGTGCACCTGCGGGTCAGCCAGATCAACGGCTGCAGCGCGTGCGTCGACGGCGGCGCCAAGTCGGCCCGCAAGGCCGGTGTGAGCGACGAGCGTCTGGCCACGGTCGCCGTGTGGCGGGAGACCCCCTACTTCAGCGACGAGGAGCGTGCGGCCCTCTCGCTCGCCGAGGCGGCGACCCGGCTGGCCGACCGTCCCGACGCCGTGAACGACGAGGTCTGGGACACCGCCGCCACGTACTTCGACGAGAAGCAGCTCGCCGCGATCATCCTGATGATCGGCGTCACGAACATGTTCAACCGCCTGAACGCCACGACCCGTCAGATCGCCGGCGCCTGGGGCTGACGGACGCCCCCCTCCACCACCCGAAGACCACCCCACGAGAGGAACCCGAAATGAACACGACCACCGACACCACGGCCGACGCCTTCACCGACGAGGAGCGGTCCGCGATGAAGGAGCGCGCCAAGGAACTGAAGACGACCGCGCGGCGCACCTCGAAGGCCGACAAGGCGGCGGAGGACGAAGCCGCGGTGGTCGCGAAGATCGCCGAAATGCAGGACTCCGACCGCGTCCTGGCCGAACGCGTCCACGCGATCGTCAAGGCCGCCGCACCGGGCCTCGCGCCGAAGCTCTGGTACGGAATGCCGTCGTACGCGAAGGACGGCAAGATCGTCTGCTTCTTCCAGAGCGCGGAGAAGTTCAAGGCCCGGTACGCGACCCTCGGCTTCAGCGACCAGGCGAACCTCGACGAGGGCATCATGTGGCCGACCACCTACGCCCTGACGAAGATCACGGTCGCCACCGAGGCCGCCATCGCCACCCTGGTGAAGCAGTCCGTGAGCTGACCCCCGGACCGGGGCCGGGTCCGCCATCCGGGGGACCGCCCCGCCCCCTCCTCGCGACCTCCCTGCCGGCCCCCTCCCCATCGGGCAGGATCCGACCGTGCAGCCGAGCGACATCACCGAGATCCTGAACCGCCCGATCAGCCGGGAACTCCTGGCCCGCGACGTGGCCCGCCTGGCCTACGTGGCCAAGGACGGCACACCCCGGGCCATCCCGATCGCCTTCGTCTGGAACGGCTCGCGGATCGTCATGTGCACTCCGACGAACGCCCCGAAACTGGCCTCCCTGCGCCACAACCCGGCCGTCGCCCTGACCATCGACACCGAGGCCCACCCACCGCAGATCCTGCTCATCCGCGGCCGTGCCGAGCTCGACGTCGTCGAGGGCATCCCGGACGAGTACCTCCAGGCCAACTCCGCGTACGCGATGACCCCTGAGCAACGGGTCGAGTGGGAGGCCGAGGTCCGCTCGCTCTACCGCGAGATGGTGCGGATCGTCGTGACGCCGACCTGGGCGAAGCTGATCGACTTCGAGACCACCCTCCCCACCGCGGTCGAGGAACTCCTCCGCGAACGGGAACGCCCCTGACGTCCCGGCCGGCCCGCGGACGCCGACGGCGAGAAGCGCGTAGCGATCCGTCGCGCCGCACACCAGCCCTGGACGGGCCGCGGACGCCGACGGCGAGGAGCGCGTAGCGATCTGCGGCGCCGGTCCTCCCCGGAGGGCGGTCGGGTGGGGCCGGGCGGGGGTCTGCCCCGGGAGCGGGTTCTGGCGTCTCCGACCGCCCCCGTCCTCGACGCCCTGAGACGGCCCGTCCTTTGGGGGGTTTCCGGCTGGCCTTTGTCTTTCCGGGGCGGGACGGTCGGTCAAGGGTCGCCGAAGGCGATCGCGAAGCGACGCGACGAAGGAGCGCCCTTGAGGGACCGGCCCGAACCGGAAGGACGATGGGACAGCCGGGAACCCCCCAACCCCTCTGGCCGCCGCCCGGTCGGGGCCCCGACCGGACCGGGGTACGGACCGGACCGGGGTACGGACCGGGGTACGGACCGGGGTACGGACCGGCGTCGGCGTCCGGGCGGGGTGTGCCGCTGCGCGGAGCTGCTCCCCGCCCCGCCCTTCCTCCGTTCCCCAGGGCTCCGCCCCGGACCCCGGTCCTCAAACGCCGGACGGGCTGAAAGCTGCGCCGGAGCCGATCCCAAGGGGAAGCCCCCCAACCGGGTGACCCCGTCTCACCCCGCCGACTCGCCTGGGCGATTTGTCATACCGGGCGTGGCAGCATCGGGCGCCTCGGAGGTGATTCCCATGTCACAGCGGCCGCTTCGCGCTGCCTGCTGCGTTGCCGCAGCGTTCCTCGTCGCGGGCCCCGTCCCGCAGGCCGGCGCCGAGCCGGCGAATCCCGCCGCTCCGGCCCCGGCGGCCCCCGCGGCCCCCGCCGCCCCGGCCCCCACCGAGCCCGTCCCCGCGCTGCTCGCCCGTCTCCAGGGCCTGTACCAGAAGGCGGAGGAGGCCACCGAGGCGTACAACGCGACCGAAGTGGCCCTCAAGGCCGGGCAGGAGGAGGAACGGTTGCGGAGCGCCGAGCTCGGAAAGGCGCGCAGTGCCCTCGACGCCGAGAAGGCCCTCGCCGGGCGGCTGGCCCGGGAGCAGTACCAGGGCACCCGGAGCGCGCTCTCCCCGTACGCCCGGATGCTGCTCGCCAAGGACCCGCAGGCCGCCCTCGACGAGCGGCGGCTCGCCGCCCGTGAGGGGGCGCGGCGGGCCGGCGTACTGGAAAAGCTCACCCGGAACAAAGCGGAAGCCGACGCACTCGCCGCCCGGGCCCGGAAGTCCCTGGAGACCCGGCAGACCCTGGCGGCGCGGCAGAAGACCCAGAAGGAGGAGGTCGGGGCGCAGCTCAAGGAGGTGGAGCGGATGCTGGCCGCCCTCACCCCGGAGCAACTCACCCAGCTCGGCGCGCGGGAGACCGAGAACACCAACGCGGCCCAGCGGAAGCTGCTGGACTCCGGTCGGCTCCCCACCCGCACCGGCACTCCCACGGCGGCCGGCGGCGCGGCCCTCAGGTACGCGGCGGCCCAGATCGGAAAGCCGTACGTGTGGGGAGCGGAGGGTCCGGGTTCGTTCGACTGCTCGGGGCTGACCTCGCAGGCCTGGGCGCACGCCGGGCGCGCCATCCCGCGGACCAGCCAGGAGCAGTGGGCGCAGTTGCCGAAGGTGCCGTTGGACCGGCTGCGACCCGGGGACCTGGTGGTGTACTTCCCCAAGGCCACGCACGTGGGCCTGTACATCGGCGGCGGCAAGGTGATCCAGGCCCCCCGCCCGGGGACCCGGGTCAAGGTCTCCCCGATCGCCGCGAACCCGCTGCTCGGGGCGGTGCGGCCGGACCCGGACGGGTCCCCGCTGGCGGAGTTCACCCCTCCGCCGCTGCCTGAACCGACCACGGCGGAGGGGGACGACACGGGCTACTCCTCGGAGGAGTCCCCAGCGGAATCAGCCGACGCACCGGCCGAAGCAGAATCGGAAGCGACCGCGGCTGCGGCCTCCGCCAGGTAGTCCGCCGCGTCCTCCGGGTCGTAGAAGTACGCGTCGAAGTCGGCCGGGTTGTCGAAGCCATTGGCGAATCGATTCGCCACCGGCTGGAGCTGCCCGGCCGCGCCGATCAGGTTCAGCACGTGCTCCGGCGGGACGCCCAGCATGGCGTTCGTCCACTGGGTCACCGGCTTGCCGGTGGTGAACCAGTACTTGTCGAAGGTGCCCTTCATCCACGCCTCGTCGAACGGCTTGTCGCCGTGCATCAGGATGGACGACAGGTACGAGGCGGCGCACTTGGCGGCGGAGTTCGAGCCCTGCCCCGTGATCGGGTCGTTCGCGACGACGACGTCCGCCACACCCAGCACCAGCCCGCCGCCCGGCAGCCGCCCGATGGGGTTGCGGACGACCGGCGCGTAACGGCCGGCCAGGGTGGCGCCCGCGTCCGTCAGTTCCACCTTGGTCGCCCGCGCGTGCTCCCAGGGCGTGAACTTCTCCATCAGCTCCAGCGTGAGCGCCAGGTGGTCCTGCGGGTCCCGCACGCCGTTGAAGACGTCCAGCGGGCCGCCCGGTACGCCCTCCCAGAACAGGATGTCCGCCCGCCCCGACGTCGTCAGCGTCGGCATGACGAACAGCTCGCCGGCGCCCGGCACCAGGTTGCAGCGGACCGCCTCGGTCTCCGGGTGCTCCGGGCGCGGGCCGAGCCCGTGCACGTACGAGACGGCCAGGGCGCGCTGCGGGGCGTCGTACGGGGAACGCACCGCGTTCCGCTCGAACATCGACACCAGCTCGCCCTTGCCGGCGGCGACCAGCACCAGGTCGTAGGCACGGGAGAAGTAGTCCAGGTCGGCGACGGACGCGCCGTGGATGACCAGCTGCCCGCCGCGCTGGGTGAAGGTGTCCAGCCAGCCGGCCATCTTCACGCGCTGGTCGACGGACTGCGCGTACCCCTTGAGCCTGCCCAGCCAGTCGACGGCGCGGCCGTTGTCGGGGCCGGCGACCGAGACTCCGAGGCCCTCGATCTTCGGTGCCTGCTGCTCCCAGAAGTTGATCCCGAGGTCACGCTCGTGCTGGAGCGCCGTGTCGAACATGCACTGCGTCGACATGACCCGCCCGGTGCGGATCTCGTCCGCCGTCCGGTTGGACATGAGGGTGACGTCGTACTCCTTCGCCTGGAGTCCGAGAGCCAGCTGGAGACCGGCCTGGCCGGCTCCCACGACGAGTATCTTGCGCATCTCTCACGTTCTCTATTCGGAATCGGGAGTGGTGTCGAGGGCGTGCCCGACCAGCGTCAGAAGGGATTCGACGACCGACTGGCGGTTCCTCGCGTCCATGATCACGACGGGTACGTGCGGGGGCACGGTCAGCGCCTCGCGCACGTCCTCGGGCTCGAAGGAGTCGGAGCCCTCGAAGTGGTTCACGGCGACGGCGTACGGCAGCCCGCAGGTCTCGAAGTAGTCGAGCGCGGGGAAGCAGTCGCGCAGCCGCCGGGTGTCGGCCAGCACGATTCCGCCGACGGCACCGCGCACGAGGTCGTCCCACATGAACCAGAAGCGCTCCTGGCCCGGGGTTCCGTACACGTAGAGGACGAGGTCGTCGTCGAGCGTGACACGGCCGAAGTCCATGGCGACGGTCGTCGTGTTCTTGTCCGGCGTGCCGGTCAGGTCGTCCGTCGGTGCGCTCGCCTGGGTCATCACCGCCTCGGTGCGCAGCGGGGTGATCTCGGAGAGGGAGGAGACGAACGTGGTCTTGCCGACGCCGAAGCCGCCCGCGACCAGCACCTTCACGGCGACGGGGGCGCGGGAGCGGTCGTACTGCCAGGGCTGGACGGGCTCGTCGTCCGACTCCGGCGGGGAAACCGTTTCGTCAGAGACGGCGAAGACCACTGAGCACCCTTTCCAGCAGCGCGCGGTCGGGACGGCCCGTGCCGTGGCCGGTCCCGTAGACACGGATCCGTCCCTGGTCGGCGAGGTCGCTGACGAGCACGCGGACGACGCCGAGCGGCAGCTTCAGCAGCGCGGCGATCTCGGCGATCGTGCGCATGCGGCGGGTCACCTCGACGATGGCGCGCATCTCGGGCATGCGGTCGGGCTTCTGCGGCTGCGAGGCCTTCGTCTCCAGGGCGGCGACGAAGGTCTCGACGAGCAGGACCTGCGTGAACCGGGTCCGGCCGCCCGTGAGGGAGTACGGGCGGACGCGGGCGGGGCGGCGGTCGGCGCCGCGTATCGGCAGCCGGTCGGAAGCCGGACTCCTCACGGGGTTTTCTCCATCGACTGGCGCAGCTCACTGCGGACTTCGGGGGTCAGGACGTGGCCGGCGCGGCCGACGAACAGGGCCATGTGGTAGGCGACGACGCCCATGTCGCAGTCGGGGGTGGCGTGCACGCCCAGCAACGAGCCGTCGCTGATGGCCATGACGAACACGGAGCCGTGCTCCATGGCCACCATGGTCTGCTTGACGGATCCGCACTCCATGAGGGCCGCGGCGCCCGTGGTGAGGCTGCCGAGGCCGGACACGATGGTGGCGAGGTCGGCGGAGGCGCCGCGCGGGCCCTTGCTCCGGCCGTCGCCCGCGCCGTTGCCCGCGTTCCCGGACTGTGCTCCGGCCGCACCGGGGTCGGAGGACAGGAGCAGGAGCCCGTCCGAGGAGACCACGGCGACGGAATTGACGCCGGGCACCTCCTCCACCAGGTCGGTCAGCAGCCATTGCAGGTTGCGGGCCTGGGTGCTCAGTCCGTACGTACTGGGCGCGGTCATGTGCGTGCCTCCTGTGCGGTGTCCCCCTGGTCGGTGTGCCCCTCGCCCTGTTCCTGCGCATCGGCGGCCTCTGCCACCTCCGCGGCGAAGACCCTGCGCCCGTCCTGGGCCCCCTGGTAGAAACCGCCGAGCCGGCGCCGCAGTTCGTCGGCGTCGACGCGCCGGGGCGGGGCGGGGCGTGTCGCCTCGGCGCGGGCGGCCGCGGTGGCGGAGCGGGGGGTCCGCTTGGGCAGGCCCTTGTCGGTGACGTCCTCCCCGTCGGGGTGGCTGCCCTGGCGGGGCAGCCAGTTCCCCTCGGCGGGGGTGTGGCTGTGCGGGTCCGGCTCCGCCGGGGTCTGCGGTACGTCGGACACGCGGTCGGCCACCGTGTCGGCGTCGGGGACGACACGGGCGAGCAGTTGCTCCCCGGGGGCGTCGGCCGACGGGGCCTCTTCCGGGGCCTGCTGCGCCGCATCGGCAGCGGCGGGCACGGTGAACACCTGGTCGGCGGCGGGCAGCCCGTCCCGGTCCGGGGTCGCACCGTCCGCGACCGGCTCCGTCGGCGCGGAGGCGGTGAACACCTGGTCGGCCGGGGGCAGTCCCTCGCCGTCGGCGCTCACGCGGAGGGCGGTGTCCCGGCGCTCATCGGCCGAGGGGGCGAAGGCGTGCTCCGGGTCGCCCGCGAGGGCGTCCGCGTCGGTGCTCGGGACCGGCGACGACGGCTCGGCGGCGTCCGGCCCGGCCTCGGCCTCCGGCTCCGGCTCCGGCGCCAGGCCGGCACCCGCGCCGAAGGCGGCGTCCAGGTCGGCGGCCAGCTCGGCGGCCACGCCGACACCGGCGTCCGCGTCGGCAACCGCGTCGGCATCCCCGTCGAACGCGGAGCCCGCCTTCGGCTCCGTGTCGACGGGTACCGCGTCCGCGCCCCGGGGGCGGGCCAGGAGGGTGTTCTCGTTCGCCTCCGCTATCACGCCCGGCAGGTGCAGCGCGGACGCGCCCGGGGTGGACAGGGTGTGGACCGGGGAGACCGGCGGGGTGGTCGGGAGCAGCGAGACCGGGACGACGACCAGTGCCTCGGTGCCGCCGTGCCGGGGGGCGCGGAGCTCCGCCGTGACGCCGTGGCGGGCGGCGAGCCGGCCGGCCACGTACAGGCCGAGACCGAGGCCGTGTTCCTCCTCGGGCTCCTCGTCGTACGCGTCGGGGGTGGAGAGGCGGGCGTTCAGCGACTCCAGGCGGTCCTCGGTGATGCCGATGCCCTCGTCCACGACGGACAGCACCACGTCACCGGAGTCCGACAGCCACCCGGAGACCTTCACCTTCACGTCCGGCGGCGAGAACGTGGTGGCGTTCTCCAGCAGCTCGGCCAGTACGTGCGAGATGTCGTCGGCCGCGTGCCCCGCGACCTGCGTGCACGCGGGCAGTACCGCGAGGTCGACCCGCTCGTAGCGCTCGATCTCGCTGACGGCGGCCCGCATGACGTCGACGAGCGGGACCGGCAGGCCCTGCCCGTGGCCGTGCTCTTGGCCGGCGAGGACCAGCAGGTTCTCGTTGTGGCGGCGCATCACCGTCGCCAGGTGGTCCAGCTTGAACAGGGTCGAGAGCCGGTCCGGGTCCTGCTCCTTGGACTCCAGCTCCTCGATGACGGCGAGCTGGCGTTCCACCAGGCCCAGGGTGCGCCGCGACAGCGAGACGGAGGTCGTCGACATGATGCGGCGGTGTTCTTCCAGACCGGCCCGCAGCTGCGTGAGCTCCTCCTCCAGCGCCTCGCGACCGGCGGACAGCGCCTCGTTGCGGCCGTTGATGCGGCGCTTGTCGGCGTCGAGCCCGGCGATCTTGGTGTGCAGGGAGACCGTCTGCTCGCGGACCGCGTTCAGGTGGCGCACGACCTCGGCGAACTCGTCGTTGCGGCCGGTGAACCGCACCGGCTCGACCGAGCCCTCAGGGGTCGCCAGCCGCTCCGCGCCGCGGCGCAGGACGGACAGCGGCCGGGTGAGCGAGCGCGCCACGGCGGTCGCGAAGCCGACGGCGAAGAGGAAGAGCACGCCCATCGCCGCGATGACCAGTTCGAGCCGGGTCACGTCGTCGTCGCGCTGGGCGGCGAGCGCGGAGGACCGCTGGCCGGCCAGGGTCGACTCCACGGACCGCATCCGGTCGAGGCGGGCGGTGAGCGCGGAGCCCACGGCGCCGGCGTCGGTCTTGCGGTCGGCGGAGGCCAGGGTGGGCCGGTCCGTGAGCTTCTTCAGGTAGTCGTCGGCGGCCTTGACCTCGGGGCCGGTGACGGTGGCGGCGAGGGTCTGCCGTACGTCGGGACGCGCGGCCCGCGCGAAGTCGTCGAGGGCGGCCTGCTCGCGTACGCGGGCCCGCTGCGCGGCGGTGGTGAGTTCGTCGACCACGGCCGAGTTGGGGAGCTGCTCGCCGCGGGGGACGGCCAGTGCGGCGAGCAGCAGTCCGCGGGTGGCGGAGGCCTGTTCCACGGCCTGGCCGAGCGGGGCCAGGGGGCGCGTGGTGGCGAGGGCGGCGGTGGCGCGCGGCGGGGTCAGCTCGGCCAGCCGGTCGCCGGGGGCGAGGAGTTCGGCGATGACGCCCGCGTAGGCCTGGTGGGCGGCGAGGGCGCTGCCCTTGCCGTCGACGGCCTCGGTGCGGACGGCCCGGATCCGGGCGAGGGAGCGTGCGGTCGCCTCGTCGGCGTCGGCCTGGACCTCGGCGAGCTGCCGGTCGGTACGGGCGATGCGCTCCTGGACGGGGCCCTTGGCGTTGCCGGGGCGGCCCTTGGCGGCGTACTCGACGACGGCGTCGCGCTCGTCGCCGAGGAGGTGGGTGAGGGTGAGCGCCTGCCCTGTCTGCTCCGCGAGGGTGACGAGGTGCTGGGAGTCGTTCAGCTCCCTCGTGGCGGAGACGACGGCGGGTGCGCCCGCCGCGAGGACGGTGAGGCCGGTGACCGCCACTCCGACGACCAGCCTGCGGCGTACGCGGACGCGTCGTCCTGCGGGGGCCGGGCCGTCGGTGGCGGTGCCGTTCTTCCGAGACCGCTTCTTCTGCACCGGTGCTCGCAATCCTGTACGTGTGCTCTAGCTCGTCTACTCGTGTGGCCGAGGTAACGGCCGGTCAACAAGTAAACGCCCCCTGCCCCCTCGTACCGCTTCAGACCTTTGCAGCGTGTTGGGGAGAGAGCCGCACATCGCCCACCCGGCCACTCGAAGGAGTGAACATCACGGACGAGTTGGCTTCCAACTCGGACAGGTGACTCCACAGCGCCGCCGTGGACGGGCGGTTGAAAGATCGAAGGGGGCTTGGCAATATGCCCGCCCACACCGGCGCCGGCCGCCGCCCGCCCGTTGCCGCCGCGGTACGGAACTTCGCACGGGGCTTGGTACGGACCTTCCCGCGTGCGGCGGGGTCCGCCGGGCAGTATGTCCGCATGCGCATCGACCTCGCCTCCGCCCCCGGCAACCAGGAACGCCCCAATGAGGACTGGGTGTCGGCGGCGATCCCCGCCTCGGGCGGCGGGGTCCTGATCGCTCTGGACGGGGTCACTCCACCGGCCGGCGAGGTCGGGTGCGCGCACGGGGTGCCATGGTTCACGGCCCGACTCGGTGGCCGATTGACCGAACTGTCCGGATCGCGGCGGGACATGCCGCTGGACCGGATCCTGGCGGAGGCGATCCGCGGCACGGCCGATGCCCATCGGGGGACGTGTGACCTTTCTCACGTCCGCACGCCCCAGGCGACGGTGGTGATGGTCCGCTGGGACGAGGAGTACGTGGAGCACCTCGTGCTCTCGGATTCCGTACTGCTCCTCCAGGCGCCCGGCGGCGAGGTGACGGCGGTGCGCGACGACCGGCTGGACCGGGTGCCGAGGGAGGTGCTGCGGTCGGCGGCCGCGACGGACGCCCTGCGCAACGCGGAGGGCGGCTTCTTCACGGCGGCGGCGGATCCCGCGGTGGCGCGGCGGGCGGTGACGGGGCGGTGGCCGCGCGACCGGGTGCGGGCGGTGGCGGCGCTGACGGACGGGGCGAGCCGGTGGACGGACACGTTCGGGGAGGGCGGCTGGGGCGAGTGCCTGGCGGTACTGCGGAAGGAGGGCGCGGAGGCCCTGATCGGGCGGGTCCGCGCGATCGAATCCGACCCGTCCCGCCGGGTGCCTCGCGGCAAGCGGCACGATGACGCCTCGGCGGTCTACGCGGAGCTGTAGCCCGCCCCGGCCGCTCCCCCGGGGCGGGCATTTCAGCCTCGCCGGCGTTTGAGGCGCGGGGTCCGGGGCGGAGCCCCGGGTCTTTCAGCCCGTCCGGCGTTTGAGGCGCGGGGTTCGGGGCGGAGCCCCGGGGTCGTTCAGCCCGTCCGGCGTTTGAGGACCGGGTCCGGGCGGAGCCCGGGGAACGGTGGAAGGGCGGGTAGGGGACGGCTCCGCGCAGCGGCACCCCACCTGGCCGGGGGCGGGCCGCAGGGTGGGCCGTCGGGGCCGGGCGCGCGCCGGGGCACCTCCTCGGGCGTCGAACCCCATGCGGCACCGGCAACACGAGCGGGTTTCGTTCGACGCCCTGCGGGGGCGCCCCACCGCACACCCGACCCCG
>NZ_JBIAUK010000053.1:0-21310 GCF_042892775.1 Streptomyces sp. NPDC001717 | reverse complement strand
TTGAACTGCGGAAATACCCCAGGGCCAGACAGGGTCGAGAACGGCGCCACAACCACGCACAGAGCCCCGGACATTGGAAGCCCAACCCCACCCACCACCAAAACACACCAATCTGACGAACCGTCAGGAGCAGTGGAGAAATTCAGAACGTCGCATCAACAAATTCAGCAGGCTTCATCAAAAACCATTGAATGGCGCCCGAAATTACGTGTCACTAGCTCCCGAAGAAAAATTCTGGCTGCCCGGAGACGGGGGACTTGCGCGGCTTGCGTGCGCCCTAGGCAACCTCAACCCAGCGATCGGGCACCCCGTGACACGGCGCCGTGTCAAGCCTTCGCGAATCTGCGCTCCAGCCGCCCCGAGGGCCTCTGACCAGCCACGGAACGGAAATTCGCGAAAACTCGATCCCGTCCTCGATCGCTCGCAGAGTGGCCCTCGCCCAACAACCCCCGGCCCGACGCCGGGCATCCGAGAGGAACACCCATGTCCACCACGACCACCACCCAGACCCCCGAGCCCGATCCGCAGGAGCTGGCCCGGGAGCGCCAACAGCGGCTCGTCCTCCTCCTGGCGCTCACCTTCGCCCTCACGGTGCTCGGCACCGTGCTCGCCATCGGCGCAGCACTCTTCGTCCGATGGGCGCCGGCCTGGGCCGACCCCGCCGCAGTCGGCATCGCCACCTTCGCCGCGTTCACGTCCCTGGCCCTACCCGCCCTGCTGTACCTGTCGCGCCGCTAACACCACGCACCGCGCGGGCCCGGCCACGGGAGGGACGGCCGGGCCCAGCGTTCCCACTGGGAACACCCACGGCACACTGATCCGATGATCCAGCGCCGCCCCCTGGGCACCGGCCCCCGCCCCACCACCGACGTCCCCGCCGCGGCCGGCCCCCGTGCCCGCCTCGCAGCCGAGCTGGCCGCCCCGGCCGCCGAAAACATCAGCCCCGCCGGCCGGTCCGCGGCCGCGGAGGCGCCCGGCCGGCGCCGTCTGGGATCCGGAACCACAGCGGCTGGGCACTGACCTCCCGTCACCGGCCGTGCGTGGCTGCCCCCTTGACCAGGGAGAACAAACCAGGAGGTCAAGGGGCTAAAGCACTCACCCACCAGGAACCTCACCGGCCAACTCACCGGTGACTGCGCTTCCCAGTCACCACTCCCCCGTGGGCAAGCCAGGCTTGCCCACACCCTGCGGCTGTTACCCGCCCGGTTACCAGCCCGGTTACCTCCACCCCTGTTACCCGCTCTGACCAGGACGGATACTCCCCGGACCCGGCTCCCGCGCCGGAGGTAACACCAGGCTTGCCCAGCAGCACGGAGGCTTGCCCACACCGGCCGGGACCGAGCAGCAGGGCTTGCCCGCGCCCCGTCCCGAGGGCGCCCGGCCGAAGCCAGCCCCACCCCGGGCCGCCCGGACGGAGGTTGCACCGGAAGGGGGCTGGACAGTTGCCTGTAGAGGGGCACTAGGGGTTGCACCGGAGGTGTGGCCGGGAGTGGGACCCTCCCTTTTGCGATCTTGATCATCGTGCCTGGTCAGGGCCGGTGGGCAAGCCTGTCAACCGCGACGACACCTCTTTCTGCGATAGCCAGGAAGAGGTCCAGTGCTGCTCAGGGCGGGCCGGCGGCCGCCGAGGCCGAACCGGCCTGGTCCTGCCGCGCCCTGTCGCGCCTGTCGCACACCGGGGGTTTCGGCCTCCCGGCGCAGGCCACAGGGCCTCTGTCGCGCCGACAGGCCGACCCTCGCGACAGGGCCGCACGACAGGCTCCGGAGGCGTACGAGCGGACCTCGGCAACCCCCTGCCCGCGTACGCGCCCAGCACCGCAGCTTTCCCGGCCGTGTGCGGGTCAGCCGTCGCCGATGGCGGCGCTGCAGGATTCCCGTCCGAGGCGGCTCCCCCGCAACCCGCCAGGATCACGGCCGCCACCCCAACGCCCGCAACCCGTCACCCCGCTACCCGCCGCACCATGCCTCCCGCTCTCGTGATCACCCCACGCCAACCACCCCAACCCCCACGATCACCCCGAGAAACCAGTCAGCCTCACCCACACCCGGCCCCCGCCCGCCAACCTCCACCCCGACCAACTCCAACCCGCCCCTTCGCCCCAGCCCAGACCTAATGTCTGAGCACTCACCGGTCAGAAAGTTGGGGCTGACCTGGGGCGATGTGCGGTGAGTCCGCGTGCACGTTCCCCCTATGTTTGCCCCCATAAGTTCCCCCTGCGTTTCCCCCCATGGTTACCCCCATCTGTTCCCCCCTGCGGTTCCCCTCGATGGGTCCTCCCGCGGTCCCGAGCCGCGCGGACCGGAGGGGGGTCACAGGACGGGGAGGCAGCACAAAGACGGCGGGGCCGCCCCCTCCAGGGCGGCCCCGCCTTCGGCTACTCGGTCAGGCTGTGGCCTTCATTGGCCGCCACGCCCGACGGGGTGACGGTTGTTGCTCCAAGGCCCGTTCAAGGTCAGAAGGCTGCGGAGATGCCTTTGACCAGTCCGGACAGCCACTTTCCGGACCGGCGGGTCCGCGACGGCTTGGTGCGGACCCAGATGACGGGGGCCGGTTCGGTGACCGGCTCCGCGACCTGCGGGTGCTGAGTCTCCGCGGGGCGGGTGTCCGGCACGAGTGCCGGCTCCGGCTCCGGCTCGTGGCGGGGATTGGGCAGGGTGAGCACGGTGGCCAGGGCGGCCTTGGTGTGGTGGAGGTCCTCCTCGAGTGCGGTGAGCCGGTGGTGCATGTCGTGGTTGACGGTGCCGGTGCGGGAGGCCTCGATGCGGTCCCATGCCTGGAGCCAGCGCCTGACCTCCGCCTCGTTGGTCACTCCGCAGGCTCGGACGAAGTGTGCGAGGAGCTCCCGGCGGCAGGGCCGGGTGCCGTTGAGGACTGCGCCGAGCGTGGTGCGCGGCAGCAGGGTGACGGTGCTGAAGCGGGGCTTGGCCCGATTCTCCAGTTCACGCAACGACGGGTTCCCGGCCCGAAGCCGCAGGTTCTGCATGGCGTGGAGCAGGTCGACGGGCTCGGAGATGTACTGGAGTGCCTTGACCGGCCGCCGGGGTGCCGCCGGAGTGGTCTTGCCCGGGGCAGGGACAGAGGCGGCCTTCGTCCACAGCCGCCTCGCCTCGGTGATGTTGCCGCCGCAGGCCTTGGTGTAGGCCTCGACGACTGGCCATGCGGGGATACTCGGCTGCTTCCCGACCATGCGGACCAATTCGGCCCGGTACAGGGTGCTGCGGGAGATGGACATGCCCATCCGCTCGGTTCGGCTCGCCACCTGGCTGACAGAGAGGCCCGAGGCCTGGCGCAGTGACAGCAGCCACTGCGCCAGACCCCGGGCGGTGTGCTCAGCCAGGGCGCTGGGTTCGCGCCCCATCGCGGTCTCTTAGGAGACCTGGCGGCGGGTGGTGAGTGTGTCGACCAGCCGGCGGATCAGCTCGATGCCGAGCAGGCCGCCGACGGCGAGGATGGTGATGACGGTGTCCACCGGCATCCCGTAGAAGGTGAGTGCGGCGGTGAGGAGGATGACGATGACCACGATGATCGTGGCGGGCACCGGGACCAGGGGTCCGGTGCTCGTCGTCGGAGCCTCCACACACGCGGCTGCGCGCGCGGTCTTCTTCTTCAACTGTTACTCCTGGGGATCGTTGCCACTCGACAGGTCCACCAGCTGACCGACGGCCTTGCAGGACCGAAGGTCTTAGACCTCCCCACAGCGTTCAGGACCCTCGTGTGCCCGTCTACACGCGCCGGAGGCGTCGTTTCAGCTTGTCCCACTGGAAGTTGAAACAGCGTCAGTGTTGATCGCGCAGGTCATGGCGACGCCCGTCCGGGCCGCCGGGGCGCGCCGCGGCCTCTTGTCCAAGGTGTGACGGACAGGAGGCCTTGTCCCGGCACGCTGGAACCCTCAGGCTGCGATGCGTAGCCCGAACCAGATCGGGCCTCACGGAGGGGAGCACAGGCGATGCGTATCAATCGGTCAGGACCGCAGTCCCTCGCCCTGTTCCACGCCGGCCTCGGCCTGGTGAACACCCTGGCTCCCTCGTGGGATCCCTCCTCAGCCCTGGTGCGGGCCACTCTGCCCGTCTCCCGGATGACTCCGGCAGACGCGTCCGGATGCCCGCCGGCCAGGCATGGAACCCATGCCCGCCGTCCCAGGAGGCTGTCCCCGGCCCGGTCTTGGACCGTGCCGTAACAGGGATGTCTCCCAGAGCCATGTCCACATGTCTGCAGGTCAGGCATGTCCGGGACGTGGCCGACTGCGTCCGCCCCCCCTGGGGCGGATCCCTCGTACGCGGTCTCCCCGGGCCGTTGCCACTCGACACAACAGGGGAAACAGGTCGGTTCTCGTTGCAGCGAGACCGGCCCTCGGTGCGGCCTCCGGCCGCACCCTGAGCTTTGAAACACCGGAAGGCCACGGGCAGGTGGAGAGAACTCTCCTCACCGGCCGCCGGCGATGCCCCAGACATCGGCCGACCGGGTAACTGGGCGTTTCACGTCCCGGTCACCGCAGCCACGGTGAAACGCAGCCCCGCAGCAAGCCCGTCCCATGACCTCGCTCGCGAAGCTGCTCGGCGTCTCCCGCAACACCGCCTGATCCCGTCCGGACGCCCCAGCACGAAGACGCCCATCCCTGTGAGAGCAGCGTGAAGAGAGCGGCGGGGCCGCCCCTTCCAGGACGGCCCCGCGTTCGTCTTGTCGATCAGGCTGCGGCGCTGATCCTCGTGCCCTGGTACCAAGCGGGCGGCGGGTACACCTTCTGGTTCTCCAGCCACCTGAGGTACAGAACGCCGACCCCGTCGAGGAGGGGGCTGATACGCCGGATCTCGAGGAAGGGACTGACCCCCCGAATGCGAGACCAGGCATCGAACCAGGCCGGCAGCGCGCGCCCAGGGATGCCGCAGGCCTGAAGGAAGCTCAGGTACTGCGACACGTCCACCGGCATGGCCTGGCCCCGCATGATGCGGTGCGCGGTGGTGCGAGGCAGGTGGTAGTCCCCGACTCGCTCAACGAAATCCCGGATGGACGGACGCCCGGCGGCCTCGTAGGCGGCCCGCAGGGCACGGCTGAGGTCGGCCTCGCTGGCGGCGAGGTCCGGTCGCGGCGCGGCGCCCCAGCGCTTGGGCCGGCGCTTGCAGGCCTCGTAGGCGGACACGTAGAGCCATCCGGCGTCGTCGTAACCCGGGCCGTTGGTGATGCCGCAGGCGGCCAGGTAGCCCTGGACGCAGTCCCACGTCGGCAGCGCCTTGCCGGCCGCGGCGCGCTTGAGGGTCGACGCCCCCCACGCGCTGTGCTTGGCCAGAGTGCTGTAGGGGATGCTGCCCCGCCTGTCGCGGAGGAACTGGGCCAACGCCCCAAGCTCGGGGATGGTGTGGTCGACGGGGGCTTCGGGGCGCCCCGGCCGGCTCACTAGTTCACGCTCCCGCTGCCGGGCCCGCCGAGCGCGGCGTTCAACAGCCGCCGCAGCAGGCCGCCGCCACCGCCCTTGCCACCCTTGACGTTCGAGGCGACCAGGACGGCGACACTGACCGCGCCGGCGCCCCCGAGCAGGACGAGGATGTCCTGCACGGGCATGTGCGCAATGAGGCTGAGGAGCACGGCGGCCGCCAGGTAGGCGGCGATAACGAGGGCGTGCGGCATGCCGAAGCGCACGCCGGAGGCCGGGGCCGAGGCCCCGTCGATCGTGTTCAATTCAGGCACCTTCACGGGTATGGGTCGACGGCCCCCAGGAGGGCCGCCGACCGACTGCTACTGGCTCCACCAGGCCTGTTCCGCTAGGTGATTGGCGTCACCTGCGCAGCGGAACGAAGCACTGCGGACCAAGCCTCTCAGCCCGTAGCCCCTCTTCGCCAAGAGCCGCGAATTGGCCCGGAAGGCGTCCCAGAATGTTGGCGCCGGGCCAACGAACACGCAGGGCCTCTGAGCTGGGACGATGGCGCTTCCGAGGCGCCCGAAAATTCATTGGCCCGATTTTTGTCCCAGCAACTGTGAGTGATACCTGAGCCCCCGCAGCCGTAGTCTCAACCTCGTTACGCGCGCTCTTCCTGATCCGACAGGTATGCGCGTTTACAGGCGCCCTGACTGCTACTGGCTCCAACCTAGGCAAACACCAGGGACATTGCGGGTCATGTTGGCGCGTGACCCGCGCGGCGGCCGATGAGCGTACCCATGGGGTGCGTACGTCGGCCTTTGCCGTATCCGCGGCAACACAAAAGCCGGAAGCAGCACAAGCGCCCCTGAGGGCCTTTCACAAGCCTTTGCAGCCCAACGGCCTTGGGGGCGACGTTCGGCCCTCACACGGCCGTACAGGGCCCTTCCCGGGCCTACCGCGACTTTCCGCTCCGGTTGAAGAGCGGGCACTCCCCCGCCTCAGCCCCTCGTGCGCGGCACGCGCCACGCACGGCACGCGTTGGCCGGCCCCAGCCGGGGCGATCGTCGTGTGCACGAGGGTGCCCGTGCACACGTGCACGTGTTGGGCGGCCCGGTGGTACTGCTCCCAGAGCGCTCTGGGCACCGGGCCTCACCCGCGCACGCCATATCGGCGCGGGCTGGCCCTGACCCTAGCCCCGGCCCCACCAGCCGCCTCGAGGAGCCCAACACGCGCGCGTGCAGGCGCGCATCCTGGCCCCCACCGTTCATCGGCCCCACGGCAGGTGATGAACCCATGTGTGACGCCTGCGCCAGGGGCGGGGGTTCGGTGGCCCCGGGCCTGGTCAGCCGTGTGACACCCGCCCGGTGTGACACCACCTGGCGGCCTGTGTGACAAGCCCGTGTGACACGGGCTGACGCCTGACACTGACGCCACCGGCCTGCGCGCCAGGGCCCCGGGCCAGGTCAGCGGCCGTTCTGACGTGTCAGGTGTCAGCCCGGGCCGCGGGTACGGCCGCGGGCAGTGCCGACCACCGGGTCGCCGAGCGGGGCCTGAGTGGACGTCACCCGAGGCCGATCATCAACCCGAAGCCCCACACGCCCCGCTGAGCGCCTTTCAGAGACCGCTCCCACCTGGGGGGCCGAAATCACCTCCGAGGCGCTCAGCGGGCCGCACAGCGGCCCTTCCGGCCCTCGCTAGGCCCGGCCGCGTCCGGGTGCCACAGCCCAGCCGCCCGGCGCTCGAGCCAGATTTCTGACCCGCATCCTGCGCCACTGACCCACTACAGGACTCTCCCCAGGGGCGGTTACCGGTTACCGGTTACAGGCCGGAGAACGCGGATTCGCGCAGCTCAGGCCAGGCCGGACCCGGTAACCCCAGGGCTGTAACCGGTAACCGGTAACCGCCCCTGGCGGCTAGACCGGCGCCGTGGCGGCCTGTGGCACAGACTGCTGGGCGTAGGCGGCCAACTCGGGGTGCTCAGCAGCCAGCTGCTCGCGCAGCCGCCGAGTCTCCTCCGCCTCGGCCTCCCGCCGCGCCCGCCGCTCGGCATCCCCGGCCGCCTCCCACTCGGCGTGCTCGACGTACGCGTCGTCCAGCATCGCGCCCCACTTCGCAGCCGTCCTGGCGCGCTCAGCCTGGGCGGCGTACTCCGCGTCCCGCTCAGCCCGCAGGCCCACCGTGGCCCGCTCAATCGCCTCAGCCTCGACCCGGTCGTGGCACTGCCAGCACAGACCGTCCTCCGGCCGCGGGCCGTGTCCGGCTGCCTCGCAGGGCCGGCCGTCCTCGTCGGCGCCCTGGCATTCCCACCACACCGGAGCCGGGCCAGCTTCCCGCGGGCCCGGTACCCGGCCCTGCTGCCTGGCCGCCTTCCGGTCCGCACGCCGCTGCTCGCACGCCGGGCACGCCGCGTCGCGGTCGATGGTCACGCCGTCCTCGCACATCGGGTCCGGGCAGTCCGTGGACGGGCGCACCAGGCCCACCGCGACCCCGACCGGGGAGCCGATGCCCGGCCCGCCCTCGGCCAGGGCGTCCCGGTAGCCGTGAGCCCACCACCGACGCTCCACCCGCGCCGCCAGCTGCTCGGCGGTCCGCCCACCGTCCAGCGCGCCCAGGATCGCGTCCCTCAGCACTGCCGGCCGGTACTTCGGCAGCAGCGCGGCCAGGGCCTCGGGCCAGGCAGCCTCGACCCGGGCCACCGCGGCGGCCTGCTCACGGGACATCCGCACCCCGGCGCTCTTGCCGGCCTTCCCCGAGCGCGAACCCCGGTTCGGCGCGCCAGCGCCGGAGGACGCGGCGGAGCCGCCCGCGCTAGCACGCGCGCTACTACCCGCACTAGCCCTACGGGCGTCACCAGCGGCTCGCGCCGCAGGCGCTTGATCGTCTTCTGTTGTCTTCTGGCTAACAGTCTTCTTAGTGACTCCCGTGTTCCCCGACACCCGGGGAACACGGGAGTCGGGGCTGACCTGGTCAATTGAATCGTTTTCGCAGGTCAGCCCCGACTCCCGGGATTCCGGGAGTCGGGGAACGGTGATCTCGACCCGCTTCGAGGGCTTCCCCGCGAGCTTCGCCCGGCGCTTCGCGGCCGCGGCCTTCGCGGCCGCGGTCGGCTCGATCAGCTGCACCTGCCGGACATCCCGCTCACGCTCGACCGACGCCAGCAGCGCCGACACCTCCGCGTCGCTGGCCGGGGTGTCGTAGACCACCACCTCGGTGGACCACTGGTTGCCCTCCCAGACCATGACCCGGATCTTCACGACGTACCGGGCCACCTGGAGCAGCCCCATCGCGGCCGCCAGCCCGTCCCGGCCGTACCCGTACTTCCGGGCGATCTCGGCCAGTGTCACGTCCCAACCGTCCTGGTGGCGGATCAGCACCGCCAACAGCCCCAAGGCCGTCAGATCAAGGCCCGGAGCGTCGTCGATCGTCTCGTTCGGGACCGCCGCGAACCGTGCCGGCCGCCCACTGCGCTTCTTCACCGCCCCACCCCCGCTCGGGTGGACATGCCATCGTGACCGAGGCCATGTGGTGCCTGGCCTGCCGTTCCACGTACGCTCATCAGTGAGCGCACCTCCAACCTCTTGCTGTGATGTCGCGCCTCTCCAGACCAGGGCCGCGAACCCTGGGATGGACCTGTCGAGCCCCGCCTCCCGGCGGGGCTCGCTGTGTTGTGGGGCCATGCTCCCGCACCCCGGCTAATCGGGATCAGAGCAGTTATTTTTCGTAGGTCTCTTCGTAGGTCTCTTGGGGTCAATGCGGCGGGGGCTGATATCTGTCCCGCTGCGTGCAAGACCGAGCGACTGTTTAATTCTGCGCATGAATTCAGATTTTCACGCATTGCTGCAGCGGCTTATTCGGTGTTTCCCGCAGCAGCCTGAGAATTTAGAGAAGTGGCCCACCGGAGAATGGTCGCTCCCCCGGCTACCTTTACGGCAACTTCCACTACACGGCCGTCAGCCAGGTAAACCGTACGAACCACCTGAGTCACGATTACCTCCCCGGCAGTGAGACCGAGGGCGGCCTTTTCGGATTCCGTGGCGTAGCGAGAGGTCACCTCTTCCAAGACATGGTCCTGGGCGCTCCCCAGCCGTTCTGCCGCCAGCTCGCGAGACCCGCCGGTGGATACCAGTTCCGTCAGTTCTGGGGTGGCAGCGATCACGTAAGCCGGGTAGTACGAGCTGCTGACGTGTACCGGTACGCCGTTCCGGCTGACCACGCGGCGCCGCACGTGCACGGGCGTGCCGTGGGCTACGTCCAGACGTGGCGCTACCACTTCATCCGCGCCGACCGTGCCGATCTCCACGATGTGCGAGGTCTCCCCGCCAGCAAGGGCGCTACCAGTGGCCTCGTGCAGACGTACTCGGGCCGCGATGTTGTTACTGATGGGGCCCGCGACGATGGTTCCGACGCCGGCCTTCGGGAGGGTCAGCCCCTCCTGCTTGAGCACACGAAAGGCCCTGTTGGCGGTCGTCTGCGCCACGCCGAAGTGTTCGCCGACCTGCCGCAACGACGGCATCGTGTCGCCTGGCCTGAGTGCCCCGTCTTGGATCTGCTTGCGGTAGTACGCCGCGATCTCCGCGTAACCGGCCGTCTCGGTCATACCAGGCCCTTCCTTTGGCTAGTGCCGTACTCCCCGCGAGTACAGCGGTGCACCTCTGAGGCTAAACCACAGAGAGTTGCAGCGCTACCACTAGCGCTGCTTAGCGCTAGTGGTCTACGGTGATGGAGCGCGATGACGCCCCGCCCGGTACCCCTGGCGGGGGCTAGTCAGCGTGTCCCGGTCCTGTGTTTGCGTCGTCTGACCTGCGCAAACACAGATCGCCCGGTCGGCGTTGGAGCGCCAACCGGGCGGCAACGCAGCCGTTGGAGCGCCTGCGTTGCTGCCGGACCTGTCCATATGCGTGGAGAGAGGCCGACTTCGTGATGGTTGCAGAGGCGAGGCGCTGGTGGCGCCCCAGGCGGGGCCTGTGTCCCGCAGCGGTGACACGGACGGTCTTACCGTCACGGCGCTGCACCGCGGGACCGGTTGAGACCTGCCAGGCGCCGGAGGCGCTGGGCCTGGGCGGGGACGAGCTGCGGGTGCGTGCGGGCCTGCGGGCGCTCGGGGTGGAGCTGTGAGCGCGGTGGGCGGGGTGCCCCCGCTGCCGGAGGGTTGGGTCGCGTCGCGTCCAACGGATTGGCTGGACCGGCTCTGGGAGTTCGAGGACCTGGCGCCCGCTCCGGCGGTGCGCCGGGAGCAGTCGGGCGGTGCGGCCTGTGTGGGGGCGGACCCGAGGATGTTCTACCCGGAGCCGTGGGAGACCACGACCGGCGCGGCCGTGCCCTCGGAGGCGGAGCGGACGGCGCTGGCGTACTGCGGGCGGTGCCCGATTGTTGCCTGGTGCCTGGCCCAGGACCTGAATGACTCCTCCACTCCGTCGAAGGTGCTGGGGGTGCGCGGGGGGCTGCGGCAGGGGGACCGGCGGGCGCTGCACGTGAAGGTGTTCGGCAAGCGGCCGCGAAACGGGGCACAACGGTGAGCGCCCCCACGGTCGGCGCCGCGAAGGCGCGGAAGAAGCGCAAGAAGAAGCACGGCAAGGCCGCGGCTGCGGTGCAGGTGGCGGTGCAGCCGTCGCGGTGGCGGTGGCTGGCCTACAACGGCGGCGCCGCTGCGGTCGGGCACTGCCTGCTCTGGGGCGTCGCCGGTGACCCGATGGCGGGCGCGACGGTCATGGCGGACATCAACCTGTCGCTGGTGCCGGTGGCCACGTTCACGCTCACGTGCACCGCCGCGTACGCGGGGTGGAAGGCCGGCGGGGTCCTGAGGGGGCTTCCCGGGCTCGCGGGTCTCGCGGCCCGTCCAGCCGGGGCGCTCGGCGCCGCGTTCTGGGGCCAGGGGACCGGCCATCTCGTCACGGAGTTCATGTCGTGGTCGGCCCCGTGGTCGGCGCTGCTGGCGCCGCTCGCCGTGGCCGGGGCGGTCGGCTCCGTCTGCTGGCTCTACCTGGAGCGGCACTCCGCCGGTTGGACGGCGCCGCTGCGGTGGGCCGCCCGGATCCCGCTCGCCACCGTCGTTCTCTCCTCTCTCCTCTACGCTCCGGGAGCGCTGCTGTGACCTCGACTCAGATCATCGCCACGGACGTGGTGCTGGCCGCGGGGCCCGTGTTCGGGTCGGTCGGTCTCTCCGGCCTCGCCCTGGCGAGCGGCCTGCTGCTGTTCCTCGGCGTGCGCGGCTCGGACCGCATGAAGCTGGACAGGGACAAGGCCGGGTCGTGGGGCATCGCGTTCGGCACGCTGGCCGTGGCGGCCGGCGAGCTGTGGGGCGACGTGGTCAAGGGCATCTCGGAGGTGCCCACGTCCGTGATCCAGGGCTCCGGCCTGGGGAACATCGGCCTCGGCGGAGTCGCCCTGGCGTTGAGCATCCTGACGTTCGTCCCGAAGTGGAAGCGCACCTTGTGGCCCGCGCTGCTGGGCATCTCGGCCGGGGTCATCTACGGACAGGCCGGCGGTATCTGGAGCATCGGCGTCGGCCTGGTGCTCAAACTCGCGAACATCGTGGGCGCGCTGTGAGCACCGGGGCGCAGGTCAAAGAGATCGTCCGGCCGGGGAGCGCGTTCACCGCGCTCGTGTCCGGGTCGGTCGTGCTCGCGGGGATGGTCTGCCGGTGCGGCGGGCGGGTGCTCGGGTGGGCCTGGAACGCGGCCAGCGTGGACACCGAGGCCACCGCGGCCGCCCAGGCCAAGGCCGACAAGGCCGCGAAGTCGAAAGCGGCCAAGGCCAAGGCCCGCCGGGCCAAGGCCGACCAGGACGACGACCTCGACGAGGACCAGGAGCCGGGGGACGGCGCCGAGGTGACGGCGCCTCCGGTGAAGCCGGTCCGCCGTCCGGTGCCCGAATCCCTGGGGCTGGCCGCGTTCGGCGGGCTGCTCGTCTCCGGCGCGGCTGGCACCGCCGGAACCCTGCTGTGGCCGTACGTGCAGCAGCTCGGCCCGTACCAGGGCGTGCTGGCCACGGCCGGTGGCCTGGGGTGGGCGGTGGCGGCCTGGATGCTCGCGCCCGCCCCGCCCCCGGACGAGGACGACGACCAGGAGCCGGACGCCGCGGAGCAGGCGGAGGACGCCGAGGCCACGGAACCGGCACCGGACCGGGGTACGGCGCTGCTGCTGCACGTGGTGGGTGCGCTGGCCGAGGCGGAGGTCAAAGGGCGGGCGGGGGTGCACCTGGACGTGGTGCTGGCCTCCGCGGTCGCGGCCGGGCTGCTTCCGGAGGGGACGGGGCAGGGGGAGCTGCGGACTTGGGTGGAGGGCTGCGGCCTGCCTACCGCCGACAAGGTCGGGATGCGGATCGGCGGTAAGCCGGTGACCCGCGTGGGGCTGCGGATCGATACCGCGACGGCGGCCTTGGGGATGTCCCCGGCGGCCCTGCTGCGGGCCCGCGCCCAGGCCCCCGTCACGGCCCCGGGGGAGACCGCCGTGGCGGCCGCTGCGGCCCCCGCCCGGGTGCCCGTTCAGGCGGTCGGGGAGAGGCCCGCCGAGGCCTCCGTCCCGGCCCCCGCTGGCACCCCCGCACCGGCCGCCTTGCGGCTTATCCCGGGGGGTCTGCTGGACCCCGATTCGGCCCCTTCCCCGGCTCTCTTCCCGGGCCGGGCCCAGGAAGCCCGTTAGACCGGCCTATCGGCCGTGTGACCTGCGGTTCTATCGGCGGCCTAACGGGCCCTAACAGGGCCCCTGACGGCCGTCCCTGACACCCAAAGACGCCGGACCCGAGAGGGGTCCGGACATGCCGGAGCGCCCCCCGATCAACTTGGCGGAAGACGAAGGGGCGCCCGGTTCCATCCCTCACGAGAGACGGAGCCACATCATGGCATTGCGCAAGACGATCTCCCAGAGCGAGCTGGCCCAGGGCCAGACCGACACCGACCGCGAGCGCCACGCCACCGAGTACAGCGCTTCGCGCGGCGGCTGGTTCAAGGCGGAGTCCAAGCCGGAGCCGGGCCAGGACAAGGACAGCAGCGGCGGCGGCCGTCTGTGGGGTCGGCGGTGAGCCGGGCGACGGCGCCGCGCTGCCACGGCCGGCGCATGCGGCAGGACCGGGCCACCCGGGGCACCTACCGGTGCGCGGTGTGCGGGACCTGGACCGCCCGCCTGATCGCCGCCCTCGCCGGGGGTGCGCGGTGAGCGACGTGCAGAGCGCCGAGTACCAGGCCGCGCTGGAGCGGCAGCGCCAGGAGGCGGCGGCCGCGGAGGCCGCGGCGGCGGCCATACGGAACGCCTCGGAGGCGGCCGCCGCGCTGAACGCGCAGATCGCCGCGCACCTGTCCGGCCGCTGACCCGGCCTCCCTTGTCGGCCTCGGAAGTGCACCCCCCGAAGGGGGCGAGCCACTGCGGCCGGACCGATCCGGCGGGCCGGGAGACGACCTCCCGGCCCGCCCCCAAGTTTTCGCTTTGGAGGTTCCTGTGACGACGCCCCAGACGCTGCACGACCTGACCCGGCCGCCGGTGCCGCTCGCTCCGGTCGGACCGGGTGCCGCTCCGGTTGGGCGGGGCGGTGCTCCGGCTCCGCGTCCGAGGGGGGAGGATGCCGGGATGAACGAGACGCTGACGGACGGCCACCACGTAGGCCAGGAGGAGGCCGTGGCCCCGGCCGCTCCGGCCACGGCCGGGGCCACTCCGGCCACACGGCCGGGCGCTCCGGGCGGACCGGAGGGCGCTCCGCCCCCGCCGCGCCAGGGCGGCCTGGGGTGGCCGGGGCCGGTCGGCCACCCGGTGGCCGTGGCCCCGGCCACCGGCCAGGCGGACCCGGCCAGGGTGGCCACCCCCCAGGCCGGGGCCGCAGTGCCTCGCCGGGTCGCGCGGTTGCTCGCGGCGGCCGCTCTGATCGGCATGATCCCGGTCACGATCATCGGGTTCGCCGCCTCATACAGCACCCTGGCCGCGATGGCCGAGGCAGCCGGGTTCGCCACGTGGCTGGCCCCGTGGATCCCCATCGGCATCGACGGCGCGATCATCGGGTTCCTGGCGCTGGACCTGTACCTGACGGGCCGCCGCATCCCCTGGCCGCTGCTGAGGTTCGGCGCCCACGCCATGACCGCAGCCACCGTGGTCATCAACGCGGCCGGGGGCACCATCGTGAAGGCGGCCGCCGACGGTGCGGCGGTGGCCGGCCCGGTACGGGTGCTGTGGCACGCGCTGATGCCGATCCTCTTCGTCGTCGGCGTGGAGGGCGCCCGGCGCCTGATCGTGCACGCCGCGGCGCTGGAAGACGGCACAG
This sequence comes from Streptomyces sp. NPDC001717, assembly GCF_042892775.1. Classification (NCBI taxonomy): domain Bacteria; kingdom Bacillati; phylum Actinomycetota; class Actinomycetes; order Kitasatosporales; family Streptomycetaceae; genus Streptomyces; species Streptomyces sp. NPDC001717. The sequence continues at coordinate 6,710 of NZ_JBIAUK010000053.1, read as the reverse complement.
CCAGCGACCGGATCCCGCTGCACCGCTGGGTGCTGGCCCCGGTCCGTACGGGCCGCCTGTACCGGCGCATGCGGCTCGCCGTGGTGCGCAGCTACCCGGAGATGGTGGAGCGGGAGCAGGCACTGGAGGGCTACCGCGTGTGGCTCACCCAGGAGCTGAAGGGGGACCTGTCGAAGGCGACCGAGGTGCAGCTGCTGCCGATGACGATGGCGCCCCGCGGCTACACCGTGGAAGAGGCCCTTGCCCTCCCGGCGAAGTGGCGGGCGGAGGCGGCGGAACGGTTCCGCGCCGAGGCGGAGCGCGAGCGCGCGGAGGCGGAGCGCCAGCGCCGGCAGGCCAAGGAAGACAAGCTGCGCGCCTTGGAGGACGCCTCCGACATCGAGGTCGCCACGCACGAGCAGGCGGCCCGGACCGGGACAGCGGCCGCGCAGGCGGAGGCCGCGAAGGCGGCCGCGGAGTCGGCGGCGCAGGCGGCCAAGGCGGCGGCGGAGCACCGCCGTACGGCGGCGGAGCGCCAGGCCTTGGCGGAGGCCGAGGCGCTGGAGTCAGCGGAGGCGGCGGCCGCCCGCCGCAAGGCCGCCGAGGACTTCGCGGCGGCGGAGCGGGCCGAGGCGGAGGCGGAGCGGCAGCGCGCGGAGAAGGAGAAGGCGGCGGCCGAAGCGGTGCGGCAGCGGGCGGCGGCCGTGCGTCACGCGGAGGCCGAGGAGCGGGCCAAGGCCGACCAGGCGGCGGCGGAGCAGGCGGCCGCCGAGGCGGCCTGGGCGGCCCAGACCGCCCGGTACGAGACGGCCATGGTCGAGGCACGCGCCCAGCAGGCCGAGGACTACGCCCGTCTGACCCCGCGTGAGCGCTCCGAGCGCCAGGTGGCCCGGATGATCCTGGCCGCCGGAGGCGACCCGGAGGCCATCCCGCTCACCATGATCATGGACGTGCTGAACGTGAAGCAGACCGCCGCAGGCGACATCCGCAAGGCGGCCGTGGTCCTGCTGGACGGCGGCTACCAGCCGACCGAGCTGGAGACCATGCTGGACGCCCGGGCCTGACCAGGCACATGACGGCGGGCGGCACCCGGGTTCGGGTGCCGCCCGCCGTCGTCTATCGGGTCAGGACCGCCCGCCCCACCACCGCCTGCGCGGCCCGGACTCCTGCGGCACCGGTTCGGCCTGTGCCTGGCCGGGCACGGCCGGCCCGTCCGGCCGGGGGGTGAGCGCGGCTCGCTCCGGCGCCGGGGTCAGGGCCGCCACGGCCCGCTGCAAGTCCGCGATGCGCTCGCCTCGCTCCGCGAGCTGCACGCGCAGGTGCTCGGCCTCGGCCTCGGCCAGCTTCTGCCCGTACTCGGCGCGGGCCAGCGCGAGTGCGTGCTCGGCGCGGACGCGCTCGAGTTCCGTGCGGAGCACGGCAGCGTCCTGGTTCTCGCCGCTGGCCGTAGCGGCGGCGCCGGCCGGGGCCTCGGCGGCCTGGTCCGCCGGGGCGGGGGCGTTGAGCCGGAACCCGGCGGCCAGCAGATCGGCCACCGGGATCATCCAGCCGCGCTTGGGGTCCTCGAAGGCGCCGGGCAGGTCACCGGCTTCACGGCGGCGGCGGATCGTGGTGCGGCTGACGCCGCACGCGGCGGCGGCCTCCCGCTGGGTCAGCATCGGGCGGGTGCTCATGTGCACATCCTCTCTGGCCACCGTGCAAGCGGCTGCAGACCCGTGGGGGCGCGAAAAAAATCAAGAGCCCACACCCCGGTACCGATCGCCGTCGCATGCCCAGGCTTCGCCTCAGGGCACCCCGCAACCCGCCTATCTTGTCCATCTTGATTGTGCGTCCTACATGGGTTCATATATGTCATCTCAACTGGTTCATTTATGGCGCCCTGTGAACCATCAAACCAGGCAGATCGGCCCGCGCAAATCAAGTTGCGGGCATGGGGTGATGGTGTGTCATGCTCTTGCACATGGAGCTGACGACGGCACAGGAAACGGGGACAGGCGACGAAGCCCCGGTGATGGACGAGCAGGACGGCTTGAGCCAGGAGAGGACGATCGCGCTGATCTTGGAGCGGTCCAAGCGGACGAACCGCACCGTTCCGATCCGGCGGTCCTTCCTTCAGCAGGCCGCCTCGGCCGCCTCGGCCAGCGGCCGGAAGACCCCTGGGCCGCTGCGGACGCTGGTGAGCAAGAAGCAGGAACGGCCGCTGGACATCTACCTGCTGCTGGCGGCGGTGACGGGGGCCGGGGACTACTCGGCGACCGACTGGTCGACGACCTGGGCGCGCTCCGTGGGGCTCTTCGACGAGAACACCGGCGGAGCGGCCGTCTCCAGGGCCTGGAAGGCGTTGAAGGACCTCCAGCTCGTCTCGACCTCGCGGGGCGAGGGCCGCAAGACGAAGGTGACCAAGCTCCTCGAGGACGGGACGGGCAGGCCCTACAAGCAGCCGGGCGACAGCCCCTACTTCCAGCTGCCGTTCGAGTACTGGGAGAAGGGCTTCAACACCAAGCTGAGCCTTCCCGGCAAGGCGATGCTCCTGATCGCCCTGAGCCTGAGGAAGACCGAGTTCTCCCTCGTGCACGCACGGATCCAGGACTGGTACGGCATCAACCCCCAGACCGTGGCCAAGGGCATCAACGAACTCATCGAGCACCACGTCCTGGAGCAGTCAGGGCTGGAGTGGTTCGACACGCTCCACACCAGGTCCGGCAGGGGCTCGCGTCCGCTCTACCAGTTCCAGGACCCGTTCGTCCCCATCGGGCTCGACACGCCCGCCCAAGAGACCCCCTCCGAGCAGTAGACCCGGAGGACAAACAGACCGCATCGCCCCTCGGCGCCAACCTTGGAGGGCGATGCGGTCCCGAATGCCGGTTTCACCGGCAGATTGCTGGTTGCAATGTCCACTGTAAACAAGGGCCCCGTCCACCCGCTTTCCCCCCGTCAGCGGCTGCCCCGTGCCGTGTTGATCATCCTGCTGCTGAGCGTCCTCTGGACCATCGACCCGCAGTACGTCGACACGGTCTCGATGTGGCTCGGCATCCTCGTCGTGCTGCTTCCCGCGCCCTCCCCGGTGGCGTGCACCCACCACCAGCGTCCGGCGCTTGCCGCCGGCTGACCCCGTGGTCTGGGTGTGGTCGCCCCGGCGACCACACCCAGACCCACCTCCCGCGAAGGGCACCTCATGGGCATAGTCGGCGACAGCCTCGACCGAGCCGGCCAAGCCGCGTTCACCCGTCCCATTCCGCGCAGCGCGGGCGCGCAGATGCGTTACCTGGTCAAGCAACACAAGGGCTCCACCAAGGCCGTGGCCGGGCTGCTGGGTGTCTCGCAGCGCACGGTGGAGCGGTACGTGAAAGACCAGATCAAGAAGCCGAAGCCGGACCTCGCGGCCCGGATGGAGGCCGAGGTCCGGCGCCGATGGCAGCCCATGGTGCGCAAGCGCGCCCGGGACAAGGCCGCGACCCAGACGGGGCTGGTCATCGAGACGCGCGCCCGGTTCGGGTTCACCGCCGCCCCCGGCACCACGGACGACGCCCGGATGCGGCGGATCACGCAGTACCTGCCGCCGCAGTATGCGGGCCGGCTGTTCGCCGCCCAGGACGCCGGGGCCCCCGAGAGCGACCTGCAGCGGATCGCGGCCCAGGGCCTGCAGGACGTGTACTTCCAGGACAGCGGCGGCCGCGCCCAGGGCCTCCTGGTGGAGTTCACCGATATCGACTACATCGACGTGAACCTCTGAGTGTGGCCCATAGGACGGAGAGGCCCGGCGGGGGTGCTGTGCGCCGCTCTCGCCGCTTTTCGCTCCGCCGGGATGGTTCGGGGCGGAGCGGGGCCTGTTCGGCCGTCAGATCGCCACGCAGGGGGTCGCCCTACTGGGGATCCGAGTCTGGGAGTCGGGGCCCGCGCGCTACTCGATGAGGCCCGCCTTCTCGCCCAGCAGGACGATGAGGGTCGTCGTGCTGATGAACGTCGCGGCCGCCCAGACGATGGGCTCCGCCTCGTTGCCCGCGTGGGTGGCCGCGATGTACGCGGCGAGGGCGCCAGCGACGCCCGTCATCAGCGCCAGGAGCACGAAGAGCACCTTCGCCTTGGCGTCCTGGCGCCGCGGGCGGGCGATCTCACTGTTCATGTGTTCGATTCCACGGCTCTCGACCGGGCCAGGCCGCTGTTCGCTGTGTACCGTCATGGACGGACCCCCTGGGGTCTGGGGGGCCTGCTCGCCACGATCCGGGAAGATTCCAACGGGCAGGCCCCGACTTGTTCCTCGGGCCGGGTTGATCCGAGGATTGCTACTCCGCAGCCCCGCCGAGGCGCTCGCCTCGCTGGTGAGGCCCTTTGGCGGATGGACGGCGCCCGCAGTTGTGCGGCCTGCCGATGCGTGCTCCCGCTTGGGGAGTGAGAGCGACATTAACCCCAGACGCACCGTCAGGCGTGGCGCTGAACAGGGCAGTTACCTCTCGGTAGTAAAAGGTGGGGACGCTACGCGTGCGCCCGCCCGCGCACGCGTAGGCGCGTGTGTGACCCACCTCACCTCCCGCGCCGCCGATGTCGCCTCTGATGTGGCCCACTGCGCGAAAAGTGCCGGCGTCTCGACTTGAGCCCGTACTTCCGCAACATGGCCTTGCGCCGTTGGTCGTCCTGCACAAGCCACTGGTCGTACTCGACGGGAGACAGCTCCTGCGGTGGCCGGTTCGCCTTGCCCCGCCTGACCGATGCGATCTCCCAGCGCCGAACGGCTTGCAACAAAACACGACGAGTCGATGCGAACCAGCGCTCAACAGTAGATATCTCGTAGTCGGTGAGCTCGGCGAACTCGGTGGCAGGGATCCCCACCCCCATGGCCTTCCGGATCACGGATCGGGCTTTGGCCGAGATCATCAGTTCCTCCGCGGCCATACGAGTCCGCCGCGCCTGGATGGTGCCCAGCCTCTCCCTGGCCGTTTCGATCTCGACCTTCTGCACCGTGGACCGGTACCTGGCCGTCCACTTCGAGACCGCCTTCAGCGTGTAGCCGGAGGTCTTGGCGACCTCCTCGGGGCTGATGCCGGCCGAGACGGCTTCGACGACGCGCTTCCGAACCTCATGCAAGTGTTTCTCGTCGGCCGCTCGGAAGCGCTTCCGACGCCGGTGGACGCGAGTCAGGAATACCCGAACCTCCGCAGCAACCTCCTCCGGAGGTTTTCTGGGTAAACCCGGCTTTTTGATCATGGACACCCCCTTCGAGAGCATCCTGCCAACGGACGCCTGTGCAGGGGCAGGAGAGGGCTACCCCTGCACCCACACGTGCGGGGCGGGCCGCCCCTCTGCGGACCCGGATCGTGCCGCCGCAGATTGAGCAGGGTTGCGGGGCTAACTTCCGTTTCGGTCAGAATTGGCGAGGGCCGGCCAGGCACTAGTTGACGACGCCCAGGACGATGCGGGCTTGCGTGATGAAGGCCGCCATAGCCTCGCTGTGTTCCTCCCTGTGCTGAGCAAGTACTGGCTCCAGTGCTGGCCGCTTGTGGTCAAAGACCAGAGCAAGCTGCTCTGCCGACGTGAGCCCGGAGACTAGGCAGAGGGCCCCGTGAGCTAGCCGGAACGGGCCCGCCTCATCTTCGCCAGCTACAGCTGCGGTGCGCAGGGCAGCCAGTAGCTCCAACGCCAGCCTTGCTTCTTCTGCTTGCCCCTCAAACTGGTAGGAGAGGCGCGACAGACGCTCACTGGCCCGCTTGGCTTCAGCGCGTTTTCGGGCCAGGGCGGCGAGGTTCTCAGCGGTAACCAAGACACGAGTGAACGTGGCGGTGAGCGCGGTCGGCGCTAGGAGCTCGACAGCGCTCCGAGCCTGAAAGAAATGACCGTAGGCGGCGTCGACGCTGGCTTCGTCCGGTTCGGAATACAGCTGGTCCAGAGTGCGGGTGAACTCGCGGACCGTGCGGAGCAGGTCGGCTATCGCCCCCATCCGCTCATCGCGTACCGCGGCGGCATGAGAGGCGGCAGCCGCACGGTCGGTTTGTTCGCGCACCGCCTGGAGTGCGGCGGCGGCTGCGGTCTCGGCTGCCTTCTGGGCGGCGAGAGCCTGCGCCCGACCACCGTTGGCCTGGATTTTCGCGCCCAACACGGCGCCTCCGAAGGCACTCACCAAGGTGAGGAGGGCGAGCAGGGTCGTGGCGTGCTCTGTCAGGAAATCTGTCACGGCCCGATCCTTTCGTGTGGTCCACCCGCTTTCACTGCGTTCCCAAGGGGTTCTGCAAGCAGGTCAAGGGGTCTGTGCACGGCTGGTGACGGCACCTCAGGAGCCGGCCACTGACCGTGCTGCGGCGCCGTCGGTCTCGGAGACCGGGGCCGACGGGGCCAGCTCGGGGGACGGAAGGGCCGAAGGAGTCGGTGGCGGGGCGGGGACCAGTGCCCAACGGCGGCGCTCGATTCATGCCGCCCAGTCTCCAGGGCACGCCGATCTGGGCCCGCATGTCAGTCCATAGCCTCATTGTTCATGGCGGCCTGTGCCTGATTTGCACATCAAATTCCCACCCACGAGAACGTTTATTGAGGTACCCCTAGGAACCTCCTATCGGAGCAATTAAAGCCCGCATTTCCATTTCGTATAGCGACGCATCGAATTTCTCTATCTCTTCTGACGGTCTGTCAGGTGAGTGTGTTTTGGTGGTGGGTGGGGTGCGGCCTTGAACAGCCGGGGCGTTGTACGCTGTTGTGGGGGCCGTTCTCCATCTGTCTGACCCTGGAGTATTTCCACAGGTCAT
>NZ_JBIAUK010000052.1:0-23362 GCF_042892775.1 Streptomyces sp. NPDC001717 | reverse complement strand
GGCGTCGAACGGGCAGGGGCAGCGGACACGTATGACGTGGTGCGTTCGACGCCCTGCGGGGGCGCCCCACCGCACACCCGACCCCGACGGCGCGGCGGTATGGGCGTGGGCCCGCCTCGCCGAGCAGCGGCGTTCGGCGACCCCGCCGGCGCGGGGGTACGGGCGTGGGCCGGCCCGCTGGGCACTGCGGGGGCCGCGCAGTCCGGGCCGCCCCGTGGGGTCAGGGGCGGGGCCGCCAGGGGCGGCAGAGGGCGAGGAAGCAGGTCGTCGCCAGGAGGACGCACGTCAGCTGGACCACGGCCATCGGGACGGCCGTGTCCTCGCCCGCGATGCCGACCAGGGGCGAGGCGATCGCGCCAACGAGGAAGGAGCAGGTGCCGATCAGCGCAGAGGCCGAGCCCGCCGCGTGCGGAGTGCGCATGAGGGCCTGGGCGTTGGTGTTCGGCAGGAGCACGCCCATCGCCGACATCAGTACGAAGAGGGCGACCGCGATCGGGGTGAGGCCCACGGTGCCGAAGACGCCCGTCGACATCAGGAGGAGGGAGACGGCCGCCGCGGTGACGATGGCGAGGCCGACGCTCAGCACCTTGTCCAGGCTGACCCGGCCCACCAGCAGCTTGCCGTTGATCTGGCCGACGGCGATCAGCCCGACGGAGTTGATGCCGAAGAGGAGGCTGAAGGCCTGGGGGGAGGCCCCGTAGATCTCCTGCACCACGAAGGGGGACGCGGAGATGTACGAGAAGAGGACGGCGAAGGCGAAGCCGCCGGTCAGCGTGTAGCCGGTGAAGACGCGGTCGGCCAGGAGGCCCCGCATGGTGCGCAGGGCGGCGCCGACGCCGCCGGTCTGCCGGCGTTCGGCGGGGAGGGTTTCGCCCAGGCTGCGCCACACCGTCAGGGTGAGCGCGATACCGATGGCGGTGAGGACGACGAACACCCCGCGCCAGTCCGAGAAGCGCAGCACCTGGCCGCCGATGAGCGGGGCGACGATCGGGGCCACGCCGGATATGAGCATCAGGGTGGAGAAGAAGCGGGCCATCTCGACGCCGTCGTACAGGTCGCGCACGACGGCCCGGGCGATGACGATCGCGGCCGCGCCGGCCAGTCCCTGGAGCAGCCTGAAGGCGATCAGGAGTTCGGCGGAGGGCGCGAGTGCGCAGATGGCGGTGGCGAGGACGTAGACGACCATGCCGGTGAGCAGCGGGCGGCGGCGGCCCCACTTGTCGCTCATCGGGCCGATGACGAGCTGTCCCAGGGCCATGCCGGCGAGGCAGGCGGTCAGGGTGAGTTGGATGGTCGCGGCGGGGCTGCGCAGGGCGGTGGTGACCTCCGGCAGAGCCGGGAGGTACATGTCCATGGACAGCGGCGGGAGGGCGGTGAGCCCGCCGAGTATGAAGGTGACCAGCAAGCCGGTGCGGCGTGCCGTCGTCAGGGGGACGGAGGGCGATTCGGGCGACGCGGCGCCCGAGGGGGCCGTCGAGGGGCCTCTCTCCGACATACGGGAACTCCAGTCCTCTTGTCTGTTTTTCGCACCCCTGACCGACCCATGCTCTCAGCTATCGGAACGTCCCGGGGCCGGAGCCCGGTGTGACGTAACCTGCGGCCCCATGAACGCAAGTGCCAAGAAGATCGCAGTGGTGACCGGCGCCGGCTCCGGAATCGGCCGTTCCGTGGCCCTGACCCTGGCCGCCGCCGGCTGGGCCGTGGCCGTGGCGGGCCGCCGGATCGAGCCGCTGGAGGAGACCGCGAAGGCGGCGGGCGAGGACGCCGACGTGATGTGCGTGCCGACCGACGTGAGCGACCCGGATGCGGTGAATGCTCTGTTCGAGTCGGTGCGGGGCCGGTACGGGCGCCTCGACCTGCTCTTCAACAACGCCGGAACCTTCGGCCCCGGCGGTGTCCCGCTGGAGGACATCTCCTACGACGCGTGGCGCTCGGTCGTCGATGTCAACCTGACCGGATCCTTCCTGTGCGCGCAGGCCGCCTTCCGCCAGATGAAGGAACAGGACCCCCAGGGCGGCCGGATCATCAACAACGGCTCCATCTCCGCACACGTGCCGCGCCCCCACTCCATCGCCTACACCGCGACCAAGCACGCGATGACCGGCCTGACGAAGGCCCTGTCGCTGGACGGGCGCCCGTACCGCATCGCCTGCGGCCAGATCGACATCGGCAACGCGGCGACCGAGATGACCGAGCGGATGCAGACCGGCATCCTCCAGGCGAACGGGCAGCTGGCCGTCGAGCCGGTGATGGACGCCGCCGACGTGGCGCGCACCGTCCTGCACATGGCGGAGCTGCCGCTGGAGGCGAACGTCCAGTTCGCGACGGTGATGGCGACGACGATGCCGTACATCGGGCGGGGCTGAGCAACCCCGTTGCGCGGCCGCCGGATCGCGGTTGATCATGGCCGGATGACGGACACCGAAGTTCTGCGTTACACCGCCTTCTCCCGGGACCCGGAAGGCGGCAACCCCGCCGGAGTCGTCCTCGACGCCGCCGCGCTCGACGAGGGCGCGATGCTGGAGATCGCCGCCGAGCTGGGCTACAGCGAGACGGCCTTCCTGACCGACCCGCCCGAGGGGCTCGGCGGTGAACCGGGCCGTGCCTTCTCCGTGCGCTACTTCAGCCCGAAGACGGAGGTGCCGTTCTGCGGGCACGCCACGGTGGCCACCGCCGTGGCGCTCGGGGAGCGGATCGGCCCGGGTGAGCTGGTCTTCGCCACCCGGGCGGGCACGGTCCCGGTGTCCGTGACCGAGTCACCCGGCGGAGGGCTGCGGGCCACGCTGACCAGCGTCGAACCCCGGGTGGAAGAGATCGGTGCCGAGGACCTGGGGGAGGCGCTGGCCGCCCTGGGCTGGCCCGCGGCGGACCTGGATCCGGCGTTCCCTGCCCGGATCGCCTACGCGGGTGCGCGCCACCTCGTGCTCGGTGCGGCCACCCGGGCCCGGCTCGCGGACCTCGACTACGACTTCGCCCGGCTGGAGGCCCTGATGCGGCGCCTCGACCTCGTCACCGTCCAGTTGGTGCACCGCGCGGGCCCGGCGGAGTTCCACGTACGGAACCCCTTCCCGGTCGGCGGAGTCGTCGAGGACCCGGCCACGGGCGCCGCCGCGGCCGCCTTCGGGGCGTACGCGCGCGAGCTCGGGCTGGTCCCCGAGGAGGCCGTCCTCACCCTGCACCAGGGAGAGGACATGGGCCGTCCCGGAGTGCTCACGGTGGAACTGCGCGCGGGCGACCCCCGGGTGAGGGTCGCCGGCGAGGGCGCGCGGATCGCGTGAACGGGTGTGGCGCCACTGCGGCGGCTCCGCCCCCGACCCCCGGCCCGCGGATCGCGGGCGGAGCACCGAGGAGGGCGCGGGCGTGAAGGTGATCCGGTTCGCGGAGGCGGACGTTCCCGGGGCGCTGGCGCGGCAGGTCGCGGACCTGGAGGAGGCGGCCTGGCCGGGGTCCACACCCGGGCACGACCCGCTGCTCGCGCCGCGCGCCCTGCTGCTGGTGCACGCCGACGGCACCGTCCTCGCCTCGCTGGCGCTGCTGTTCAAGGAGGTCCCGCTCGCGGGGCGGACGTACCGCGCGGCCGGGCTCAGCGCGGTCGTGACGCGGGCGGCCCTGCGCGGCAAGGGACACGGCGGCCGGCTGGTCCGGGCGGCCCGCGCCGCACTGGCGGCGGACCCGGCCGTGGACCTGGCGCTGTTCAGCTGCGACCGCCCGCTGGTCCCCTTCTACGAGGCGGCCGGATTCGAGGGGCTGCCCCGGCACCGTGCTGGTCGGCGGCACCCCGCAGGAGCCGCTCGGCACCGACGGACCGGGCTTCGACAAGGAGGTCCTGGCCGCCTTCTTCACGGACGCCCGGGAGCGTGACCGGGCGGCCTTCACCGGGGCCCGGGTCCCGCTGTACCCGGGGCTGATCGACCGGTTGTGGTGACGGTGGCACGCGAACGGGCCGTGGAGGCCGCCATTGCGGCGGCCTCCACGGCCCGTTCGGTCGTTCCGGCCCGTCAGCCGGCCTGCTGCTCGGCCCCCGCGGCCGCGGGCTGCGGCTTCGGGGCGGCCGGGCGCTTCGAGTCGTAGAAGAACAGCGCCAGCACCGGCACCAGGTACAGCGCCCACACCGACAGCTGGATGACCGTGGGGTCCGGCTGGAAGTTGAAGACGCCCTTGAGCAGGGTCCCGTACCAGCTGTCCGGCGGGACGGTGGCGCTGATGTCGAAGGCCTTGTCGCCCAGACCGCCCAGGAAGCGGGCCTCCTGGAGGTCGTGGACCCCGTACGCGAGCACGCCCGCGGCCACGACCACGAGCATGGCGCCGGTCCACTTGAAGAACTTCGCCAGGTTGATCTTCAGGGCGCCCCGGTAGAAGAGCCAGCCCAGCACGATCGCCGTCGCGATGCCGAGGAGCACCCCGATCAGCGGGGCCGAGGAGCCCTCGCCGCTCGCGCGTACGGACGCCCACACGAACAGCGCGGTCTCCAGGCCCTCGCGGCCCACGGCCAGGAAGGCCGTGGCGACGAGCGCGCCGGTGCCCATGGCGAGCGCCGTGTCCAGCTTGCCGTGCAGCTCGGCCTTCAGGTGCCGCGCGGTGCGCTTCATCCAGAAGACCATCCACGTCACCAGGCCCACCGAGATGATGGAGAGGCTGCCGCCGAGCAGCTCCTGCGCCTCGAAGGTCAGCTCCTGGGTGCCGAATTCGAGCATCGCGCCGAAGGTGAGCGAGAGCGCGCAGGCGATCCCGATGCCGAGCCACACGGGACGCAGGGCGTCCCGGCGCTCGGTCTTCACCAGGTACGCGACGAGGATGCAGACGACCAGGCTGGCCTCCAGCCCCTCGCGCAGGCCGATCAGATAGTTGCCGAACACGGCGGTGGTTCCTCTCCGGGATCTCCGGGCCCTACGGGCGGTACGACGACGGGGACTACGCGAACAGCGTCCGGCCCCACCAGTCGTCCTTGTCGCGGACGCCCGGCGGGACGGCGAAGATCGCCGAGCTCACGTGCTGGATGTACTCGTTCAGTGCGTCGTTCTTCGACAGCCGGCGCTGGAGCGGGACGAAGCCCTTGCGGACGTCCCGCTGGTAGGCGATGAAGAACAGGCCCGCGTCGAGGCGACCCAGCCCGTCCGTGCCGTCGGTGAAGGAGTAGCCGCGGCGCAGGATGGTCGCGCCGTCGTTGCTGTCGGGGTGCGCGAGGCGGACGTGCGAGTCGGGCTTCATCGCCTTCAGGAACGGCTCGTCGCGCTCCTTCGACTTGCCGACCGGGGCGCCCTCGCCCTTGTCGCGGCCGAAGATGTCCTCCTGCTCCTGCAGGGGGGTGCGGTCCCACGTCTCGATGTGCATCCGGATGCGCCGGGAGACCAGGTACGAGCCGCCGGTCATCCAGTCGCTGCCGTCGCCGGAGCCGACCCACACGTGCTTGGCGAGGGCCGCGTCGTCGGTGCCCGAGATGTTCCGGGTGCCGTCCTTGAAGCCCATCATGTTGCGCGGGGTCTGCGCGTCCGGCGTGGTCGACGAGGTCTTGCCGAAGCCGAGCTGCGACCAGCGCACCGCGACCTTGCCGAAGCCGATGCGGGCCAGCTGGCGGATCGCGTGCACGGCGACCTGCGGGTCGTCGGCGCAGGCCTGGACGCAGATGTCGCCGCCGGAGCGGGCCGGGTCGAGGTTGTCGCCGGGGAACAGCTCCAGGTCGATCAGAGCGTCGGGGCGCTTGCCCTCCAGCCCGAACCGGTCCTTGGCGAACAGGCCCGGTCCGAAGCCGATGGTCAGGGTGAGGCGGGAGGCCTTCAGGCCCAGGGCCTCGCCGGTGTCGTCCGGCGGGGCCTCCGGGAGACCGCCGAAGCCGCCCTCGCCGACCGGGAGGCCGGCCGTCATGCGGCGGGCCGCCTCGGTCCAGTCCTTCAGGAGCTTGATCAGCTCGTCACGGCTCTTCGTCTTCACGTCGAAGGCCGCGAAGTGCAGACGGTCCTGCACGGCGCTCGCGATACCGGCCTGGTGATCACCGTGGAACGGCACGGCCGCACCGGCCGCGGCCGCCGAGACCATGTCCGAACCGCCGCCGAACGCGGCCGCCGCACCGCCGGCCGCCGCCGCGCCGAGCGCGAGCCCGGCCCCGCCCCAGCCCAGGACCGCGCGCCGCGAGGGCGTGGCCGCGGCCGTGGACTCGCCGGCCTCCTGCTGTTCCGGCTGCTGCTGCGCCGCCGACTCGGACTCGCTCATGGTGGTCTCCCGCCTCCTTCGACTCTGCCGTGACTTACTTCGTGACCGCGGCGGCGAGCTTGGACAGCGGCTCACCGAGGGCGGAGACGGCGTCCGAGAGCTCCTTGCGCTCCGCGTCGCCGACCTTGTCGTAGGAGGTGAAGTCGTAGCTCGCCTTGTCGGCGCGGTACTTGTCGAGCAGGACCGACATCGCCCCGAACTGGGTCTCCAGCTGCTTGGTGAGCTCCGGGTCGGACTTCGAGACGATCGGCTTCAGGACCTCGAAGGCCTCCTGGGCACCCTCGACGTTCGCCTTGAAGTCGACCAGGTCGGTGTGGGAGTAGCGCTCCTCCTCGCCCGTGACCTTGCCGCTGGCGACCTCGTCGAGGAGCTCCTTGGCGCCGTTCGCGATGGAGCTGGGGGTGATCTCCGCCGAGCCGACCTTCTTCTGCCAGTCGGTCAGGTCCGTGATCAGGGTGTCGGCGAGCTTCTTGTCGTTGTCGTCGATCTTGTTGTCGGCCCACAGGGACTTCTCCAGGCGGTGCCAGCCCGTCCAGTCCTTCGCCGGGTCCTGGCCGGCCTCCAGGCCGTCCTCGCGGACGTCGACCTTCGGGTCGATGTCACCGAAGGACTCGGCGACCGGCTCCGTGCGCTCCCAGCCGATGCGGGAGGCGGCGTACAGCTTCTTCGCGGTCTCGATGTCGCCGGCCTTGACGGCGTCGGCGAAGGCCTGCGCCTTGGGGAGGGTCTCCTCGGCCTGCTTGACCACGTACGCGCGGTAGGCGGCGACGGCGGCGTCCGCCTCGGGGCTGCGCTTGTCGGCGGCGGCGCCCTTGCCGGTGGCCTTGATCTTCTGCGAGATGCCGTCGCCCTTCATGCCGGGCTTGCAGACGATCTCGTAGTCGCCCGCCTTGATCTCGGCGGTGATGGAGGCCTTGGTGCCGGGGCCGATGTTCTCGCGCTCGGTCACGATGCGGGCGTCCGGGAAGAGGACGTAGACCTCGGTGACCTTGGAGCCCTTGTTCTCGACGTCGATCGTGACCTTGCCCGCCGGGAACTCCTTCTTCGACACGTCGCAGGCGCTGTCGGAGGCCGCCACCTTGATCGCGCCGTCGCCGCCCGCGTCGCTCTTCTGGGAGCAGCCGGTGACGGCGGTCAGGGCAGCCGCCACGGAGGCGGCGGCGATGACGGTGAGGCGGGCGGGGCGCATGCGGGCTCCTGGGCGTCGGACGAATCGGGCCGTCCCAAGGGGGAGAGGCCGGTGAGGCGGACCTAACTTAACCGAGGCTTACCTGACCAATACCCACTCGTCCAGTGATTCAGCTCTCACCTTTCGGCCATGGACACGGCGCCATTACGGCCACTCCATGACGGCCCCATGGAAAGGTCAAGCGGAGGTCAAGCCGCAGCGACCGTTCCGTACTGCGGAATCCGTCGTTCCCCGTACGGGAACCGCACGCGGGGCCGGTGTGCCGGGTGGGGCGGCGGAGGGCCGTCCGATTGCGCCGCCGTTCGGCCCCGCGGGGCGGGCGGAGGCCGTGCTTGAATGCCCGCGTGAACGATCTCGACGTGTTGAAGGTCTTCTGTGCGGGCGACGGCCGCTTCGGCAACCTGCTCGGTGTCGTACGCGACGGCCGGAGCTGCCCCGACGACACGTCACGGCAGGCCCTCGCCGCCGAACTGGGCTACAGCGAGACGGTCTTCGTCGACGACCCCGAGCGCGGGATCGTCGACATCCGCACCCCCGGCACGCGGATGTCCTTCGCCGGACACCCGCTGGTGGGCCTCGCGTGGCTGCTGGACATCGAGGAGCTCCAGCCGCCGGTCGGCTCCGTGTGGGCCCGTGACGACGGGGAGTTCACCTGGATCACGGCCCGCCCCGAGTGGGTCGAGGGCAAGCGCACCGAGCAGTTCGCGTCCGTCGCCGAAGTGGAGGCGCTGCCCGCCCCGCCGCCGGGCGAGGGCTGGCTGTACGCGTGGGCCTGGGAGGACGAGACCGCCGGCCGGGTACGGGCCCGCGGCTTCCCGCGCCGTCCCGACGGGATCATCGCCGAGGACGAGGCCACGGGCTCGGCCGCGATCCTGCTGACCGCCGAACTGAACCGCGCCCTGAACATCACCCAGGGCGCGGGCTCCCAGATCCTCACGGCGCCCGGCCCGGACGGCACGGTCGAGATCGGCGGCCGCGTCCGCTTCGCGGCGCAGCCGGGCACCGTCGGCCCCGTCGGCGTTTGAGGAAGGGGACACCCCCGGCGGTGGCCGGGGGATGGCCCGGGCGGAGCCCGGTGCCCGGCGGAGCCGGGTTCCCCGGGGCTCCGCCCGGGCCCCCGAGTCCCGAACGCCGGGGGCTACCGGTGGGAGATGCTCCCGCGCGGGGTCGGGTCCGCCTCCCCGGAGGGGCTACGCGCTGAGCGGGAACTGTTCGCCGAGCTCGCGGAAGACGGCGCCGTTGAAGTCGAAGGCGCGCTTGCACTCGTCGATGATGCGCTGCTTCTCCAGGTCGTCCGCGGCGATCGCGTCCAGCAGCTCGCGGTAGACGCGCTTGAAGGCGGCCGGGTTGGAGATGTCCGCGAAGACGTAGAAGCGGACGCCGTCGCCCTTGCGCTCGAAGCCCCAGGTGCGCTCCGCCTTGTCGCGGATGATCTGGCCGCCGGAGAGGTCGCCCAGGTAGCGCGTGTAGTGGTGGGCGACGTACCCGCCCGGCCACTCGGCCGCGCACTCGGCGACCCGGGCGGCGTAGGCCTCCGTCGCCGGCAGGGCCGAGACCGAGGAGCGCCAGTCGGGGCCCAGCAGGTGGGCGAGGTCGCGCTCGATCTCGGCGACGCGCATCAGCTCGGGCCGGATGAACGGGCCGGCGACCGGGTCGTCCCTGAGGGACTCGGCGGCGTCCTCCAGCGCCCGGTACACGAACCACAGCTGCTCGGTGTAGCGGGTGTACGCGTCGACCCCGAGCCGTCCGCCCAGCAGGTCGCTCATGAAGGTCGAGGTCTCCGCTTCGGTGTGCTGCTCGTGCGAGGCGACGCGGATGACCGTAGAGAAAGCGTCCAAGACCGACCTCCAGGAAGCGGAAACAGGCGTGACGGCGAGGCCGCCACGCCTGATCCTCCTGCTGAGGTTCGCCTAAGTCAACGGGTTCCCGACGCCTTGTCGGTAAAAAGGGAGCCGCCTCGCCGGGCCGCTAGGGCAGGGTCAGGATCTCCGCCCCGCTGTCCGTCACCACCAGGGTGTGCTCGAACTGCGCCGTCCGCTTGCGGTCCTTCGTCACGACGGTCCAGCCGTCCTCCCACATGTCGTACTCGTGGGTGCCTAGGGTCAGCATCGGCTCGATGGTGAAGGTCATCCCGGGCTCGATGACGGTGGTGGCGTGCGGGCTGTCGTAGTGCGGGATGATCAGGCCGGAGTGGAAGGACGAGTTGATGCCGTGGCCGGTGAAGTCACGGACCACGCCGTAGCCGAAGCGCTTCGCGTACGACTCGATGACCCGGCCGATGATGTTGATCTGACGGCCCGGCTTGACGGCCTTGATGGCCCGGTTCAGCGACTCGCGGGTCCGCTCCACCAGCAGCCGCGACTCCTCGTCCACCTCCCCGCACAGGTAGGTGGCGTTGTTGTCGCCGTGGACCCCGCCGATGTACGCGGTCACGTCGAGGTTCACGATGTCGCCGTCCCGCAGGACGGTGGAGTCGGGGATGCCGTGGCAGATGACCTCGTTGACCGAGGAGCACAGGGACTTCGGGAAGCCCCGGTAGCCGAGGGTCGACGGGTAGGCGCCGTGATCGCACATGTACTCGTGCGCGACCCGGTCCAGCTCGTCGGTGGTCACCCCCGGGGCGATCAGCTTGGCGGCCTCCTCCATCGCCTGGGCGGCGATCCGGCCGGCGATGCGCATGGCCTCGATGGTCTCGGCCGACTGCACCTCCGGTCCGGTGTACGGCGTGGGCATGGGCTTGCCCACGTACTCGGGCCGGCGGATGTTTCCGGGAACGGAACGGGCGGGAGAGAGCTCGCCTGGTACGAGCAGCGACTGGCCAGACATGCATGCGAGTGTATCCAGCGGGGATGGGGCAGCATGGCGACAGAGATCGTTCGGCAGCGGTATCGAGAGGAGCCCAAGAGCGATGGCCCTGTTCAAGAAACGCCAGGTGGGCAAACCGGGCGAGTGGTACTACTGCCTGGTCCACAAGAAGGTCGAGGAAGGCCCCGAGTGCCCCGCCAAGGACCGCTTCGGTCCGTACGGGAGCCCCGAGGAGGCCGCCCACGCCATGGAGTCGGCGCAGGAACGCAACCTCGAATGGCAGAACGACCCCAAGTGGAACGACAAGTCCCGCGAGGAGGACGAGGGCACGACGACCTGACGTCCGGTCACCAGCGGCTGGGCGGCGGTGCGGTCAGCTGATCGGCCAGCCGTGCCAGCCGGTCCCGGAAGCGACGCGGCCCGCGCTGCACCGGCAGGCTGTTCTCCCCGGCGGCCGCGCTGACCAGGTGCTGCACGGTGTCCAGATCCAGCTCGGCGGCCCCGTCCGGCACCGACAGCGCGTCGTGCGCCAGCGTGCCCAGATCCGGGTCCCCGCCGTCCAGGGACAGTACGGTCGCCCCCGCGCGCCGGGCGTCGTGCACCCGCTCCAGCAGCCCCGCGCCCGGCTCCCGCGGGGCCACCACCAGCAGCGTGTGCCCGCGCCGGGCCGCCTCCAGCCGGCTCAGCCCGACCGACAGGTGCGGCGGCTCCCCGGGCAGGACCCGGTGGCGTACCAGCGTGGGCGCCAGCTGCGGCAGACCCGACCAGGCCGCCTCGTCCACCAGGTGCGCCGCCAGGTGCCAGGGCTCGTAGCTCTCGGTCCCCACCAGCAGCAGGTTCCCGCCGGCGGGCACCACGGAACGCCGCAGCACCCCGGCGAAGCGCCGCGCGGCCCCCGGCCACTGCGTTCCGGCGAGCACCTCCCGCAGCAGCGCGACTCTCACGGCATCCATACGCGGCATCCTGCCGTATGGGCGGCGCGAATGTGACCGCTTCCCACCGCTTCCTCCCCCTTCCCGGCCCTTCGACTGTCGCCTACTCGGCAGTACCCTCGCCCCCATGACTTCCTCGACTTCCTCGACTTCCTCAGACATCACGCAGAAGCCGCCGGCCAAGGACCCCTGGGAGCTCCCGGACGTCTCCGGCCTCGTCGTCGGCGTCCTCGGCGGCACCGGCGACCAGGGCCGCGGCCTCGCCTACCGGCTCGCCCGGGCGGGCCAGAAGGTGATCATCGGCTCCCGCGCCGCCGACCGCGCGCGGACCGCGGCCGAGGAGTTGGGCCTCGGCGTCGAAGGGGCCGACAACGCCGAATGCGCGCGCCGCAGCGACATCGTCATCGTCGCCGTGCCGTGGGAGGGCCACGCCAAGACCCTCGAAGCCCTGCGCGAGGACCTCGCGGGCAAGCTCGTCGTCGACTGCGTCAACCCGCTCGGCTTCGACAAGCAGGGCGCGTACGCCCTCCAGGTCGAGGAAGGCAGCGCCGCCCAGCAGGCCGCAGCCCTGCTCCCGGACTCCCGGGTCACCGCCGCCTTCCACCACCTCTCGGCGGTCCTCCTCCAGGACGAGACCATCGACGAGATCGACACCGACGTGATGGTCCTCGGCGAATCCCGCGCCGACACGGACCTCGTCCAGGCCCTCGCCGCCCGCATCCCGGGCATGCGCGGAGTCTTCGCGGGCCGCCTGCGCAACGCCCACCAGGTCGAATCCCTGGTCGCCAACCTGATCTCGACGAACCGCCGCTACAAGGCCCACGCGGGCCTCCGCATCACGGACGTCTGACCCCGCCTGGGGCCCGCCGCCGGGCTCAGCCCCGGCGGCCGGGGCGCGACCCGGCCGAGCTCAGGTGCGCCACCACACCCTGGTGGAAGCGGTCCACGGCGTCGTCGACGCTGCGGATGAACCCAGACTCCGTATTGCCGCGGCCGGCTCCCATTCCCTTGATCAGGGTCAGTCGGAATCCGGTGAGCGGTGCCCCGTCCCTCGGCAGCAGATCGCCGGGCTCGGGGCGCAGCCGCTCCAGCGTGCCGCGGGGCCCGTTCCCCTCGGCGACGAGGCTCTGCACGTGCAGGTCCGCCGGGGCCTCGGCGAGCAGCCGCAGTAGCCGCTTGACGATGACCAGCGGGTACGAGCCCTCCGGCGCGGGGACGTCCACGGACGTGCGCACCTTCCCGGTCCGCAGATCGGCGACGACGGC
The DNA here is from genome assembly GCF_042892775.1 of Streptomyces sp. NPDC001717. Taxonomy (NCBI): domain Bacteria; kingdom Bacillati; phylum Actinomycetota; class Actinomycetes; order Kitasatosporales; family Streptomycetaceae; genus Streptomyces; species Streptomyces sp. NPDC001717. The sequence continues at coordinate 10,964 of NZ_JBIAUK010000052.1, read as the reverse complement.
GATGACGTTGCTGGTTCCCTCGATGCGCAGCTCGGCGGAGAGCCGCCCTTCCGTGCACAGTCGCTCCGCCGCCGCGACCCGGCGGGCCTGCGCATCGCTGCCCCGACGGGTGCGCTGGACGGGTAGGGCCTTCTGCCCGAGCTCCCCGCCCAGACGCAGGCAGACCTGGCGGACGAGCCGCTCCCAGCTCTCCACGACCTCGACGGCACGGCCGTCGCCGAGGTCGATGGTCTCGTCCTCGATGCCGTTGCGGACCGGTACCCAGGCGGGGCCCATGTTCTGGAACCCGTGGCAGCCGGAGTTCTCGTGCTGGAGGTACGCCAGGAGTTCCTGGAGGAGCCAGGCGTGGGCGGGATTGCCCACGCCCTCGTGGTGAATCAGCATCTGCGCCTGGTGGGCGACCTCGGCCCACGACAGGTGCCAGAGGCCCACTTTGTGCTTGCGTCGTCCGTCGACCTTGATGTCGACCATCGCGGTGCCTTCGAGGGCCACGTCGTTGGAGAGGGTGATCACGGCCTCGTAGCCGCGGCGCGCGGCGATGTCCATGTACGCCTGCACCTGCTCGGCCTTGAGCGGGTTGCCGTTCGTCTTCGTCTCCACGAGCGCCGTCCAGAGCTTCCCGGCCCGCTCCACGCGGATCACGCCGTCCGGCCGCTTCGGGGTGTCGCCGTGCGGGAGGGGGACCTCGGTGAAGGTCTGCATCCGTCCGGCGGGCGCACCGAACGCGGCGGTGAGGCGGCGGCCGAACTCCGGGACCTGCTCCATGACGGACAGCAGTACGGAGGTGGCCCGGACCTCGCGCTCCCTGTCGCTCTTGAGGGTCGGGACCGGGAAGAGTCGAGCGGGCCGCCAGCCGTCGTTCTCCGCAAGGGACTTCTTGGCCGCCCTGGGCAGGGTGGTCTTCTTCTTGGTCGTGCGCGGGGCACGGCCGCGGGTCTGGGCGGGCACGGCGGCATTGGGTTCGGCGGCATCGGGCTCGGCGGGGGTGGGCTCGGCTGAGGAAGCGGGCAGGCTCGGTGCGGCGGGTCCGGCAGGTACGACCTCGGGGACCTCGGCCTTCGGGCTTCCTGCGGCCTCCGCTTCCGCGAGGGCTCCGGGTTCCTCGGCCCCTCCGGCCTCCGCGAGCGCGCCCGGCTCGTCGGCCTCCTCCAGGACGGTGATGCCGAAGTCCGTGGCCAGACCGGCAAGACCCGTCTCGTAGCCCTGTCCCACGGCGCGGAACTTCCACTCCTCGCCCCGCCGGTACAGCTCGCCGAAGATGAAGGCCGTCTCCACGCTCGCGTCCTCGATGGAGAACCCGACCAGCGGCTCGCCCGAGCGGTCCGCGACGGTCATCCGCAGGTCGTCGAGGTCGCCGAACGACGCGTCACCGTACTGGCTGGCCGCCACCACGATGCGTACGACGTCCTGCGGCACCGCCGCCAGGTCCACGCCGATGCGGTCCTCGTCGCCGTTCTCGGTCGGCGTCTTGCCGAGGAGCTGCACGCTCCCGTCGGCCGCGGCGGGGTTGTTGTAGAAGTAGAAGTCGTTCTCGGTGCGGACCTTGCCGTTCTCGTCCAGCAGCAGTACGGACACGTCGGCGTCCCCGGCGCCGGTGGCACTGGTCCAGCTCAGACTCACGACGACCGAACCGGCGTCCTCGCTGAGGGCGGTCAGGCTGACGTTCGCACCCTTGACGATCTCTTGCATGTGTTCCCCCCGGCTCAGCGTGTACCGGCGAACCGTAAACTCCGAGCCATGTGGAACATCGGGTAAAGACGAAATTGGCCGAATGTGATCCCTCGCCCGATCCGCCCCGTCCTTACGGGAGCACTGCGGGGCATGGGGGACACTGGGAGGGCTCGACCGCCTTCAGTGTTTCCGAGGAGTTCTCCCCATGCCCCGCCTTGCCGTCTTCGCCGTCGTCGTCTGCGTCCTCGCGACCGCCGCGGCCGTCGTCGCCTTCGTCCAGGGGAACTACATCGGGATCGTGTGGGTGCTGCTCGCGGGCCTCACGTCGAACATGGCCTGGTACTACCAGCGCAAGGCGAAGGCCGAGAAGGCGGCGCGCAGTTCGTAGTCGCTAGCGCGGGACCGCGCACAGGCCGTTGGTGTCCTGCCAGAAGCGGTAGAGGTCGCGGCCGCAGTACGTCTCCAGGTCCGAGACGCCGAGGCCGGACAGTACGCCGCTCACCGCGTTGAAGAAGACGGCGTTGACCTCCGGGATCCACAGGAGGGCGAAGACCACGATCAGGCCGAACGGCGCCAGCGGTTCCACCTGGCGGCGGACGCCGTACGAGAGCCACGGCTCGATGATTCCGTAGCCGTCCAGGCCCGGTACCGGCAGGAAGTTCAGGATCGCCGCCGAGACCTGGAGCAGGGCGAGGAAGGCCAGCGCGAAGCGGAAGGGCCACGGGACGCCGTCGAGGGCGTCCAGCCAGAACGGGGCCGTGCAGACGACGGCGAAGGCCACGTTGGTCAGCGGGCCCGCCGCAGAGATGAGGCTGTGCTTCCAGCGGCCCTGGATCCGGCCGCGCTCGATGTACACGGCGCCGCCGGGCAGGCCCAGGCCACCCATGATCACGAACAGCACCGGCAGGATGATGCTCAGCAGCGCGTGCGTGTACTTGAGCGGGTTCAGCGTCAGGTAGCCCTTGGCCCCCACCGTCAGGTCGCCGCCGTGCAGGGCGGTGCGGGCGTGCGCGTACTCGTGCAGGCAGAGGGAGACGACCCACGCCGAGGTCACGAAGAGGAAGACGGCGAGGCCGGTGCTCGTCGCGTACTGGGTCCACACCGCCCAGCCGGTGACCGCCATGACGGCGACGATGCCGAGGAACACGGAACTGATGCGCCGCTCGTCGCGGCTGCCCTGATGACCCATGCGGCGAAACCTATCCCGGGTGCGGGACGGAAATGCAGTCGGGGCCGGGGGCCGCTACGGGGACAATGGGCCGGTGCATTACGCGATCCTCGGCACCACCCAGGCCATCCGCGACGACGGGACCCCCGTCGCCGTCGGCGGCGCACGCCTGCGGGCGCTGCTGACCGCGCTCGCGCTGCGCCCGGGGCGGGTGGTGCAGGCGCACCTCCTGGTCGACCAGGTGTGGGACGGCGACCCGCCGGCCGACGCCGTGGCCGCCCTCCAGGCCCTGGTCGCGCGGCTGCGGCGGGCGCTGGGGCACGGGGCGGTGCGCTCCGCGGACGGCGGCTACCAGCTGGCCGCCGAGCGGGAGGACGTCGACCTGTACCGCTTCGAGCGGCTCGCACGGGGCGGGGAGGAGGCGCTGGCCGCGGGGGACGCCGCCAAGGCCGCCGCCCTGTACGAGGAGGGCCTCGCCCTGTGGCGCGGACCCGCGCTCGCGGACCTGCCCGACCCGGCCGCCGAGGCCGCGCGCTGGGAGGCCGTACGGTCCGACGCGCGCCGGGGCCGGCTCGCCGCGGCCCTCGCTCTGGGCCGGGCCGAGCAGGCCCTGCCCGAGCTGACCGCCCTGTGCGCGCGGCAGCCGCTGGACGAACCGCTCCAGGCCCTGCGGATCCGCGCCCTGCGCGACGCGGGCCGCCCGGCGGAGGCGCTGGCCGCGTACGACGCCGTCCGCCGCGACCTCGCCGACCGCCTGGGCGCGGACCCCGGCCCGGCGCTGCGCGCCCTGCACGCGGAACTCCTGTCCCCGCCGCAGCCCTGGCCGGGGGCCCGGGGCACCGACTCCGGCTGGTCCGGGGCGCAGCCCCCGACCCCGGGCGGCCCCGGAGCCCAGGCCCCGTACCCCGGTGCCCACGCCGGGCCCGGGTCGCACGCCCCGTACCCCGGTCCCGGCGCGGCCGGGCAGCCGGACCCCGCCCGGTCCGGGGCGCAGCCCCCGGGCGGGGGCGGGTCGGGGCACGGACCGTACACCTCCGCAGCCGCGGGGAGCGGACATCCGGGCCAGGTGCCCGGCACCGCGGGTGTCGTCGGCGGGTCCGGGGTGCGGGGCCCGGCCGGCGCGGCCGCAGGGCAGGGCGGGGACCCGTACGCCGGGCATCCGGCGCAGCCGGGGCAGGCGCCCGCCGGTGCCGCGGCCGGGCAGGGCGGGGACCCCTACCCCGGTCATGGCCCGGCCGCCGGGCCCGGCGGCGGCTCGTACCAGGCCCCGCAGCAGGGCAACCTGAGGGCCCGGCTGACCACCTTCGTGGGCCGCGAGGACGACATCGGGGTCATCGGGGACGACCTCGCGCGGGCCCGGCTCGTCACCCTGCTCGGGCCCGGCGGGGCCGGGAAGACGCGGCTGTCGCAGGAGGCCGCCGAGGCGCACCTCGTCCGCGGGCACTGGCCCGACGGGGTGTGGCTCGTGGAGCTGGCCCCGGTGGACGATCCGGACGACGTCGCCGAAGCCGCGCTCGCCGCGCTCGGGGCCCGCGAGACCAAGCTGCGCGGCGCCGCCACCGAGGAACTGCGGGTGCTGACCGACCGCCACGGCGACGACCCCCTCGACCGGCTCGCCGAGCACTGCGCGCGCCGCCGGCTCCTGCTGCTGCTCGACAACTGCGAGCACGTCGTCGACGCCGCCGCCCGGCTCGCCGAGGAGCTCCTGGCCCGCTGCCCCGGCGTGCAGATCCTCGCCACCAGCCGCGAACCCCTCGGGGTGCCGGGGGAGACCCTGCGGCCCGTCGAGCCGCTGCCCGACCCGGTCGCGCTGCGGCTCCTCGGCGACCGCGGCGCCGCCGCCCGCCCCGGGTTCCGCGCCGACGACGACCCGGCCGCCGCCGCGGAGATCTGCCGCCGCCTCGACGGTCTGCCGCTCGCCATCGAGCTCGCCGCGGCCCGGCTCCGACTGCTCACGCCGCGTCAGATCGCCGACCGGCTCGACGACCGCTTCCGGCTGCTGACCAGCGGCGCCCGTACCGTCCTGCCCCGCCAGCAGACCCTGCGGGCCGTCGTCGACTGGTCCTGGGAGCTGTTGGACGAGCCGGAGCGAACGGTGCTCCGCCGGCTCTCCGTCTTCGCCGGCGGCTGCGACCTCGCCGCCGCCGAGGACGTCTGCGCGGACGCCGCGTACGAGGTCGCGGACGTGCTCGGCTCCCTCGTCGACAAGTCCCTCGTCGTCGCCGCCCCCGGAGCGGACGGCTCCGCCATGCGCTACCGGCTGCTGGAGACCGTCGGCGAGTACGCCGCCGAGCAGCTCACCGCGGCCGGCACCGACCGCGCCGACACCGAACGCCGCCACCTCGTCCACTACCGCGAACTCGCCCGCACCTGCGAGCCGCTGCTGCGCGGCCGCGGCCAGCGCGCGGCCGCCGACCGGCTCGCCTCCGAGTACGAGAACCTGCGCACCGCCCTGCGCCGCGCCGTCGCCGCCCGCGACGCCGACGAGGTGCTGTGCCTGATCCACTCCCTCGGCTGGTACTGGCACATGCACGACCTGCGCGCCGAGTCCCGGCACTGGGCCGAGGCCGCCGCGGCCCTCGGGCCCGACCCCTTCACGCCGCCCTTCGTACCCGCCGAGCCCGTGTACGAGCGGCTCGTGGACAGCCCGCCCCCGTACGACGGCGAACTGCTCGCCGAGGCCTGGCGTGCCGTCCACCTGGTCCGGCTGGCGGCCCGCGACCAGACCAACGAGAACTGGAACACCCCGGAGGTGCGGGCCCTGGTCGAAGGGGTGATCGCCGTCTACCGGCCCGGACTCCCGCAGACCTGCCGGACCCCCGCCTCCCTCTGGATCTACGCGGTCATGATCCTGGGGGATCCGGGGTTGCTCAAACGGGTCATCGACGAGACCGTCGAGGCCGCCCGCGCGCTCGGCTACGCCTGGGAGCTCGGCTCGGCCCTCCAGTTGCGCGCCAACGTCCTCGCCAACCGCGCCGACTGGGCCGGCGACGCCTCCCGCGACGCCGAGGAGAGCCTGGCCGTCTTCCGGGAACTCGGGGACGACTGGGGCTGCGCCGAGGCACTCTCCGCGCGGGCCGAGGCCCGCGAGAAGCGCGGCCAGTACGACCTGGCCACGCAGGACTACCGGGCGGCGATCGAGCACGCCGAACGCCTCGGGGCCAAGGCGCAGGTGACGGTGCTGCGGGTGCGGATGGCCGGGAACCTCGCCGAGATGGGCCGGCTGGAGGAGGCCGAGACCATCCTCTCCGGGATCGTCGCCGCCCCGCAGGACTACGGCAACGAGGCCATGCCCGCCGCCCGGATGTTCCTCGCCGGAGTCCTCGGCCGCACCGGCCGCAGGGACGAGGCCCGCGCCCAGATCCAGACGCTGCGCGACGAGTTCGCCTTCGGCGCGTACGCCCTCTTCGACGGCTTCCTGCTCGGCACGATGGCCTGGCTCGACAACGAGGACGGCCGTTACGAGGAGGCGCTGGAGGGGCTCCGACAAGCCCTGGCCGCGGTGCAGGACCCGCTCGCCGCCATGGTCGCCCCGCAGATGGAGGCCGTCTACCTGATGACCGCGGGCCTCTCCCTGGCCTCCCTCGGCGGCCGGCGGCGCACGTACGACGCGGCCCGGCTGCTCGGCGCGTACCGTACGCACCTGCCGCCCGCGCACGTCCCCGTCACCACGGAACGCGCGGACGCCGCCCGTGCCGAGGAGTTGGCACGGGCGGCGCTGGGTGATGCCGACTTCGAGGCGGCGTACGCCGAGGGCGGCGGCCTCACCCTGGAGGAAGCCGCCGCCCTGGTCTGACCCGGCCCCCGGTCAGGGGCCCGTCCGGGACGCGATCCGAACGGACCGGCCGACCCGGATCAGGTCTTCTGGCGGAACTTGCGGACCGCGAGGGGCATGGTGACCGCCGTGATGGCGAGCGACCAGCCCAGCGTCATCCACACGGAGTGGCCCACGGGAGTGCCGTTGATCAGGGCGCGCGCCGCGTCCGCGAGGTTGGACAGCGGGTTGTAGTCGGTGAAGGACTGCAGCCAGCCCGGCATGGTGGTCGGCGGGGCGAAGATCGAGCTGCCGAACTGCAGCGGCATCAGGACCAGCATCGCCATGCCCTGGACGGCCTGCGCCGTCTTCATGGTCAGACCGAGCAGGATGAAGATCCACATCAGCGAGGCGCCGAAGACGGCGGACAGGCCGATGGAGTAGAAGAGGTCCAGCACCGAGCCCTTGATCGACAGGCCCAGGATGAAGCCGACGGTCAGCAGGATCGCGATGGCGACCAGCATGCGGCCGACCTCGACGACGATCTTCGCGAGGAGCACGGAGGACCGGGCGATCGGCATGGACCGGAAGCGGTCCATGACGCCCTTCTTGAAGTCGTCGTTGACGCCGGTGCCCACCGCCATCGAGATGTTCATGCCCATCATGGCCATCAGGCCCGGGATGACGTAGTTGACGTACGCCTCCTGGTTGCCCTTGCCGGAGATCGCGCCGCCGAAGACGAACACGAAGAGCAGGGTGAAGATGATCGGCATGAGCACGGCGTCGAACATCGACTCCGGGTCCTGCTTGATCTGGAGCGCGTTGCGGCGCACGAGCGCGCCGATGTGGCGCAGGTTGGCCCGCAGGCCGATCCGGCCCTCGCCGGGCAGGGGGCCCGCACCGGCCGCCGGGGCGGCCGCGGCGTCGGCGGGCTTCGTCGTGGTTACGGTGCTCATGCCGCGACCTCCTCGGGGGTCTCGATGGTGGGCTTCTGGCCGGTGATCGACAGGAACACCTCGTCCAGGCTGGGCAGGTACGTGCCGAGGTCGGCGATCGCGTACCCGCGGGCGGCCAGCAGGCCGACGACGGCGGTCAGCTGCTCGTCGCTCAGGATCGGGACCAGCAGCACGCCCTCGTCCGGGACGGCCTGCGTGCCCGCCACCCCGTCGAGACCGGCCTCGGCCAGCGAGCGGGCCATGCCCGGCAGGTCGGAGGCGTCCACGGGACGGATCTTCAGGGTGCGGCCGCCGACGCGGGCCTTCAGCTCGTCGACCTTGCCGTTGGCGATGACCTTGCCGCGGTCGATGACCGTCAGCTCGCTCGCGAGCTGCTCGGCCTCCTCCATGTACTGGGTGGTGAGCAGGACGGTGGCCCCCTCGGCGACCATCCGCTGCACCTCGTCCCACACCTCGTTGCGGGTGCGGGGGTCCAGACCGGTGGTCGGCTCGTCCAGGTACAGCACGGCCGGGTTGCCGATCATGGAGGCGGCCAGGTCGAGCCGACGGCGCATGCCGCCGGAGTAGTGCATCGCGGCCTTCTTGGAGGCCTCGGTGAGGGAGAAGCGCTCCAGCAGCTCGTCGGCGCGCGACCGGGCGTCCTTGCGGGACAGGTCCAGCAGCCGGCCGATCATGTAGAGGTTCTCCCAGCCGGAGAGCTTCTCGTCGACCGAGGCGTACTGGCCGGTGAGGCCGATGGTGCGGCGCAGCTGCCGCGGCTGGCGGACCACGTCGAAGCCCGCGACCGTCGCCGTGCCGGCATCCGGGGCGATCAGGGTGGACAGGCAGCGGACCAGGGTGGTCTTGCCGGCGCCGTTCGGTCCGAGGACCCCGAGGACCGTGCCCTCGCGGACGTCCAGGTCGACCCCGTCGAGCGCCTTGGTGTCGCCGTAGTGCTTCACCAGCCCCCGCACTTCGACGGCGTTGGTGTTCTTGTCGTTTCGCGTCATGTCCACCATGGGACCAGGCGCCACTGACAAAGCACCGACAGCCGACCGACAGCCCGCCGACACGCAGACGACAGCCCGCCGACGTGACGTCGGCGGGCTGTCGGTACTGCTTCGCGACGGGCACGTCCGTCAGTGGAAGGCGTGCTCCGCCTGCGGGAACGTTCCGCCGACCACGTCCTCCGCGAAGGCCTTCGCCGCGTCGTTCATGGTCTGCCGGAGGTTCGCGTACTGCTTGACGAACTTCGGCATCTTCCCGCCGGTCAGGCCCATCATGTCGGTCCACACCAGCACCTGCGCGTCGCACTCCGCGCCCGCGCCGATGCCGACCGTCGGGATGTGCAGGGACCGGGTGACCTCGGCGGCCAGCTCGGCCGGGACCAGCTCCAGCACCACCGCGAACGCGCCCGCGTCCTGAGCGGCCTTCGCGTCGCGCAACAGCTGGTGCGCGGCCTCGTCGCCGCGGCCCTGGACCCGGTAGCCCATGGCGTTGACGGACTGCGGCGTCAGCCCCAGGTGTGACATGACGGGGATGCCGGACTGCACGATCAGCTCGGTCTGGGCCAGCGAGCGCTCGCCGCCCTCCAGCTTCACCGCTCCGACTCCGGCCTCCTTCACGAGGCGGGTGGCGCTGCGCAGCGCCTGGACGGGGCCCTCCTGGTACGAACCGAACGGCATGTCGCCGACGACCAGCGACCGGCTCGTGCCGCGTACGACGGCGGCCGACAGCATGGTCATCTGGTCCATCGTCACCGGAACGGTGGTGTCGTAGCCCAGGTGGCAGTTGCCCATGGAGTCGCCGACGAGGATCACCGGGATACCGGCCTGGTCGAAGACGGAGGCCGTCATCGCGTCGTAGGCGGTGAGCATGGGCCACTTCTCGCCGCGTTCCTTGGCGAGGGTCAGGTCGCGGACGGTGATGCGCCGGGTGCCCGTGCCTCCGTACAGCGTGCGCGGGTCCGACGAGGGCGCTGCTGCGGGTTCGCGGGCAGGCGAAACGGCGTGCGTCATTGCAACTGCTCCTTGTGTCATCTCGAGGCGCCCTTACGGCGTCCCCGGACTCACCCACCATGGTGGCATCCGCGTGCCCAAAGGCGGAAGTGCTGCGCGGAGCGCGCCGGGCGCGGAGGATGCAATGTGCGCGTTTCGTGACAAGCGCAGGCAAGCGGAACCCGTGCCGCACGGCCGTTCGTCCTCCGGAACGAACGGCCGCTCCGAGCGGCCGTGACGCAGGGCACGGAAAGGCTCCGGTCATCGCCTAGGGTCAAGGGGCGGGGACGGAGCGCGAGCACGGCAGTGAGGGCAGTGGCATGGCACAGGCGTACATGACGGAGTCGGGGAACGGCGGCTCGGAGCCCGAGCCCTCCGGGTCCCGCTTCCGGCGCCGGCTGGCCGAACTGCGCAAAGACCCCGGAATCTGGCGCCGCGGCCTGGTCCTGGCCGCGATCGCGGTGCTGATCTGCCTGGTCATGGTGTTCCACGCGCAGCTGCCCAACGACGTGGGCAACCTCGGCAGCCTCACCGAGACCTTCCTTCCCTGGCTGGGGCTGGCCGTCCCGCTGCTGCTGGTCGGGGCGGTCCTGCGGAAGTCCGCGACCGCGCTGATCGCGATACTGCTGACGGCCGCGGTGTGGGTGAACATCTTCGGCGGCCTGGTCACCGACAAGTCCGGCCCCGGCGGCAACCTCGTCGTCGCCACCCACAACGTCGACGCCGACAACCCCGACCCGCGCGGCACCGCCCAGTCCATCGCGAAGTCCGGGGCCGACGTACTGGCCCTGACCGAGCTCAAGGGCAGCGTCGTCCCCGTCTACGAGAAGGTCCTGGCGGGCACGTACAAGTACCACTCGGTCGAGGGCACCGTCGGGGTGTGGAGCAAGTACCCGCTGTCCGCGAGCCGGCCGGTGGACATCAAGCTGGGCTGGACGCGGGCCATGCGCGTCACCGTCGACACCGCCCAGGGCCAGGTGGCCGTCTTCGTCGCCCACCTGCCCTCCGTCCGGGTCAAGCTGAACGCCGGCTTCACCGCCAACCAGCGCGACAACAGCGCCGACGCGCTGGGCGCCGCGCTCGCCGCGGACCCGCTGAAGAAGGCCATCCTGCTCGGCGATCTCAACGGCACCATGAACGACCGCTCGCTGTCCGAGGTCACCTCGCAGATGCGCTCCACGCAGGGCGCGGCCGGCGACGGCTTCGGCTTCAGCTGGCCCGCCCAGTTCCCGATGGCCCGCATCGACCAGATCATGGTCCGCGGGATCGAACCGGAGGCGTCCTGGACCCTGCCCCGCACGGGCAGCGACCACCTGCCGGTCGCGGCGCGCGTGACCGTCGGTCCCTAGTAGGACTCCGTTAGGTTGTTCTTGATCTTGGGATGGAGTAGGGCTTGCTGGTGAGGGGCCGGTGGCAGGTCGTGCAGACGCCGGTCCAGC
>NZ_JBIAUK010000051.1:0-30684 GCF_042892775.1 Streptomyces sp. NPDC001717 | reverse complement strand
ATCGTGACCTGTATTTGTCCGGCTCGGTCGACGATGACAGCCCATGGGTAAGGAGCGGCGCTCTCGGTGTCGCTGCCATGTACCGCGAGCTCGAGAATGAACTGCGCATGCGACTGAGGCTCTCGCCGTCCGATGAAATCCCGGAGAAGTATAGGGCTCACTTGCCTCCGGCTCCAGATATGGACAAGGTGGTGGCACCCCAGAAGTGGGAGCTTAAGAAGGCATGACACGCCGTTCCGTTGTCGGCGGGGCAGTCATCAAACAGCGCCGCCCCAAGCATGGGGTCCCTTGAACCCGCTGACGCCTGTTCAGCGGGTTCCTGTGCCGGGGTGTGTTCGCCCGGGCCGGTGGAGCGTGCCTCAGAGGCCTCAGGGTGGCCTCTGTGGCCTCGGGTTGGGTGGGGGTGTCTTGGGGCGGCGGTGTGGGCTTGGCGTGGGGGCTAGGGTCGGGGCAGCCCGCGCCGATATGGCGTGCGTGGGTAAGGCCCGGTGCCCGGCCTGCCGGGGGCAGTACCGCCGGGCCGCCTCAAGCAGACCCGGCTGGTGCCGGAGGTCAGGGCGCGGAGGCGTCTGTGCCCGTGCCGAGGGTGCGCCGGCCTCGGGAGCGGGGCGCGCTCGCGGACGCCTCGACCAGCTCGGCGGGCTCGGCGGCGAGCCGGGCCCGGCGGCCTGCGGTCGGTTGTGCTGGGGGAGTTGCGGGGCGCGGGCCGGTGCCCAGGGGGCGACGTTCGGTCATGTGCTCAGTCTCGCGGACAGGGTCAGTGAGACTTCGGCCGGTGGTTGATGGTGTGGTGCAGGGCCATAGGAGCGTGAGCCGTCGAGGTCGTCGAAGTGGATGGCTCCGTTCTTGTGCAGGGTCGAGGAGACCGTCACCACACGTGGATCGTGTCCGGCCCGTAGCCGCTCGAGGAGCAGGCCGGTCAGCGCGAAGTGCCCGAGGTGGTTGGTGCCGAACTGGGACTCGAACCTCTGTTTGGTGAGGGCGCGGGGCGGCATCATGATCCCCGCGTTGTTGACGAGTACGTCCAGGGGTGTGTCGAGGGCGTCGGCGAACGCGTGGACCGAGTCAAGGTCGGCCAGGTCCAGGGCGCACAGTTCCGCGGTGGCTTCGGGGAGATCTGCACGGAGCCTGTCCAGCGCGGCGCGGCCCTTGTCCGCGTTTCGCGCGGTGAGGATGACGTGGGCGCCGTGGCGCGCGAGTTCACGGGCGGTGATGTAGCCCAGGCCGCTGTTGGCACCGGTCACCACGGCCGTTCGGCCGGTCTGGTCGGGGGTGTGGTCGGACGTCCACCCGGGGATGGTGAGGGCTGTGGTCATCGGGCGCCTCCATCTGGTTGCTGCGGAGTGCGGAGCAGGTCGTCGACGCTTGCCGCCAGCAGGCGGTGCAGGTGGGCGCGGTCGACGGGGAGTTTTCGGATGGCGTGCAGGGCGGCGAGACCGTGCGCGGTGGCCCAGATGCGGGCGATGCGGTCCTCGTGGGGGTCCGTGATCCCCAGGGCGTCCGCGATCACGGCGCCGACCTCGGCGCCTTCGGCGACGGTTTCGGCGGCGGGCACGTGGACGCCGCCGAGGCCGTACATCACCTGGTAGAGGTCCGGCTCGTCGAGTGCGAAGTCCAGGTAGGCGGCCGCCGCCGTCTGGACCGACGTACCACGCGAGCGCATGATGCCGGCGAGCCGGACGAAGCCGTCCTTGACGAAGGCCAGCAGGATGTCGTCGCGGCCCTTGAAGTAGCGGTAGGCGTAGTTGGCGGAATAGCCGATCCGGTCGGCCAGGCGGCGCATGCTCACTGAGTCCCAGCCGTCGGTGCGGGCCATCTCGCGGGCGGCCTGCAGGATCTCGGACCGTGCTTCGGCCCGTTCTCGCTCGCGGCGCTGCCGGGAAGGGGAGGGCTTGGGTTCCGGAGGTGTCATGCCGCGTCGCCCTCTTCCCGGCTCGGCAGTCCGGCGTGCTCACCGGGCATGCCCATCGGCGCCAGCAGGCCCAGCTGGGTGAAGAACTCGATGGTGTTGAGCTCGTCCCAGTGCTCGACCGCCATGCCGTCGTCCCGTACCCGCCAGATGTCCAGCGACCGCATCTCCACCGGGCGGCCGGTGGGCTCCTCTCCGAGGAGCGACCCCAGGTGGGTCGCGCGGTAGGTGAAGCTGCCGGCCACGCGGTCCCCGCCGACCATGACGTCCTCGAGGGTGACCCGGGTGTCGGGGAAGGCGGCGAACCAGCGGCCCCAGAACACCCGGTTGGCCTCGCGGCCGTCCTCGACGTAGGGGTTGTGGTTGACGTAGCCCTCGGCCACGAAGCCGTCCACGGCGTCGGGGTCGTGGCCGTTCATCAAAGCGGCGAATGCGTGCGCAACGGTCGGGTAGAACCTCCGGTTGCTGGTCTCTGGTTACGCCGTACACGTTGTGTACGGTGTAACCAATATTCAACCGGCCCCACTGGACGACGAGTTGGACCGGCTGACCACCTGGAAGCACCCTGCGGGCCGGAATCAACACGGTGGCCCGGCAGCATCACCGGCAACGGATCTGAACAGCCACGCTCATAGCAGCCAGCAATGCCTGGCCACTCCATGACAGAGTGATCAGCGTCGGCATGAGCCGAACGTCGGACGATGAGGTTTCCCGGAGGTTCTTGACTGCACTTCAGGTTCGGCGACCTCTGCGGAGGAACCGTAGCCGAGGTATCTCGAGGAGTGTCGGTGACCTTGGATGGCTTCGCTGCCCGTCCGCTGGGGTTTGTGGGACCGCTGGACCTGTCCTGGGGTCAGGGTCCAGGGGAGTTGGCCGGCGGCCCATCAGCGCGAAGCGTGGTCCGCTACTCGTCGGGGGTCGCAGGCTCTGGGTCAGGCACGGGCTGGCCGACGTCAGATGACCAATTAGGGCGGAGGCGTTCAACCAAGGCTGTGAAGTCGTTCCGCAGATACCGAGAATCGCACGGCATCAGCCGGATCTGTTGGCGGCTGTCAGCCCACCAGATCTTGAAATCGGCAACCATGCCTTCCGCTGGCCAGTCCTCGATCTCGCCCGACAGCCACAGAGAGTCGACAAACCCTCCGACGCTCAGACCGATGTCCACGAAGATCCCGATCGCACCGGGCCGAGGAACCTTCACCACGGTGCCTTCGAATACCTGCCCGAAGCGCAGGCCCCTCCGAATCCGAGTCCACTCGGCATCTGTCACCACGAACAGATCATCGCACCTTCGTCCGGGACGCGAGCATCTGGGACTCAACGTCAGCTGAACCAGCGTCCCCTCACGATGCTCGCCTCAGCGACACGGCACTGCCGATACTTCTCGTGAACATCCACGAGTCAGATGCCTGACCAACCGCTGCTGAAACCCATCGACAAACGCTGCTGCTGAACGTGAACGAAGCCACAGGAAAGACTGCCAGCACCGGTCGACGTCGTCCATGGCGCCACCGGTGCCCGACCACCACAGCCAGACGGGCTTGTTCATCCCGCCGCTGGGCAGTTTCGCGACCGTCAGGCGGATCACGGTGCCCTCAATGATGGGCAGCGGGCCCTCGTGGTCGAGCCATGCCGCCCGGCGGGTCAGCCTGAGGTGGAGGCGGTCCCAGGTTTGCGCGGTTGCGGTCCCGTACCGGTCGGTGTTGGTGACGGTGACCGCGGAGGCCTCGCACCACGTGGCCGGGTCACCGAAGACGAACTCGCCTCCGTGCTTGGGCGGGCGACCACCCTGCGGCGAACAGACCCACGGCACGGGGACGGGCTTGCGGATGACCCGGTCCGAACGGAGCCGGCCCAGCACTTCAACGGGAAGATCACTCAGGAGGTGGGCGATGCGGGGAGCGTCGAAGCCCGCATCGAGGACGACCAAGATGTTCGGCGCCTCTGCCTGCCACTGGCCAGCTTCCACGAGGCGTTCGACGACGTCGCGGACCTGGCTGGCGGTGACCGCGGCCAAGTTAGCACCGGGCTCCAACCGGATCGCGTCCAGCAACGCGGTCCACGAGGTCCGACCGGTCTCCAGCGCCGCGACGATCGAGTACGGCCAGCCGGGCATCATCTGGTGCTTGCCCAGGCCCCGGCCGAAGGCATGGCAGAAGGAGCGGTCCGAGCCACCGCCAGCACCAGCCGACCGTCGCCGGCTCGGGGAAGCGGGACGCTGGTCAGTGCCCGCCTCAGCCGGGCGACGTCAACCCCACCGTGGTTGATCCCGGAGGACAGGGCCCCGTGCCCGCGCCGATGCTCAGGAGCGAGCGCCAGGTCCACGAGGGTGCGGACCGGTCCATCGGTGCGCAGCAGAGCGTCGCACAGCTCAAACAGGGCATCGCTCCGCGTGGTTAGGCACGCGTACAGCTCCGACCGGAATTCAACCACCACCGTCAAGGCGTCTCGTTGAACCTCGTGCTCGACCAGTCCCACGATCACGGCCTCTGTGCTGCGTTGTCGCTCAGCACAGGATCGGCCCGTGGCCCCTCACACATCTGGTGAACTGGGAAAACACGGAACAAGTTCGAGCCCCGTTCGATGCCGGACCATAAACGACAAGCTTACGATGGCAGCGTGACGCGCAGTGGTGGGGCCGCCGTGGTCCGGTCCAGTCCACTGAGCTCGGTGAGGGCGGCGAGTTGGTCGCCGTCGAGCCGGACGTGGCGCCGGCGCTGGTTGGCGATCCACACTCCCGTGCGGTGTTCGCTCCCGTCCGGGAGCCGTTGGAACGTGGCCATGGATGTTGGAACCAAGACCAACGGTGAGAGCGGGGCGAACAGTCGCCGCAGGTCAGCGTGCTGACAGCAGTGCCAGAATCCCGGTCCTGGGACCTCGGCGGTTCCCATAAGGCTGTCCCATCGGTGCCACCAATCGTGGCCCATCGACCGGGAACGTCTGGTCGATCGGGCTCCGTGGTTCCCTCTACCGTGTCCCGGCACAGCGGCGCCGGGGTCTTCGGCTGGTGTGATGGCGGTTGGTCAGGCCACTGGGCGGACTTGGTCACCGACTGCCTGTCGCAACGCGGTTTCCAGTCGGTCGCGGGCCTCGGTCTGTGCGGCGATCCGCCGGTCGAGGACTGACAGACGTTGTCGCGCGACCCGCAGGCCCTTGTCCGAGGGTGATGCCGCAGCCACATCACCGTCCAGGCACGGCAGGAAGACCCGCACGTCGTCCAGGGTGAGCCCGGCGGCCAGCAGGTAGCGGATGTTGCCCACTCGCACCACGGCCCGCTCATTGTAGACGCGGTAGCCGTTGGAGGCCCGTTCGGAGGAGATCAGTCCGGCCTGCTCGTAGTGCCGCAGCGCGCGAGCGGTCGTCCCTGTTGCCTTGGCTAGGTCACCGATGAGCACCCGCCCCACCTCCCGACCTACTTTTATCACGCCACGACCGCTCCGCCGTCGACCGGGAGTACCGCTCCGGTGACGAACGAGGCCGCCGGAGAGGCAAGTTGGGTGATTGCCCAGGCCACCTCCTCGGGGCGGCCGATCCGGGCCAGCGGGGTGTGCGCCAGCTGCCACTCCCGCACAGAGGCCATGCGCTCCGGAGTCAGGCCCTGGTGCTCTGCGATGGGAGTGTCTATCGCGCCGGGCGCGACGGCCACCACCCGCACCCCGCGGGGTGCCAGCTCGACCGCCCAGCTGCGGGTCAGCAGCTCCAGAGCGGTTTTCGTCGCCGCGTAGACCGAACTGCCCGGCCAGGCCCGCTGCCCCACCGAGGTACTGACGTTGATGATCACCCCGCGCGACGCAACCAGGAGCGGCAGCGCGGCCTGAGCCAGCAGTATGGGGGCGACAAGGTTGGTGGCGAGCTGAGCCCCGATCATCTCGGGCGTCAGCGTGCCCAGAGCACCGCTGCGCACGATGCCGGCGTTGTTGACGAGCACGTCCAGACGACCGTGTGTCTCCATTACGGTTTGGAGGATCCGACAGGGCTCGCCCTCGGCAGTGATGTCGGCGGCAAGCGGTGTGATCCTGGCGTCCCCGGCAGCGGTCTCTTCGAGTGGCTCGGCTCGCCGCCCGATCGCCACCACGTGGGCGCCCTCGGCGGCGAAGGCACGGGCGGTTGCTCGGCCGATCCCGGTGCCGGCTCCGGTGACGGCGACGATCCTGCTGGTGCGCGGTGCGGTGCTGTTCATGCCGGTCATCGTCCAACCCTGCCGCCAGCGGCAAGGTCAAGCATCGCCTGCCAGAAGCTGCTCACCATCGGTGATCGTGCGCGGGTGACCGGCCGCCCGGTCGTGCGACGGATGACAGAAAGGCTGCAGCATGAGCGGTGGCGACAAGTCGCGTGTCTCGCTGGTGACAACCAGGTCGCTTCGACCGAACTCCCTCACCAGCGCACCCCGCCCTGCAGGTGACAGAGAGCGCGAACCGGAGCGGTGCGCTGGGCCACGATAACGGGCCTGCCGTCGGGGACCGGTCGCAGCGGTGGAGATGAGCGGCAGGACGGTGAGCGGCGAAAGGGGCCGACCAGAGCCGGTCCGGTCAGGCCGAGAGAGGTGTTCAGGCCTGGCCCGGCCAGGGGGAGCGCTCGCTCTCGACCACTGCGGTCGGCAAACGCGAGTTCCACTCCGTGCGCCAAGGCCACGGCCCTGCCCGGGCGCCGGTATGCATCACCGACGAGGACGCCGTCGGCCAGGCCACACCGGCGGCCGGGGAGTTCGAGGCCACGCCGTCTCGGCTGCGAGGACTGCGTGTGCACGCCCCACAACAGCAGCGCCTGGTTTCGCGCTGATGCACGGAACAGGGGGGGGGTGACGTCGCCGCGGCGACGAGCTGGCAGGCGCGCGCTGCGTGCGGCTGGCGCATGGTAGGGCGGCAGGCGCAGAGCGCCCATGTGGGCCCATAGCGGGGCCCGGCCGCGGCCGCAGGGTGTCGTTGACCGGCCGGGTCCCGCCTGTGTCGACCGTATGGCCGCTCTGCCACCGTGACACGAACCAGCCCACCAGGGCCTGCGCGTGTAGGCCGGTCGGGTGACCCGAACGGCCGGCCCATGTGCCGTTCCCCGGAATCCAAAGCCGGTCGGCGCCGTACTCCACGCGGCAAGGATCGAGGGCTGACAACCCACTCGGCCCGAAGAGAGCGGCACCGTGTGCGCGGGGTCGCGCGCACATCGCAGGCACCGACGTCCTATGGGGGTTGGCCGGCGCCGGTGCCTTCGGCCGCGCCGTCCGCGAGTCCTCCGTGCATCCGCCGAACGCCGTGCGCAGGCCCGCTCCGCACCTGATGGCGCGCGGAATCAAAGAACCTTGCGCGCAATGCAAACCGAAGTGGACACCCCGATGGATAGATTTCATGATCAAGAAGGGCTCCCGGGGAGCACCGATATCTCCGTGGGGCATGTAGGGCATGTGGGGCCGATCTGCCCCGAGGCCGAATCTCTTGTAGTGAGGAGAACCCTGATGACTGCCGACACCCAGCCGCAGCGTCCGTTCCTGGTCCGAGCCGACCAGGTCGAGTCCCTGCAGGACGGGGCCACCAGCCTGATCACCCTGCTGGCCGACGCGGGGGACACGGCCGGTGCGCTCACCGCCAACAGGGCCACGTTCGAGAAGGGGTCGCCGGGCGCACCTGCGCACTTCCACACGAAGGCGACCGAGATGTTCCTCGTGCTCGACGGCACGATGCGCTTCCTCGTCGACGACGAGGTGCTAACGCTGGAGAAGGGGGCGTTCCTCAGCGTGCCGCCCACGGTTCCGCACGCCTTCGCGCCCGCGCCGGACAGCACGGCCGAGATGCTCGTCGTCTTCACGCCCGGCCTGCACCGTTTCGACTACTACCGGCTGCTGGAGCGCGTCTACCGCGGTGAGGCGACCGTCCAGGAGATCCGGGACAGCTCGCAGACGTACGACAACCACTACTTCGAAAGCCCTCAGTGGCAAGCCTCGCTGGCCGAGGCCGAGGCCATCTCCGCCGCCCGCTGACCAAGCTCGCCCCGCCGCACCCTGCACGTTCAAGCCGACCAGGACGACAGGCCCGACGGGGCGGTCGTGGCCGCCCCGTCTACGATTGCTGCTTCGGATCAGCCAGTGCGTCGGCGAGGTAGGTGGGGCGAGTGACCGAGGCGGATGTCCCACCGCCGGAGCCGGTCTGGTTGGTGGCGGCGAACGTTGTGGCCTGGCGTCGGTGCGGAGTCGGGGGCCAGGAACTGCGCCCGGGAACGAAGTGCTTCAAGGGCGGGGCGAAGGTCTACGTGGCGGGAGTGTACTGGGGTCCGGGGGGTGATCGGGTCACGGTAGTCGGACGTGAGCGGCACACCAGCCGGTGGATCGTCATCACTACGGCGACACGCCACCTTTACGGCTTCCGGCCGAAACTCGTCCACACCCCGCGCGTCTTGGAGCGGCTGTGTGAGGCAGGACGCGAAGGTGGGTTCGGCGCGGACTACGCAGCGGAAGTCTCCGCGACGCTGGAACGGTACGCACGCCAGTACCGCGTCGAGATTGCGCCGTACGGTTCGCATCCGGACCGATGCCTGTGCCACGCCTGCGTCACCGGCGAGTCAGGGTAAGGCGTGTCCCTTCGACGGGCCTCTCAGTTGGTCAGGTGTATCCGTCCGGTTGGTGATCCGTGATGCGATGTGGGACAGGATCAAGCAGCTGGTGCCGGCAGATCCGGTCCGTGGGCGGAGGTGGGCCGACCACCGCCGAACCCTGGAATCCATCGCCTGGAAATACCGTGCCCCGTCCGCGTCACGGCATCGGCCCTCGGGGCCGCTTGCGGTCCGGGGGCGGATGCCGGCCGGGGCTCCCCGACCGCCATCCGGGCCCGTGGTTCAGTTGCTTGTCATGACGGGTGCGGGACCGTCCTTTCGGATCGGGTTCGAGCAGTCGAAGAGCACCTGTCCGCTGCGCTTGTCGTAGTAGAAGACCCCGGAGTAGAGATCCTCGGTGATGTCCTTGTTGATCCGGTCGCTCATCATCCACTCGGCCCCCTCCGGCAGGAGCTTCATGATCTCCGGAGGCACGTTCTTGGGCACGACGGGCTTGAACTCCAGAGCGGGGTTCTCCAGGTCCTTCAGCACACCCTGGTCGTCCACCGCGTTGAGCACGCCCACGAGGCGGATGTTGTTCTGCGAGGGCAGCGACCGGGACGGCTTGTCCGGGTCGATCCCGCACCACGACGTGGATTCAAGCTGCTTGAACGAGGGGAACCGTGAGGTGATCTGGTCGAGCTCGTGCCGTACCTTGCACGTGCCGGCCTCGTCACTCCCGCCCGCCGTGCAGGACGACACCGTCACCACTGTCAGCAGCGCCGCCGCGGCGGCGCCCCGAAACGACAACCATGCCGTCATCGCCCGCCCCTCCCCCCGGATATGTTCGTGCCGAGGATGTTATCCCTGGTTCAGGAGACGCCTTGGGTGGCCGTCCCGGAGGTCAGGAAGGGCTTGGCCCACCCCAGTTCGGCGAAGCGTCCGTTCTCGCTGTCCAGCGCACCGCTGCCGACTGCGCCAGACGTCCTCCCAACCGGCGCCGCGGTCATTGTCCGATGCTGCATGGGACGCGCTGTTTGCGGCGATGGGAAGCGATCGCGACAGGGCCCTGCTCTCGTGCCGTATCAGCTCAGGGGCGCGCGCCACCGAGCTGCTGGGCGTCCGAAGGGCCGACATCGACTGGCCCGGTCAGCACCGGTGGGTCGCGTCGAAGGGCACGGGGGTGGCCCGGCTGTCGCCGGACTCCTTGCTGTGGCCGGCCCGCTACGTCGCCGGTCGAGGCTCGGTGGACCGCATGCGGTGGTCTGGCGCACCCTGCGCGGGCAGGACCGCCCGTTGACGTACTCGGCGGTATGTCCGGTGCTCCAGCGCGTGAACGAGAAGCCGCGCACGAGAAGGCCGACGACCAAGGGAGCAGCTGGTCTCAGGCGAACTCCGCGTGGCGAGGGAGGCTCGACGGCTCCCGGTCCCAATCCGTTTGCCTTCGGTGTCCGGCGCGGTGTGACATGTGGGCATGAGCAGAATGGCGCAGGTCATCGTGTTGGCGCGGTACGAGGACGAGGTGATGGAGCCGCTGACGCGGCCGGACGAGGCCCGCACCTGGCTCGGCTGCTTCGTACAGATCCCCTGGCTCGTAGGGGGCTGGCACATCGAGTTCGAGAAGTCGCATCGGCGCCGCGGGGTGCTCAAGGACCTGGAGTCCCTGCCCTGGAACGAGCCCGCCTGCGTGCAGGTCATGCTGCACGACCAGGACGACGACCTGTTCGGTCTGTGGATGTTCCGCGACGGAGTCCTCGTCGAGGTGGGCATCCCCGGCACCCAGCGAGTTCACACCGCTGCGCCGCTGTGGGACGTGGACCCTGGCTTCCTGGTCCGGACCGGTCTGGGCAGGGGAGAGGACCGGCACTCGCCGGAGCACGTACAAGACCCGCGGTTGTCCTGGTGACCCGGCGGGGCCGGACAAATGCCGAAGTCGCCGCTTGCCGGTCCTGTCCGGCGCCGGACCGGTTTCGTCCGGCTCCGGGCAGGACCGGCTGGACAAGTCCTAGGAGGGGGCGCAGGTGCGGTCGCCGATGTCGCCGAGCTGGAGCGGAGCCTTGGACGTCGTGCCGTCGTGGCTCAGGAGCAACGTGATGCTGCCCTTCGTGTAGTCCGGGAACCACACCGCATAGAGGGTCCGGGCACCGTCCGCGACGGTACCGACCCGGCGGACTTCCAGGGGTTCGCCGCCGCAGGTCGCAGAGGTCACCTGCTGGTGGTCGGCAGCGAAGAGACGAACCCATCCGTCGGTGAAGAGGGTTGCGATCGGGTCCACCCCGCGCGAGTTTCCGATGGTCGTGGGATCGGTGGCGCAGGCCCGCTCGGAGGATCCGGTTTTGCCGGCCGACGCCCAGCACAGGCGCCGGTCGGACGTCTCCCAGGCGTAGGCGGCGCCGGTTGGCCAGGCCTCCACCAGCATCAGGCCCTGGGAGCCGGGGGCGTCGCGGCCCACTGCCCCAGATGTCATCAGGGTGGTACGGGTCCGGTTGGTCACCGCGGTCAGATCCGGAGGCGAGGGAGTCGGCGCAGCGCTTGAGGCGGCGGCTTGAGTGGCCGACGGCTTCGCAGTGGTCCCTTCCCCACCTGAGCAGCCCGTCGAGGCCGTGACCAGCAATATCGCCGCCCCGAAGGCAGCGCGAAGTACGTTCCGCATGAGCGTTCCCCCCTTGTGTGCCCCGAGACCGGGGCAGCACCAGAGGATCACACACAGCAGCCGACTCCCGACCACTACCCCGCTGCCAACTTCCATGCCCAGGCCTGCCAACTCGACTCGGCTCCGTCGAGCTGGAGGACGTCCAGAGCGATGAAGCAGGGATGCGGACCGCGAGCGTGGGCCGCTACGAGCGCGGGCGGCGGCTCGGCGCTGCAACGTCTCGAACGACAGCCGGCCCGCTTCCGGCTCCCAGACCAGCAGCTCACCATCCAGGACCAGCCCCGGTGGGATCTCTCCACCGCTGTCAGACGACTCTCTGCGTGGCGATGAGGCGGGGTGACAGCCCCCCGTCGCACACGGGCTGTGGTCGCGCCTGGGGCCCGGTCGCCTCTTCGTGTGCAACGACGCGTTGAACACGAACGGGGTCGTCGACGTGTCCCTGTACACGGTCATCTGCAAACGAGTAGGGGCCGGCCTCGCTTGGTCAGATCGAGTCAGCCGCCGATGGTGCCGGCGAGAGCAATACAGACGAGCATCCCCCACCGTGCAGCCGTCGGCCACCCACGCCCGGGTGTAGCGCCGGACCGTACGGGAGTTCCCTCTCAGGTCCCCCCGTTCCGCAAGCCTGGCCTTGATCTGGAAGATGGCCCGGTCGGTGGAACCAACGAAATGGTCCACGATCGATCCGGCGAACCCGAAGGCCCCGATCTCGACAGCTTGCGACGTGGTAATGATCAGGCTCCCGCCGTTGTCAGCTGCCACATTGGCCACGTATCGGTACGGAATGTCATGGGTGAACACGGGATTCACCACAGACAGCACCTTCTCGCCGAGCACTATGCGGGACCCGGTGATCCGCCGGATGAACGCGATCCCGCCCAGCATCACAGCCATGACCGTGAGTGCGTCCGTGTCAGGCCCGCCGTCGGCCATGCTCACCCAGGCCCCCAGCGCGAACATTCCAAGTAGCGTGGTGAACAGCAGCGACAGGAAGACGAAGGACTTGCGGCGCAGCACCTTCCGGCCTTTGGTATGCATGGGCCCCTTCTTGACGGATCCCGGCCGCCGCCTGGACTCTGGGCCGGATCTTGCAGTCTGTGTGGCCCTTTCTAGCAGCCGTCCGGCCGCCGGGGTCGCTTCATCCCGCCCCATCGGCAACCAGCACGCCGCCCCCATGCTCATCTTCAGCGTCGCTCAACATCCACCGCGGCCGCGAGGAGATCGGGGAACCGCTCCGGATCAGCGACGAGTCTGGATCAGCACCCGCCGCGCTGCACGGGCGGGGCAAAAACCCGCACAGGAGGTGGGAGGACGAGGATGGCCAACGCCTGGCCGTGCACGTCGGTGGTGAGACGGACATCGACCGCGCCCCGATGCTGTGCCGTGCCCTGCACGCGGCGTCCACCCGGCCCGGCGGGCCCGAAGAGATCGTCATCGACGTGTCCGAGCTGCCGTTCTGTGACTCTGCCGGCCTCAACGTCCTGATCGGCGCTCGGCACACCGCGACTGAAATCGGGCGAATCACCCTGCGGGGCCCCACAGCCCCAGTTCCTGGGGCTGCTCCGGTGTCTGACCGGCATTTGAACTCGGTTGCGGTGAGGGGCTGGCTGGCGCTGGTATTGCGGCATGAGCAGAATCGCTGAAGTCATTGTGCTAGCGCAGGACGCGGACGAAGTCATGGAGCCGCTGACGCGCCCGGATGACACACGTACCTGGCGCGGCACCTTCTACGAGATGAGACCCGGTGGGCACTGGGGGTTCGGCTGGGGTGCGGAGTTTGTGCGGATGCGCCCACGGTCCGGGCTGCTGAAGCACCTGGAGTCCTTGCCGTGGCCCCGACCGGAGACGGTGCAGGTGCTGATCCACGACGAGGAGGATGATTGCTTCGGTCTGTGGATGATCCACGACGGCAGGCTGGTGGAGATTCCGCTACCGCGAACCCGGCGCGCCTACTGGACCGGGCCGCACAACGAGGAGTTCCCTCCCGATCCCGGGATCCTTAACCGGACGGACTGCGCTCCCATCGACTGGCCGGAGGAGATCGAGGGCGGCGACCAGTCCCGGCCCCCTGCCTGGTGAGGTTGCCGAAGCGCTGCGCCCGCTGCTCGACCGCTCGGCGCTGGCCGGCCTGATGCCGGGTGAGGACGGGCTCCGGATGGCGGGGCAGGGGTTCCTGCTGCAGAGGGCCGGCGCCAACCGGGCAACCTTCCTGCCGCAGCTCGGCCAGATCACCCAGACCGTCTACAACACGGTGGAGGCCAACGCCGCCCGCATCCGGACCCTGGGCACCGACCGGCGGGCGAACCTGCTCAATCGAGGATGCCCGAAGGCCTGGTGCGCGACGCGATCTCGCCACCCCGGCCCGGCCGGACATGGCCGCCAAGATGGCCCTCCTCGCGACCTGCAAGGTGTCGGCGTCGCCGGGTTCCTGACCGCCGCGCACGGCCAGGGCGTCGGCGTCGACCGGGCCGTTGCCGCCCTCCTGACCCGGCAGAGCGGTGCGCTACGCCAGCGGGACCCGCGGCCGCGGCCGGGGTGCCCGCCGCACGGACCGCCCCGCCCCCAGCCCGTACGCGGCGCCCGTCCCGCCCGCCGGCTGGTGGCCCTCCCGCTCGACGAGCCCTCAGAGGTGAACGGCGCGCCGCTGATGCCACTCATCGGGGCGGCCTGGCCGGCTCTACGTCCGCTGTCCGGGCCCGATGAGCATGAGTCCCACCTGTTCGGCGATCCACTGCGCGTACGGCTCGTTCCGCTGGCGGCCGTCGAAGACGGCGCTGCGGACGTGGACGAGGACGGTGTGGTCGTCAGCGGGCTCGTCGAGGTGGCGCGTGTGGGTATTGAACAGGAGTGTCACCTCAGAGTGGTTGGCTTCACCGCGAAAGCCGAGTTCGGGTGCGTCAGGCCAGAGCAGTGTCTCCCAGTTGATCTCGCCCATGTTCGGGCCGATCGCCGCGGTGAAGGCGTCCTCGATACTCCCGACCGGCAGGTCGGACATCGAATAATCCACCGGCAGCCGTCTGTCGTACGAGGCGGGGTCCGGTGGCAGACCAGGCCCTTGGACTCCGACCACCAGCACGGGGAGCTCCGCCCGCGGTACCCCGTCGAACTCACCGGGCTCATCCAGCCCGCGGAACCACCCCTCGGGCAGCTCCCTCGCCATCCGCCGCACCTCGGCGACGGACGGGAGTTCGGCGTACACGGAGACCTCGGAGTACTCGCAGCGGCCGAACTCCACGAGGCGGCGCGCGGTGCTCAGGGCGAGTGCGGGGTCGGGGGTACGGAACACGGGATAGGCGACGTCGTTGGACATGCCGTGACTGTGTCACGGTGCGCCATTGCAGGTCATCGCATTTATGGCAACATCATCGGACGCTCCTTCGGCCATCGCGTGGTCGCTCGGAAGGCGAAGGAGGAGCCCACTTTCGTCGGGGGCCGACACTCGTTCACGATCCCTGGCAACTCGCCGAGCGTGCTCTTGACCCGTACGCCCCACCAGCAATGGGCCGCCGGGGTGGGTCTCATAATCCAGCTGTGGACATATCCGATGAGGGACAGCCGCTCGAGCCGGTCTGGCTTGAGATCAACAACAACGTGTGTGGCGGCCTGACAGGAGCCCCGAGTGCCTCGCTGGTGGCCCAGCGGTTCATCGGGGCAGGCTGGAGCTCCAGACCAGCCTCCTGGGAGTCGTACGAGGTCGAAACCAGCTGGTGCCGCATCGAGGTCGAAGCAACCGACACGCGCACGCTCCTGAACGGAGTTGTCGATCCTGACCGGTTCGCGGATCTGGCAGCATTGCTGACCAGGTTCGGCCTGCCGTTCAGTATCGAGCTGTACGACGATGACGGGGAACTGCTGCAGGAGATCCAAGCCGGAACCCCGTCAGCACCCATCAGGGAAACAGCTCCACGGCTTCCCGGCCGGCTGCTCGCTCGGCTTGGGCTCGTCACGGCGGCGAGGCGGTAGGCCTCGGCTCCGTCAGCTGCCTGACGTCACCCTTTGGTGCAGACAAGGACCAAGATCAAAAGACGGGACACCAACAAGGCCGTCATCGGGGCGGTCACCGGCACCCTGGCCCACCCGCAACTCCTGATCCTCGGCCACCACGACCAGACGGGCCGGCTCCGTGCGGTCAGCCGCACGGTACCGCTGCGCCCGGACCAGGCCCGCCGGGTCGCTGAACACCTGGCAGCCGCGGGCCCCGGCCATCCGTGGACGGGGGTGCGGTTTGCGGCGTCGTGGGGGTCTCGTGACGCCCTGGACGCCGTCCTGGTCCGCCCCGAGCGGGTCGCGGAGATCAGTGCCGCCGCGCCGGTGACCGAGTGTCCTTCCCCTTGAGGCAGCAGCCGGCAGGAGATGCGCTCTGCACTCACGTGTCGACGGTCAGGTGTTGCGTTCTGTCTGCTCGTCGGGGGGCAGCAGGTCCTTGGCTCTGCGCTCCATCAGGACCGGAAGGTAGGTGCGCACGCGTGCATAGCGGAGTTCTTCGTACGCCGTCCGTACTGAGTTTTGCACCAGGCCGGCGTCGAGGTGAGGGTGTGCCTCCATCAGCCGCTCGGCGACGTGGCGGATGGTGAGGGCATCGTCCGATTCCGCCATCACGAGCCTCAGCCTTCCTTCGGGGATCGCCCTTTCCTCAAGTGTTGCGGAGCGGCGTTCGGCCCGGAAGTCGATCTTTCGCCGGTGTGCGCGGCCTTTGGTAGCACCTACCGGCTGGAACCGTACCCGCCCCGGCGATCAGTGGTGGCCGAGTACCCGGTGTTTCGAGGCGGCTCTCGTGGCGAGTCGGTATAGGCGCCAACGCCGCCGTTGATGCGTTGGAGCGGGTCGAGCATTGTGGTGCAATCGGCCGGGGACGGTTTTCGAGTAGCAGGAGGCGAGGACCTCGTCCGGCACTGTGTACGCCGGAGCCTTCGGCAGCGGCCGGCACCACGTCGTTCGCGAGGCGGGCCACCTGCCGCTGCCGGATGAGCCGGAAGCAACCTTCGCCCGTCGACGCCCGCCTCCACGAGAAAACGGCGAAGTCGTTGGCACTCGGTTGCCCGGTAGCGTGCGCCGAGTGCGCCGAGTGCGGTGACTTCGGAGACAGGGGTGGCCCGATGGCGGGGTTCACGGCGTGGCTGCTGCGGCACGTGACGGATGAGGACGCGGTGGGTGAGCTCGCCAGGCAGGCGGCCGCCGATCCCCACTGGCCTGAAGGCCCGGACCGGCTGAAGACCTTCATCGATCATCTGGAGGGCCGCGGTGCCACCCGAGCGACATTGCAGAACCTCACGGACGCCTGGATCCGCTACGCCTCCCGTTGAGGGCCTTCGGCTTCGTCCACGCCCGCTCGATCTCCGGTAGTCACCCGCGCAGTCCATCGAACCGCGCGACTTCGACGACGTGGCGAAACTGACCGTCTACGTCGTCGACTGGACCCCCGACAAGATGCCCCTGCTGATGGAGGGGCTCGGCCGGGCGGCCGCGAAGCTGGGCCTCACCGCGACACCCCCTGCCACGCTGCTCGGCGTCGCAGCACTCGACGTACCCGAACACCTCGTCGAGGTCGAAGCCACCGCTGTCCTCGACTGAACCAGTGCTCCCCACCCTGGGGTCGGTTCTGACCTCCGACTTCCGTCGACGGGCCGGAGGTCTGGTCGCTGTTGAAGTGGGGGCGGGGGCTGGCGCCCACGGGGGGAGGGCGCCGGCCCCCGGTGGAGGGCCGCCGGACGGGGGCGGTGTGTCGGCGGCCGTGGTGAGCGGGCCCCGGGGCGGCTCGGCGTTCGCGATCAGGCCGTATGGGTGGGGCAGCGGTTGAACTGTAAAGCATGGAGTGTCGTTGGCTGGGCGCCGGTCCCGCCCAGAGCGATGGGCAGCAGCTGGCCGGTGGGCCAGGAATGACACCTGCCCGCACCGACTCGGGCGTGAGGGCGGCGTCGCGGATGCTCGGTGCGGCGGGCTGGCTGGGCCGATCGCGCGGTCAGGTCCGTGGAAGCGCCGCCTGCCGCCGACGAGCAACCAGGCTCTGCGGACCTCGCCCCGACATGTGGCGGGGTTACTGCCAGAAGAGGGTCTCGATAACGATCTGGGGTTCGGCGACGCGCGGCGTGAAGATGTAGCGCAGCCACCCGCGCCCGCGGTCGAAGTACAGCAGGTGGGCCCCACGGGGCTGGGTGGAGCGAACGGGCTCGATGCTGATCTTGGCCCTGTCAAGGTGATCGTCACGGTATGGATGGCGTGAGCATTTCAGCTCGGTGACCGCGTCGATGATTTGGTCTCGCACAGTTGCGGGAAGGCTGTCGCGGTATTCGGCGGCGCTCTTGGTCCAGTCGGTGGCCCATGGCGGGCCTGTGAGGTCGTTGGTCACTCGCCGGGCCCGAGCAGGCTCGCCCGGCGGTGGATCTGCGCTGCCTCTTCCAGGAGTGCCATGGCCTTGTCCGGGTCGGCGGACTGGGCGGCCCGCTCTTCCAGATCGCGCACATGTCGGTCGAGCCCGGGATCGCGGGCCAGGGCGTATTCGGCCCACCACCGGGCCAGGAATGCCGGCGCCGCACTGATGTCGTAGGTGTCCGCGATCCTCGCCCGCCAGTTTGCCTCAAAATCGGCCAGGAGCTGGGGCGTGTGCGCGGCGATCGCGGCACGCAGGGCCGGGATGCTGCGTTCGGGCATGGGGGGCACACCATGAGGGCGCCCGGGGGCGGTGGTCACGTCTCCTCCTGCAGTCGACGCCCGTCACGATAGTCGCCGGCGCCGGATGACGTAGGTTGTCGCGGCAACTTGTCGCCCAGGGTCGCCGAGCACCTGGAAGTCGCCGATGGCGGCCACCCGCGGACCGGGGTGCGGTTCGCGGCGTCGTGGGGTCCCGTGACGTCCTGGTCCGCCCGGATCTCTTGCGGAGGCCAGTGCCGACCGCGCCGTCGACCGGGGCTGCCTCTCCTCAAGCAGACCCTGACCTGAGGGGCGGGGCTTTGTGTCCCACTGGCCGTTGTGGGACCTGCCGCCACGCGTGATTCTTCTGTGGCTGAGGGGTGCCGCCCTGCTGAGGGGCGGCACCCCTTTTTCGTTCACCTCGTTGCCCTCGTTCGCGACGGGGCCCGTTTTGAACGCGGCCGGCTCGATGAGCGGCCGCATACGACCGCGGTGTGAATAGGGTGGCGGGCCTGCCTCGAAGTTCGAGATCATCCGGTCATGTTGGATGGCACGGCAGGACAGGACCTTCCGGTCGGCGTCAGGTTCCGGCCGTATCGCGGCGACGAGGACCACGGCGCCATGGCCGCGGTGAGGCTGGGGTGTGTCGAACGGGACCGGGTCGATGCCCATTCGGTTGTGGAAGGGCTCCCGACAGCGGCCGAGATCGCCGAAGCCTCTGCCAAGTTGGAGGAGCCGTCCAAGAACCAGATCCTGGTGGTGCTCGACGGGAGCGTCGTCGGCTACTCGACGATCCGGTGGTGGCAAGAGCGGGACGATACGTGGCTGTACCTGCACCGCGGCTACCTCTTGCCCGAGCATCGCGGCCAGTGCATCGGATCAGCCATGCTGAGCTGGGCCGAAGAGCGGATCCGCCGGCTCGTCGAACAGCACGGAACGGCGCGGACGGCAGTGATCGGCGCGAACGCCATGGCCTCCGAGCAGGACGCCACGGCGCTGCTGCGCGCGGCCGGCTACCGACGTGTCTTCAGCCTGGTCGAGCTGGAGCTGGGGGATCTGCAGCAGTTGCCCGAGCCGGACAGCCAGCTGCCGGCCAGGATACGGACAGGGCCGATCGGGACAAGCCACTACCGTGCAGCTTGGAGAACGGTCGTTGATTCGTACGCGAATACCGGATTCACCCAGAGATGGCCTTTGCAGGACTTCGTCGACACCGCCGACCCGGCGTGCTGGAGGGCTGCCTGGAACGGGCGGGACATGGTTGGCGTCGCCCTCTGCTCCATCCGCCGTCACGACCACACCGTGGGCGAGGTGGAAGAGCTGAGTGTCCGGACGGACCAGCGACGCCTTGGAATCGGCCGGGTCCTGCTGCTGGACGGGTTGCGAAGCCTTCGCGAGCAGGGTGCAACGACCGCCCGGCTGTTCACGGGCACGGCAAATCCGCACCGGTCCTGGGACCTTTACGAGAGTGTGGGGTTCCGGCGGCAGAACGAGTACGTCCGTTACCGCAAGCCGCTTGCTTGATCGACCGGTGACTGGGCTGTCTGATCATTCCACAGGATTTGACAATGCCTCAGGAGAAGGGACTGCTCGGGCGCCTGGGGCCAGGCGGCCCTGGAGCCGGCCGAGGTCGCCCTTGGTGGTCGCCGGAGCGGTCGCGGCCGTGACCGCTCCGGCCGTGCTGGGCTGGTGGCGGCTGTGGCCGGCAGTGGCGGACCTGGTGCACGGGCCGGGCATGTGGGCCGCGCTGCGTCCGGTGCGCGGGGTGGCCCGGATGTTAGACGACTGGCGGGCGGTGTACGCCGTCCCGGTGGGCCGCCGCTCCCCGCGCGCCGCCCTAACCCCGGTTGTCCCGGGCCGGGACCGGGGTGCAGTTGGGGGAGGTGGGGCGCATGGCCCGGGTGGGCCGGGCGGCGGTGGCGTCCTGGCGCCGTTGGCACGCCGGCGCTTGCGGAACTGCGCACCCGGTCGCTCGCCACTCCATGACCCCGTGACCGATCGGTCACCGGTCACGCCCGTGACAGTGACCGATGGCCGATCGGTGGCTGTGGTTGGGAGGCTTTGTGTGCCCTGGGCGACGGGGCCGGTTCGCAGGGGAAGGGAGGTACGAAGGCGGCACCCCACCAGCTCAGACCGCCAGGACAGCCAAATTGCGAGGACCGGCGAGGACTGCGTGTGCGAGCGGCACGACTGCGGCGGCCTGGACCCGGTCCTCTGGTGCGCCGAGCACGGGGACGAGGTCACCCCGCTGCTGGACTGGCACGCGGGAGGCGGCCTGCGCTGCGCGCAGCTCGCCCGTGGCAGGGAGGCAAGCGGGTAGGGGCCCGTTGGCTGCGAGTGGCCCCGGCGCACTCTCGGGTGTGCCGGGGCCGTTGGTTATGCCCGGATTTCGCCTACGAGCATGCGCAGGGTGAGGCTGTGCTTTTCGGGCGGCAGGGCGTCCATGGCGGCGGTGGCGTGCGCGACGCCGCCCGCCCTGTCGCCGGAGCGGGCGAGCATCAGCCCGCGGTGGAGTTCGAGGTGGGTGGCGAAGCGGGGCAGGCTCGGCGGGAGTTCGGCGAGGGCCTGGTCCTGCGCCTCGGTGGCGGCTTTCTCGTCGCCGAGGCGGGCGAGGAGCAGGGACCGGAAGACGTTGAGCCGCCACCACGGCACCGCATAGTCGGAGGTCTGCTCGTGCGAGCCGGCCGAGTCGAAGACCCGCCGCCCCCGGTCGTCGAGCGCGAACGCGGTAGCGCGGTCGCCTCGGAGGGCGGCGGCGTGGGCCTTGCCGTAGATCGCGTTGAGCAGCCCGAGGGAGGGCCGTTCGTCGAGGGCGAGGGCGAGGGGCTGGTCGGCGAGGACGTCGGCGACGCCGAGGGAAGCCCCCTCGTACCCGAGGGCGATCGCGGCCCGCCCGCGCACCCACACCCGCGCAGCCGGATCCCCGGACTCGTCGGCAGCGGCGGCAGCCATCCGGTACCAGCGCACGGCCGCGCTGCCGTCGGATCCCGGGAACGTCTTCGCGTACAGGGTCATCAGCCGGGCGGCCACTGACCACAGGCGCGGCTGGTCGAGCTGCTGCTGTACGACGACGAGTTCGCCGGCGACGCGGCGTTGGATGTCGGCCGCGCCCATGGACATGTAGTCGGTCCCGTACGCCGTCAGCTTGGCCTCCCACGTGTCCGCAGACGGCCCGCTGGCGAGGCGGGCGGCGAACCCTTTCGCGAGGAGGTCGGAGGCGACCACGGGCGCTATGGCCGTACCGGCCACGTCGGTCAGGAACTCTCTGCGCAGCATGGGGTCCCCCAGCACGGACAGCGGGACGTCGAGCACCCGGGACAGCGCCGCGAGATAGAACCCTCTCGGTGCGCACTTCCCGCGCTCCCACCGGGCGACGTACTCGCGTGTCAGAGTCGTCCCTTCGGTGCGCCAGACGGGCCTGGGCCCAACCGTGCGCGGTGCGCAGGTCGCGGATCAACTCCCCGATGCCCATGCGCCCATCTTGCCCCTGCCAACGCCCCTGCCCGGGGGTTTCTCGCGCGGCCGAAAGTAAAGGCACCAGCCCGACCCACGAACGGGGTGCACCATGAACGCCACCGACCACACCCACGCCCA
Organism: Streptomyces sp. NPDC001717; assembly: GCF_042892775.1. NCBI lineage: Bacteria > Bacillati > Actinomycetota > Actinomycetes > Kitasatosporales > Streptomycetaceae > Streptomyces > Streptomyces sp. NPDC001717. The sequence continues at coordinate 9,385 of NZ_JBIAUK010000051.1, read as the reverse complement.
CACCGAGGCTTTGAAGCTGTTCCCCCCGGCCGCCCTCACCGCCCCGCCCGACTGCGCCCGCTGCCAGGACTACGCCCACCGCCGCGACACGGCCGCTGGCCCCCTGCGCGGCACGGTCGTCACGGACATGCAGGTGCTCACGAAGCGCTGCGCGGGCGGAGGGGCACCGGTGACCGGCTGCCGCCGGTTCCACGTCGGCGAGGCGGTGTTCGACGGGGAACGGCAGGCGCGCGGCGAAGTGGTCGGGCTCTACCCGTCCCCGCTGCTGGTGCGCCTGGTCGACGCGGGCGGGCTCGAGTGGAGCGCGCGCACCGTGGCGTGCGAAAGTCTGGGGAAGCGGCCGGCGGCAAGCGGCCTGTTGCGCGGGAGGTGGAGGCGGTCCGGGTCCCGCCGGGGCGCAGGGTGGTGGACTGCCCGCCCACCGAGCTGCCGGTCGGCGACCAGGTCATGGCGGGCGGCAGTTTCGTCGACATCGTCGACCTGCGCTATCGGCATGGCGGCACCCGTACGGTGATCCTGCGCGGCGGCGCTGTCTGCGTCGCGGAGCGGACGATCCGGGTGTACCGCCTTCATGTGGCGCGCTGACTCCGGTCCCCGCAATGGACCTGCGTATGCGTGCTGCGGTCGATTCGTAGAGATGACGTGGCGAGGGCCCCTCCATCTGAGTGAGGGGCCCTCGCCGTGTGCGTTGCTTTGTTCATGAGAACGGGCGGCATGTGCCCTCTGAAACGGCAGGCTCACAAGGGGGTGCAGATCACTGTCGCGACAAGGTTGCCTGGATCGAGGCCGGTGTTCTTGGCTTGAACGAGCCAGCCCCTGCCGCCTGGGCTGAGGGAGTTGTCGTGAACGAAGAAGTTGTCGCCGTCGAACCCCCAGCCTCCTCCCGTCGGTACCCATCCCGCCGGACAGTTCGCTACGGCCATGCTGTACGTACCTCGTGGTACGGGCACAGGGTCGCTTCTGAACTCGCGGTGGGGAGCAAGCTGGGCTGCCTTTCTCGCCTCCGGCTGGCCGGCGGTGTCCTGGGCGACTGCGATGGTTGTCCCCCCTGTGGCGAGTACTGCGGCGGTTACCAGGGCGGGGATCGGAAGGCGTCTCATCTCGACCTCTCATGTTGCGTGAGCGCGCTGAGACCTTTGTATGCCCTGTGCCCACGGCGATTCCCTCTGCTGCGCGTTCGACGCAAGAAGAATCGATGCTCCTCTGCGAATGGAGTACCCCCGTTCCTGGTCGGACGTGCGGTGCCGACGTGTCTGTCATTTCGGCACCGACCATCTCGCCTGGTCTGACTGCCACTCCTGACGAACTCCCGGTCGGGTTGCCTTGATGGCGGTCCGCGCTGTGGTGCGTGACGGGGCGCAGCGAAGTCTTTTGGTGCGGGTTCAGGCGTTTTCTGGGGCGTGTCCCAGGGTGCCACGCGGTGCCCCGCGCCGCCCTCCGGGCCCTGGCGGGCCCTGCGGGCGAAATTGCCGGGCGCCTGCGGCGCCTTTTTCCGGCAAAAAGTTGCTGGCCCTGCGCCTTCGGCGCGCACCGGGCCAACAAGCGAGGGGCACCGCGCGGCCCCTGGGACACGCCCCAGAAGCCCCTAGCGGAAGGCCACCCCCTATGACCATGCCCGTGCCCATGACGGTGCTCTACTGCTCGCAGTGCCCAGCCGGTTCCCCCTCCTCGTACCGCGCGCAGCCGGACCGGCTGTTCCGGTGTCTGGCGTGTGGGCACCTGCTCGATGTGCGGGACCTTGAGTTGGACCCTGAAGAGTCGTGGGCCGTCTCCCGGGACGGACTGCTCGGCTACACCGTCGAAGAACCTGAGGCGGTCGCGTACGGCCTCGACGGGGCGTTCGCGGCGGTGCACCGGGGCGCTGATCTCCTGGACCGCCTCGGCTTGTCGGACGGCGAGCGGGCGGCGGTGACGCTCGCGGTGTGCGCGGTCCTGACCGAGCTGGAGACACCGGGCGCGACGCTCGACGATGTCACGCGGTCCTGCTTCGAGTCCTCCCTGCCGGAAGTCGCGGCGCGCCATGGGTGGCGGGTGCGGGCTGCGGAGGCCGGGCCGGTGTGCCCGGAGTGCGGGGGCGCGGTGGTGCTGGCCAGTCGCGGTTGGGCGTCGTGCGCCGGCTCGGGCTGCAAGTGGGGTGACATGGCTGCCGTGCTGACTGGGTCGGTGGCTCCGGGGTGGGAGCGGTGAGCGGCGGGCCGATAGGCCGGATAGGTGATCTGAGGGGCGGCCTGGTGCCGCCCCTCTTGTGTGACTAATGGGGGTTGATGGACAGCCCTGCGGGCTGGCCCGCCCCCTGTGTGCCCTTCGGGCACGGGCGGGCGAAAGACGCTGCCCTTCGGGCAGGTCGCTGCGCTCCTGGGCCCCCTGTAGGCGCTGCGCGCCGGGGCCCGCCCCTGCGGGGCAAAGGAAGAAACCCGCTCGGGGCGTGCCGTAGGTCGGTCGAGCCCGCCGCGTGCACAAGGCGCGGCGCAGGGGCCCCTCCAGAGGCGAGTCGGCGGCGGCCCGATCGGGGCGTGGCCGCAGGCTCCTTGGCAGCTGTATGTGTCTTTGGCGGTGGTTATCGTGCGGCCCTCCGTTGTGTGGGCCGGCTCTCTGACCTGCAGGTGTCACGCGGGCAGGGAGTTCTTGCTTTAAGGGGCAGACGCGGGGCACCTGGCACCGCCATCTTGGGGAGGACAGCGATGGACCCTGCTGTGGTTCTGGCGGCGGTGACGTTGGCGTTGGGCTACCTGGTGAGAGTGCTGTGCCGCTGGAGTCATGAGCACTCGGAGATCCGCAAGACCGAGTTGGTCCAGCAGGGCCTTTCGGACCGTGTCCGGTCGTTGCCCGCGGGCAGCCGGATCGTCGAGAAGGAGCGCGGGCGTGAGGTGGAGATCGTCGTCGGTACTCCAGGTTCAAACGGATTGAGGTGACGTGAACGAACAGCCGGTGGTTGCCACAAAACCTGGGGGACAGCGCAAGAGTGTGCCTGTCCGTGTTCCGCGCGACGACTTCGACACTTTCTACGTGCAGGAGATGCGGGCCGTGACCGTGCATCTCATGTACCGCGGCGCGACTCCTTATGAAGCCGCGGATGCGGCGCACGAAGCATTTATCGAGCTGCTGCCGGAGAGATGGCGCGTCATTGAGCACCCGCGTGCCTACCTTCGACAGGTCGCGTGGACGAAGTACCTACGCCAGCCCCACCACCTGGAGTCACCCTTAGACCCCATTCCCGACAGACCCGGTGGCACTTGCCCGGTTGGCGCGGTCATCCTCAGCGACGCTCAACACCGGATCCTGAAGGCGATCCAGCAGCTGTCAGCGGCACAGCAGGAAGTCCTCTCTTGGCAGATGGACGGCTTTGAATACGCCGAGATCGCCAAGTTCACCGGTAAGACCGAGATGGCCTTGCGCACCAATGCCAAGCGGGGGCGAGCACGGCTGAAGGAATTGCTCGGCCTCACCACGCCTGGCCAGACCGAGGGAGGCGTTCCGCATGAATGACCACCTGGACCAGCACGCAGAAGCCGACGACTTGCTCGACGAGCTGCTGTTCGCCCACGCATCGGAGCTGCGCGAAACCGTCGGCGGGGTCATCGACACCGAAGCTGGGCTGGCCAACCTGAACCCCTTCAGGCAGGAGCTCGCCGTGTGCCAGTCGGCTGATGCGGGTGTCGTTGGTGCTGTTCCTGCATTCAGCGGCCCGGGCGCTCGCTCCCACAGCAGGGCAGTCGAGGTAGTGGTCGACGCCTTGGCGAGCGAGGCGGTGAAGGTGGGGGTACTCCATGCTCGGCTCAAAGGCATCCCGGACAGGTCGCTCGTGACCCTGACCCGAAGGCACTTTGATCAGCTCATCGAACACGCGTACGACTACCAGATGCACCTCGTGTGGCTTCACCGCGTTTTCACCGAGAACATCCGGGTTGAACGAGATGACGTTCTCGCGTCATTGGCCACATACATGGACGCGTTGTCTCTCATGAAGAGGTACTTCGAGATCCAGGCCAAGGGACGCGGGCTGGGGGGAAGGCGCCGAACCCTGTGGGTGAAGTACGCAGAGGAGCTGGAGGAGAGGATGGGTGCTCTGAGCAACCTGCGTGGAGACATTGAGTGGATCTTCGATGCCTCCGATGACCTCCAGGAGGTCAGGTTCTAATACCGAACACTGAACGTCACCCGCTCACGGGACCGGAGCTTGCTCCATCGTCCACCTGGCTGGCCTGCGAGCACCGGAGAGAGATTGGTGGGCGGGACTGTTCCGGCATGGATGTCGTCGGCCGCCTCGGCGGTGGGGTGCGCGTGCCGCTGGCACGACTGGGCCGCCCCGGACAGACAGCCAGCCACGGCTGGTGTCGTGTGGTCAAGGCGCGGCTGTGTGTCCGTGCCTGTGCCGAGCCGGCGTCGGCCGGGGGAGCGGGGCGCAGCCGCGAGCTGGTCGGCGGCGGGGCGGGCCCTGCGGCCGGCTGCGGGCTGTGCTGGCGGAGTTGCGGGGCGCGGGCTGGTGCCCAGGGCGCGACGTTCGATCATCCCTGACGGCCTTTGCCGAGGGCTGCAAGCTGCGTCCGCCGCAGCCGCCGCGCCCCAAGCGGCGTCGTAGCTGCAGGGTGCTGTCACAAACCAGCGTCGGTCCAACTTCGATGGCAATCGGTCCAGGTCCGGTGGCACGGGTCAACGGCCCCCGGGGTCTCGCACACTCCGGCTCAGCGCCGGACCGTCATGCCCACTCGATACCCAGCTTCGTGAGGGCGTCCAGCTGCTCCTGGGTGAGCTTGTCCCGTCGGGACTTGGTGTTCGAGACCCACACGCCCAGCTTCACGGCCACCGGCTCCGTCTCGCCGCCGACCGCGACTTCCTCGCTGTGGCCGCGCGGCACCGGCCGGTCGGCGCCTTCCCGTTCCACCCACTGCGCAAGGGCCGCAAGTCCCCGCTGGAACGCCTGCTGCGCCCCGCTCGGCCCCTTCGCCCCGCGACTGGCCGCGGGGGCGGGAGACGGGGCCTGGTCGGGCTGAACGCCCAGGACGGTCAGTCGCTCCTGCTGCTCGGGCAGCAGCGACGGCACCTGAGGATCGGACGCGTGGGGTGCTCACGGTCCGCCGGCTCGGTGGGTGTACTGGGCCAGGGCCCGGTCGACGAGGTGGATGCCGGCCTGGGCGGTGTAGCGCAGCAGGATGAAGTTGCCGGTGGTCCGGGCCGCTGGTCGCGGCCTCGGAAGAGGTCCAGCGGCATGCCGCCCGCGAGGCGGGCGGCGGGCCTGGAGGGGGCCCGTAGCCGGGACTGTACACAGCATCCGGCGCCCCGGTGCCGGAAGGAGCACGGCGATCTGCTTACTGAACGTCACGTCGCGACTGGGAAAGGGGGGTTGAGTGAAGGTGTTCAAGGCGCGTGAGGTGGTCTTCCCGTCCGTGGAGCGGTTGTCGTATCAGGGAGTGCGGGCTGGCCGTGAATTCTCCGAACTGGGCGCCTCCCCTCTCATGAGGCATCGTGAGGATCACGCAGACATGAATACCCGTGACTCATTGTCACTGTTTGAGAGGGCGTCCTGCTTGAAGAAGCGATGGTTCATGGTTTGTGCCAGGTTATGACTGTTTCACCTGTGGCTCGCTTCGCGAGGTTGGAGATCATCGCGAGGCGGATCATGCTCTCGGAGTGGGTGGGTTTGGTCTCGTAGTCACGGGCGGGGCGGCGGTGCATCATGATCCATCCGAAGCTTCGCTCGACGACCCAGCGCCGCGGGATCACGGAGAAGCCCTTGACCTGCTCGTTTCGCGGGACGACGTCGACGTCGATGCCAAGTGAGGCGCCGTGTTCAATCGCCTTCTTCTTGTAGCCGGTGTCGACCCAGGCCTTGCTGATGGTGGGGTGGTCAGTGGCGACGCGGGTGAGGAGCTGTATGCCGGCCTCGTTGTCCGAGACGCTGGCAGCGGTCACCATGACCAGCAGTAACAAGCCGAGCGTGTCGACAACAATGCTGCGTTTGCGGCCCACGATCTTCTTGCCGGCATCGGTGTCCTGGGTGTCGGTGGGTACGCTGGGTGCGGTCTTGACTGACTGTGCGTCGATGACGCAGGCACTGGGCTCGGCGGTACGTCCTTCCTGCTCGCGGACGAGTCGATGCAGGTGGATGCCGACTTTCTCGATCGTTCCGTCGGCGGTCCAGGCGCTGAAGTACCCGAAGACGGTGGTGTGCGGCGGGAAGTCGTGGGGCAGGTAGCGCCAGGGCACTCCGGTCCGGTTGAGGAAAAGGATGGCGTTCATGCACTCCCGCAGGTCGGCGACCTTTCCGCCGAGGTTGAGTGAGGTCCTCTGTCGCTCGGTCCGCCAGGCGGTCAGGATCGGCTCCATCAACGCCCAGCGAGCGTCGGAGAGATCGCTGGGGTAGGGCAGGCGGGAGGGCTGTGGGGTCATATGAACACTGACGCATGTGCCCCACACGGCCGCCATCGCTCGGACGGGCGAGGCAAAACACTATTCAACGGGCAATCCTCGAACCGGACAGGAGCTACCGAACCAACTGCACACGAAATGGACGCCCATCCCCCTCCAGGGATTTGCTGGCCCATCTGCGAGGCCGGGAGGCCCAGGGGGTCGCGGCCCTGCTGACCGCCGAGCAGATCGCCCCGCAGCGCATCCACGCCAACGCGCCAGTGAAGGACACCGTCGAGTTCCTCACCGACCAGCAGCTGCCCGCCCACGCTGCGCGGGAGCTGCGGGGCCTGGCCCACCGCATCGGCGTGTCGCTCTGACCGGGGGTGCGTCCTGTCGGCGTCCGGAGCCGTTGTGGTGCAGAGCTGGATACAGGTGAACGTACAGAGCTGGGAGATTCCCGGCAGAGGGGTGAAGTCATGGCCGCGCTAGGCAGTGTCTGGTGGCTCTTTGGTGAGGTCGCGGAGCCAGATCACGATGGCTGCGGTGGCCAGGGTGCCGTTGAAGATGTAGTCGCGTTTGTCATACCGGGTCGCGACGGCTCGGTGCTGTTTCAGCTTTCCGATGCAGCGTTCGACGGTGTTGCGCTGGCGGTACTGCTCGCGGTCGAAGGCCGGCGGGCGACCGCCGGCCTTGCCGCGTCTGCGGCGCTTCGCGCGCTGGTCGTCCGGCTGGGCGATCGTTGCCTTGATCCCGCGTTTACGCAGGTAGGCGCGGTTTGCGCGGCTGGAGTAGGCCTTGTCGCCGCGGGTCCTGTCCGGCCGGGTGCGCGGGCGACCGGTTCCGGTGCGGGCCACGTTCAGGGCCTGCATGAGGGGGATGAGCATCGGGCTGTCCCCGCGCTGGCCGGGCGAGGTCAGCCAGACCAGGGGGCGGCAGCGGTCATCCGCCAGGAGGTGGACCTTGCTGGTCAGTCCGCCCCGGGAGCGTCCCAGGGCCTCGCGGCCCTCTGCGTCCACACGCGTGCCGCCCCCTTTTGGGGGTGGTCGGCCGGGGCTGCGTGCCGGGCTCCGGCCGCGTGCTGGTGGGCCCGGCAGGTGGTGGAGTCGACGTTGACGGCCCACGAGCCGTCCGCGTCCCGGGCGGTGGAGTCGGCGCCGGCTTGCAGTGCTCGCAGGATCTTCGTCCAGGTCCCGTCGGCCGACCAGCGGCGGTGGCGTTCGTAGACGGTCTGCCAGGATCCGTAGCGTTCGGGCAGGTCACGCCAGGGAATGCCGGTCCGGGTCCGGTAGAGCACTCCGTTGACCACGGTCCGGTGGTCGGCCCACCGACCGCCTGGGGCGCCGGTCTCCGGGAGCAGTGGGGCTATGCGATCCCACTGAGCATTCGTCAGTTCATGCCGACGCACCATGACCGGCTCTTGCCCGGAACGGAAGTAGATCCACCATCCGGGCAAGAGCCATCAGACATTGCCTAAGGCCTGTCCGGCGGATCATGTGACTTTTCGACAGGTCGCTCGTTGGTTCGGTCATGGGTCGGGGGGATCTGACGAATCGCGAGTGGTCGCTGCTAAAGCCGCATCTGCCGCCTTCGGGCGGCCGGGGAGGCCGGTGGAACGACCACCGCACGGTCCTCAACGGGATCCTGTTCCGGATACGCACCGGTGTCCCGTGGCGGGACCTGCCGGAACGTTACGGCTCCTGGAAGACCTCCTACGAACGGCATCGCCGCTGGTCGGCGGACGGCAACTGGGACCGGATCTTGCAGGCGGTCCAGGCCGACGCCGACCTGGCCGGACGGATCGACTGGGGCATGGTCGGCGTCGACTCGACGTCCTGCCGGGCCCACCAGCACGCGGCTGGCGCCCGCAAGGCCAAGCCGCGGGTCCCGAAAAAAGAACGACGCCCCGGCACCACCGCCCCGACGAGGGACTCGGACGGTCCCGGGGCGGCCTGACCTGCAAGATCCATATCGCCGGTGAGGGTGGCTGCCGCCCCATGGCCTTCCTGCTCACGCCGGGCCAGTGGGGCGACGCCCCACAGATGATCGAGGTCCTCGACCGGATCCGGGTTCCCCGACCGCTGGGCGGACGACCTCGGACCCGGCCCGAACACATCAGCGGCGACAAGGCATACAGCTCCCGCCGCAACCGCCGTTACCTGCGAAGGCGCAACATCAAGCACACCATCCCCGAACCGAAGGACCAACGGGCCAATCGCCGACGCAGAGGCAGCGCAGGCGGCAGACCCACCGGCTTCGACCCTGACCGCTACCGGCGCCGCAACGAGGTCGAACGGACCATCAACCGCCTCAAGAACTTTCGTGCCGTCGCGACCCGTTACGACAAGAGGGCCTACGTCTTCCACGGCACCGTCACCGCAGCGGCGATCCGCTTGTGGCTCCGCCCATGATTTGCCGGCCGGGACAGCGGTGGGACGCCGAGTTTGGGCACGGCCTGCCGTCAAACCCGCCATCCGCCGCAGAACAACCAGGTCAATCGCTGTGTGAAGTGGTGCCGCCAAAGCCACCACGGCAGCCGACGGTGGGCAACGAACGACCACAGGTCGTCATCGGCTTCGTTGCCGCGCGGGCAAGCGCGGAGTAGCGCGAGAGATCGCTGGTCAACGGTCCGATGCAGACGAGCGACGTAGGCCAGAGCGATGACACCTTGGCGGCGGATCTCCGCATCCTTGGACTCCATCGCCTTCCTGACCCGCGGCAGAATCACGTCCGCGTCCGCGTGATTGAGTGCGAGAGCGATGACAGCCACCCCCATGAGCGGCTCACCCCGATCGAACGCGGCATCGACCTCCTCAGGCCGATCGATCCACCGCAACGTGGACCCGTCCTGCCAGTCCAGGACGGGCGTCGAATCGACGGAAGCGCTCTCATCGCGGTGCACGCCCCGACCTTACCGAGGCGCCCCACACCTCGATGACATCCCACTAGGTTCTGTCTGACAAAGGAGCTTGGAGAGGTTCGCGGAGCCAGAGGATGAGTGCGGCGAGGTGGACTCCGGCCTTGTAGCGGGCGGCCAGTT
>NZ_JBIAUK010000050.1:0-35986 GCF_042892775.1 Streptomyces sp. NPDC001717 | reverse complement strand
CCTTCTGGATCAGGCCCTCCTGCAGACCGACCAGCGCGGTCGCGTGCGTCAGGTTCGGGAAGTACCCGACCCGGACCTCCGAAGCCGAGAGCTTCCTGCCGTCGGCCGAGGCCGCCGCGGCCGGCTTGTCCACCGCCTGGGACCCGTAGCCGCAGGAGGCGAGGGCGCCGATCAGCAGCGGCAGGGCGGCCGCGGCGGCGAGGCCGCGGCGCAGGGTCTTGCTGGTGTTGCGGGTGGCAGGCACGGGAGGACTTCCTCTCGTGACGTGGTCATCTCATGACGCACGTCTTCGTTCACGGAGCAAAGGCGGGTACGGCTGGTGGAGGGTGAGGGCGCGAAGGCGGCATGCCGCCGGCGACTGGGTCATCGCGCACATCGCGACACCCCTCCCTGGCCGCTGCCGAGGGCGCCGCTGCCCACGCGGCCGCCCTCCTTGGCGAAGGTCGAGTACAGGTCGGCAGGCATGACCTAGAAGTCCCAGCCGTCTTCGTCCGCCGCGCCCGCCTCGTCGCCGGCCCGGTCCTTGGAGGCGAAGGACTCGCCGGCCATGCCCGCCGCCAGCGTGGTGCCGTCGGCCGGGTCGATCAGCAGGAAGGAACCGGTGCGGCGCGAGTCGGCGTACGCGTCGAGCGCGAGCGGCTCGGCGGTGCGGACGACGACGCGGCCGATGTCGTTGGCCACCAACTGCCCGGGGTTCGGGTGCTGGGACAGGTCGTCCAGGGTCAGCCGCGAGGGGATCTCCTTGACGATGGCCTTGACCGTACGGGTCGTGTGCTTGATCAGCACGCGCGCACCCACGGCCAGCGGCTGGTCGGCCACGTGGCAGACCGTCGCCTCGACGTCCTGCGTGGTGGCCGGCGCGCTCGCGGACGGCGCGATCAGGTCGCCGCGCGAGATGTCGATGTCGTCCGCCAGACGCAGCGTCACCGACTGCGGGGCCCAGGCGATGTCCACGCTCTCGCCGAGCGCGTCGATGCCCACGATCGTGCTCGTACGGCCCGAGGGCAGCACGGTCACGGCCTCGCCGACGCGCAGCACGCCGGAGGCGATCTGGCCCGCGTAGCCGCGGTAGTCGGGGTGCTCGGCGGACTGCGGACGGATCACGTACTGCACCGGGAAGCGCGCCGGGCAGGCGGTGAGGTCGTGGCTGACGGGCACCGTCTCCAGGTGCTCCAGCACCGTCGGGCCGCCGTACCAGTCCATGTTCGCGGACGCGTCCACCACGTTGTCACCGGCCAGCGCCGAGATCGGGATCGCGGTGATCTCCGGGACGCCCAGGTCCGAGGCGTACGCCGTGAACTCCTCGGCGATGGCCGCGAAGACGGACTCCTGGTAGCCGACGAGGTCCATCTTGTTGACGGCCAGGACCACGTGCGGGACGCGCAGCAGCGCCGCGACGGCGGCGTGCCGACGGGTCTGCTCGATCACGCCGTTGCGGGCGTCGACGAGGACCACGGCCAGGTCGGCGGTGGAGGCGCCGGTGACCATGTTCCGGGTGTACTGCACGTGCCCCGGGGTGTCCGCGAGGATGAACCGGCGGCGCGCGGTGGCGAAGTAGCGGTACGCGACGTCGATGGTGATGCCCTGCTCACGCTCGGCCCGCAGGCCGTCGGTGAGCAGCGCGAGGTCGGGGGCTTCCTGGCCGCGGGCCTGGGAAACCGCCTCGACGGCCTCCATCTGGTCCGTCAGGACCGACTTGGAGTCGTGCAGCAACCGGCCCACCAGGGTGGACTTGCCGTCGTCGACGGAACCGGCGGTCGCGAAGCGCAGCAGGGTGGTCGCCGACACGTCGGCGAACTGCTCGGTGGTGCTGGTCATGTCTAGAAGTACCCTTCGCGCTTGCGGTCTTCCATCGCGGCCTCGGACATCTTGTCGTCGGCGCGGGTCGCGCCCCGCTCGGTGAGGCGGGAGACGGCGATTTCGGCGATCACGGCGTCCAGCGTGGCGGCGTCGGAGTCGACGGCGCCGGTGCAGGACATGTCACCGACGGTGCGGTAGCGGATGAGACGCGTCTCGGGCGTCTCGTCCTCCTTCGGGCCGCCCCACTCGCCGGCGGTCAGCCACATGCCGTTGCGCAGGAAGACCTCGCGCTCGTGGGCGAAGTAGATCTCGGGCAGCTCTATGCCCTCGCGGGCGATGTACTGCCAGACGTCCAGCTCGGTCCAGTTCGAGAGCGGGAAGACGCGCACGTGCTCGCCGGGAGCGTGGCGGCCGTTGTAGAGCTGCCACAGCTCGGGGCGCTGGCGGCGCGGGTCCCACTGGGAGAACTCGTCGCGCAGGGAGAAGACGCGCTCCTTGGCGCGGGCCTTCTCCTCGTCGCGGCGACCGCCGCCGAAGACGGCGTCGAACTTCAGCTGCTGGATCGCCTCGGTCAGCGGGACGGTCTGCAGCGGATTGCGGGTGCCGTCCGGGCGCTCGCGCAGCTTGCCCGCGTCGATGTAGTCCTGGACGGACGCCACGTGCAGGCGCAGGCCGTGCTCGGCGACCGTGCGGTCGCGGTACTCGATGACCTCGGGGAAGTTGTGCCCGGTGTCGACGTGGAGCAGCGAGAAGGGCACCGGCGCCGGCGCGAACGCCTTCAGCGCCAGGTGCAGCATGACGATGGAGTCCTTGCCGCCGGAGAACAGGATCACCGGCTTCTCGAACTCGCCCGCCACCTCGCGGAAGATGTGCACGGCCTCGGACTCGAGGGCGTCGAGGTGCGACAGCGCGTAGGGCGCGTCGGAGCCGGACTCGGTGTGCACGTGTGCGGCGGTGGTCATGCCAGACCCCTCTCGGTGAGCAGCGCGTGCAGGGCCGAAGCCGACTCCTGGACGGTCTGCGTGTGCGACTCGATACGGAGGTCCGGGGAAGCCGGAGCCTCGTACGGGTCGTCGACCCCGGTCAGACCGGAGATCTCGCCCGCCGCCTGCTTGGCGTACAGGCCCTTCACGTCACGCTCGGAGCACACCTCGACCGGGGTGGCCACGTGCACTTCGAGGTAGTTCGTCCCGGCGCCCGCGTGGCGCTTCCGGACGGCCTCGCGGCTGTCCGCGAACGGCGCGATCACCGGCACGAGCGCCTTGACGCCGTTGCTCGCGAGCAGCTCGGCGACGAAGCCGATCCGCTGCACGTTGGTGTGCCGGTCCTCGCGGCTGAAGCCCAGTCCGGCGGAGAGGAACTCGCGGATCTCGTCCCCGTCGAGCACCTCCACGCGGTGGCCCTCGGCGCGCAGCCGCTCGGCCAGCGCGTAGGCGATGGTGGTCTTGCCCGCGCTCGGCAGCCCGGTCAGCCACACGGTGGCGCCGTGGTCGCTCACGCTCATCTGCTCTGTCTCCGTAAGTTCTTCGCTGGTCGTCATCAGCCGTGCAGTCCGCACTCGGTCTTGCCCCGTCCGGCCCAGCGGCCGGCCCGCGCGTCCTCGCCCTCCGCCACGCGGCGGGTGCAGGGGGCGCAGCCGACGGAGGCGTAACCGTCCATCAGCAGCGGGTTGGTGAGCACGCCGTGCTCGGCGACGTACGCGTCCACGTCGTCCTGGGTCCAGCGGGCGATCGGCGAGATCTTGACCTTCTGCCGCTTCTCGTCCCAGCCGACCACCGGGGTGTTCGCCCGGGTCGGGGACTCGTCGCGGCGCAGGCCCGTCGCCCACGCCGTGTACGCGGTCAGGCCCTCTTCGAGGGGCTTGACCTTGCGCAGCGCGCAGCACAGGTCGGGGTCGCGGTCGTGCAGCTTCGGGCCGTACTGCGCGTCCTGCTCGGCCACCGTCTGACGCGGGGTCAGCGTGATGACGTTGACGTCCATCACGGCCTCGACCGCGTCACGGGTGCCGATGGTCTCCTCGAAGTGGTAGCCGGTGTCGAGGAAGACCACGTCCACGCCGGGCATCGCCCGGGAGGCCAGGTGGGCGACGACCGCGTCCTCCATGGACGAGGTCACGGCGAACTTCTTGCCGAAGGTCTCGGCCGCCCAGGTGAGGATCTCCAGCGCGGAGGCGTCCTCCAGGTCCCGGCCCGCCTGCTCGGCCAGTGCCTTCAGATCGCCGGTCCTGAGATCAGCGTCTTGAGCCGTGGTCATATCTCGTCCCCTCCAGCGGTGTCGGACTGAACGCCCCGGGCCAGCAGCCCGAGGTACTTCAGCTGGAAGGCTCGGTTGCAGGCCCTGCATTCCCAGGCGCCGTGGCCCGTCTCGTTCGGAAACAGGTCCTCGTCGCCGCAGTACGGGCAGTAGAACGGTGCGGCGCGCTCGCTCACGAGAGGTCCTCGTCCTTGGCGCGGCCCACCCAGGCGGCGAAGCGCTCGCCGTCCTCACGCTGCTCCTCGAAGCGCGTGACGACCCGCTCGACGTAGTCCGGCAGACCGGCCGAGGTGACCTTGAGGCCGCGGACCTTGCGGCCGAAGCCGGCCTCCAGGCCGAGGGCGCCGCCCAGGTGGACCTGGTAGCCCTCCACCTGGTTGCCGTCGTCGTCCAGGACCAGCTGGCCCTTGAGACCGATGTCCGCCACCTGGATACGGGCGCAGGCGTTCGGGCAGCCGTTGATGTTGATGGTGAGCGGCTCGGCGAAGTCCGGCAGGCGTCGCTCCAGCTCGTCGATCAGCGAGGCGCCACGGCCCTTGGTCTCGACGATGGCCAGCTTGCAGAACTCGATGCCGGTGCAGGCCATCGTGCCGCGGCGGAACGGGGACGGCTTGACCCGCAGGTCCAGCGCCTCCAGGGCCTCGACGACCGAGTCGACCCGGTCGGCCTCGATGTCGAGGACGATCATCTTCTGCTCGGCGGTGGTGCGCAGGCGGCCGGAGCCGTGCTGCTCGGCGATGTCCGCGATCTTGGTCAGGGTGGCGCCGTCGACGCGGCCGACGCGGGGAGCGAAGCCGACGTAGAACTTGCCGTCCTGCTGCTGGTGCACGCCGACGTGGTCGCGCCACTGGCCGCTGGGCTGCTCGGGCGCGGGGCCGTCGGTCAGCTTGCGCTTGAGGTACTCGTCCTCCAGGACCTGGCGGAACTTGGCCGGGCCCCAGTCGGCGACGAGGAACTTCAGGCGGGCGCGGGTGCGCAGGCGCCGGTAGCCGTAGTCGCGGAAGATCGAGATGACGCCCTCGTACACGTCCGGGACCTCGTCGAGCGAGACCCAGGTGCCGAGGCGGACACCGAGCTTGGGGTTGGTCGAGAGACCGCCGCCGACCCAGACGTCGAAGCCGGGGCCGTGCTCGGGGTGGTTCACGCCCACGAACGCGATGTCGTTGATCTCGTGCGCCACGTCGAGCAGCGGCGAGCCGGAGACCGCGGACTTGAACTTGCGGGGCAGGTTCGAGAAGTCCTTGTTGCCGACGATGCGGCGGTAGATCTCGTCGATGGCGGGGGTGCCGTCGATGATCTCGTCCTGGGCGATGCCGGCCACGGGCGAACCGAGGATGACGCGGGGCGTGTCACCGCAGGCCTCGGTGGTGGACAGGCCGACGGCCTCCAGGCGGCGCCAGATCTCCGGGACGTCCTCGATCCGGATCCAGTGGTACTGCACGTTCTGGCGGTCGGTGAGGTCGGCGGTGCCGCGCGCGAACTCCTGCGAGATCTCGCCGATGACGCGGAGCTGCTCGGTGGTCAGCCGGCCGCCGTCGATGCGGACGCGCAGCATGAAGTACTTGTCGTCCAGCTCCTCCGGCTCCAGGATCGCGGTCTTGCCGCCGTCGATCCCGGGCTTGCGCTGGGTGTAGAGGCCCCACCAGCGCATACGGCCGCGCAGGTCGTTGGGGTCGATCGAGTCGAAGCCCGCCTTGGAGTAGATGTTCTCGATGCGCGTCCGCACATTGAGACCGTCGTCGTCCTTCTTGAACTGCTCGTTGCCGTTGAGGGGGGTGTGGTGTCCGACGGCCCACTGGCCCTCACCGCGGTGACGACCGGTCTTGCGGCGCGCGGCGGCTGCGGGAGCTGCGGCTGCGGGCGTTTCGGGGGTGGCGGCCATGGCGGTACGTCCTTCTTCGGCGGCTCAGGGCGGAGGGCAGGAGAGCAGGGGGTGGTGATGGAGTGGCCCCGGCACAGACTCTGACGACGCTGAGCGGGTGCGGCCGACCGACGCGCCTTCGCCGGGGTGACCGGCGGGCAGGGCGGGGCGGTGTTCGGCCTTCAGGGGGCGGCGGTGACCGACGCTTCCACGGCGACGATGCCGGGATTGCGGCGATGTGCGGCGGTTGCTGGTTCCGTCAGCACGCCGGACAGATGGCGCTGGACATGCGGCCGAGGTCGACGTGCCGCCGACTCACCAAGGCAATTCCAGCTCCATTCATGACGGAAGCGTGGCATGTGCCTCTTGGAGGAGTCCACTACAGTCCACTATCCGGACCGAGTCGTCTCGGATTGCGGGCCACCGTGACCGGGGTCACGTTTCCCGGGCCCCGTCCCCGCCCGTCTGCGGCGCCATGCCCGGGGGCGCTGCCCCCGGTCCCCCGGTTCCGGGAAGGGGCGGGGTGGGGGTGCTCCGCGCAGCGGCCCGACCCGAGGGCTACGCGCCCGGCCAGGGGCCCGGGGTGGGGGTCTCTTCCTTGGACTCCGTCTCCGTCTTGAAGACCTTGAAGCCGCGGCGCTCGTAGTTGGCCATCGCCGTCGGACCGTCCTGGCTGCACGTGTGCACCCAGACCCGGCGGGTCGGGGTCCGCTCGGGCCAGCGGGACGCGAGGTCCCACGCCCGGGCGACGCCCACCGAGAGCAGGTGCCCGCCTATCCGGCGGCCCCGGAAGTCCGGGAGCAGCCCGAAGTACATGATCTCCACCACCCCGTCGTCCTGCGGGTCGAGCTCCACGTACCCCGCCGGGGTGCCGCGGTCGTACGCCACCCACGTCTCCACCCCCGGCCGCCCGAGGTACTCCACCCACTGCGCGCGGGTCAGGCCCAGCCGGTCCGTCCAGTGGATGTCGCCGCCCACGGAGGCGTAGAGGAAGCGGCTGAACTCCGGGGAGGGGACCTCCGACCGTGAGACGGTGATCTCGGAACCCGGGACGGTGGCCGCGACCAGATCGTCCGGCGAGTTCATCTCGAGGGACCAGGTGGTGAGGGTGACGGTGCTCATGCACCTCAGGGAATCACATCCCCCAGCCGCCGACGGAGGGACCTTCGGCCCCCTTTCCTCCCAGCCGGGCCCGGATCACCGACGGCGCCGTGGAGTGCGGGAGCAGCGCGGCCGGGTCCTGCGGACGGATCAGCTCCACCTCCACGTCCTGCGCGAAGCGGTACGGCCGGTGGGTCAGCACCCCCGCGAGCCGGCGGCGTACGCGGGACATCTCCGCCCGCACCGTCACCGTACGGGTCGGATCCCCGAACAGCTCCTCCGCCAGCTCCGCCGCCGAGCGCCCGCGCGGGTTCTCCGCCAGCAGGAACAGCAGCTCCGCGTGGCGAGGGCTCAGCTCCTGCGCCCAGCTCCCGGCGGCCCCGTACACCGTCGCCGAGCAGGTCCCCGCCCGGCCGAGGTCGAGGACGACCCGGGTGACGGCGGTCTTCGTCCGCTCCTGCGCGATCCGCAGCAGCCAGCCGCCCGGCAGCGGCTCCACCGTGCAGTCGCCGAGCTGGGGCACCCACACCCGGCCCGGCCCGAAGTCCTTCGGCAGCGGGATCCGCTCGGCGGGCACGATGCCCGTGACGGCCGCCGTCCAGCCGTGCGGGTCGACGGCCAGCGCCCGCCCCGGCAGCCGGGCCAGCAGCGGCGCGGCCACCGCCCGCAGCCGCTCCAGCGATTCCAGGTGCCGCACCCGCAGCTCCCTCTCCGCGAGCCGGGCCACCGAGGTCACCCACGCCAGGGTCGCCGGGTGCATGGTGGCCAGCGGCCCGCTGACGTCGACCACGCCCAGCAGGCGCCCGTCGCGCGGGTCCCGTACGGGCGCCCCCGCGCAGGTCCAGTCGTGGTGGCTGGAGACGAAGTGCTCCGCCGAGAACACCTGGACGGGCCGCCGGGCCACGAGCGCCGTGCCCACCCCGTTGGTGCCGACCACGGCCTCGTCCCAGTCGGCCCCCACCGCGAAGCCGAGACGGTCCGCCTTGCGCAGGATGGAGGAGTGGCCCTCCCGCCACAGCAGCCGCCCGTCCGCGTCGGCGACGACCATGATGTGCAGGGCCTCGTCCAGGGCCGGCAGCAGCCCCTCCCGGAGCACCGGCAGGACCTCCCGCAGCGGTGAGCCGTGCCGCCGCTCCTCGGTCTCGGCGGCCGAGAGCATCCGGGAGCGCTGGTCCCGGTCCGGGTGCACGCCGCCGGCCATCATCCGGCGCCAGGACTCCGCGATCTCCGGTCTCGGCGGGGCGGGTGGCCGGGCCCCGGCCAGCGCGGCCTCCCGTACCCCCTTGAGCAGACGTGCGGCCTCCCGCGCGTCCATGGCCGAGATGCGTGCCGCGTCGACCGCGCCGCCTGTGGCTCTCACCACCGGAACCTCCCCGTCGAACAGGTCGTGCCGAGCGAGCCGCCCCCGGTCCGCGGCCGCCGCTTCCCCCGGCACCCGCAAGGCGACTGTCGCACCAAGGGTTGCAACCCCGTGCAACTCTCGCCAAGTCCCGGTCGGCCGACCGAAACTGTCCGGACGCCGCCAGGCGGCGTGACAGCTCCTCCTCGGGGCTTCCCGGACCAGGGCTGGTGCCGAGTCGGCGCGGCGCCACCCCTGGTCCCGGTCAACGGGCCCGGATCCCGGCTCGGAGCGGTTTGGGGACCGTACCCGGGAGCCCGGCGGCTCCCTACTGGCCCGCGATCCGCGCCCGTTCCACGACCGCGCCGAGGGCGAGGCCGTGCGGCAGCGTGCCGAAGGCCGCGCCCCAGTCGCCGCCCAGCCGGGAGGCGCAGAAGGCGTCCGCCACCTCGGGCGGGGCCCACCTCAGCAGCAGCGAACCCTGGAGCACGAGCGCCATGCGCTCCACGACCCGGCGGGCCCGGGCCTCGATCCCCTCCAGGTCGGCGAGCTCCGTGAGGAGGTCCTTGATGGCCGAATCCAGCCGGTGGTCGGCGCCCCGGGCCAGGCCGATCTCCTGGAGGAAGGCGGCGAGGGCCTGCGGCTCGCGCTGGAGGGCGCGGAGCACGTCGAGGGCCTGGACGTTGCCCGAGCCCTCCCAGACGGAGTTCAGCGGGGACTCGCGCAGCAGCCGCGGGAGCCCGGACTCCTCGACGTAGCCGTTGCCGCCCAGGCACTCCAGGGCCTCGGCCACCATCGGCGTGCAGCGCTTGGTCACCCAGTACTTCGCAACGGGCACCGCGAGGCGCAGGAAGGCCCTCTCCTGCTCGGTGCCCGCGTCGTAGGCCGCCGCGAGGCGCAGGACGAGGGTGGTGGCCGCCTCGGACTCCACGGCCAGGTCCGCGAGCACGTTGCGCATCAGCGGCTGCTTGATGAGCGGCGCTCCGAAAGCGGAGCGGTGCTCCGCATGGTGAACGGCCTGCGTGAGCGCCTGCCGCATCAGCGAGGCCGAGCCGATCGCACAGTCCAGCCGGGTCGCCGCGACCATCTCGATGATGGTCCGCACCCCCCGGCCCTCCTCGCCCACCCGCCGCGCCCAGGTCCCGTCGAACTCCACCTCGCTCGACGCGTTCGACTTGTTGCCCAGCTTGTCCTTCAGCCGCTGGATCGCGAACGCGTTGCGCGTCCCGTCCGGCAGCACCCGCGGCACCAGGAAGCAGCTCAGCCCTCCCGGAGCCTGCCCCAGGACCAGGAACCCGTCGCTCATCGGCGCCGAGCAGAACCACTTGTGCCCGGTCAGCAGGTACTCGCCGGAGGCGTCCAGGGGCTTCGCCGCCGTCGTGTTCGCCCGTACGTCGCTGCCGCCCTGCTTCTCCGTCATCCCCATGCCGAAGAGCACCCCGCCCTTCTCGGCGGCCGGCCGCAGCCCCTCCTCGTACACGTGCGAGGTCAGCCGGGGCTCCCACTCGGCGGCGAGCTCGGGGTCCGTGCGCAGTGCCGGAACGGCGGCGTGCGTCATCGAGACCGGACACCCGTGCCCCGCCTCGGCCTGCGACCAGACGAAGAACCCGGCGGCGCGGCGCAGGTGCCCGGCCGGGCGGCCCCAGGCGTCCGTGAGTCCGCAGGCCACGGCGTGCCCGAGCAGCCGGTGCCAGGCCGGGTGGAACTCCACCTCGTCGATCCGGTTGCCGTACCGGTCGTGCGTGCGCAGTTTCGGAGGGTTCTCGTTCGCCTGCGCGCCCCACTCCTGGGCCTGCGCCGAGCCGGCGGCCCGCCCGAGCGCGGTGAGCTCCTCCCGTACCTCGCCGAGGAGTTCGGGCTCCGCGGAGGCGAGGTGGCGCTCGACGCCCTCGGTGAGCGCCCGGTCGCCTCCGTAGACGTCGTGGCCCACGAGGGGCGGGGCCTGGTTGGTGACTGTGTGGGTGGTGGCTGCCATGCGGATACCGTAAGGACGTGCAGCCAGCAAAAGAAAGCTTCGAGCGGATCCCCGGACGCCCGGGACGGCTCCACCGGGCCCGCGCCCTCTACCGCAACGTGTCGAAGCGGAAGATGGGCTGGCTGCTGCTGAAGGACACCGTCAATTCGTGCATCGAGTACCGGATCCTCGGGCTCGCGGCCGAGGCGGCCTTCTTCACGCTCCTCTCGCTGCCTCCGCTCTTCCTCGGTCTGCTGGGCCTGCTCGGCTACGTGGACGGCTGGACGAACACCCAGTCGGTGCAGAGCATCGAGGAGAACATCCTGAACGCGGTCGGCACCGTCCTCTCGGACCGGGGCGTCAACGAGATCGCGAGACCGATGCTGGACGACGTCACCAGGAGCGGCCGCCCGGACCTGATCTCCCTCGGCTTCGCCATCGCCCTGTGGTCGGGCTCGCGCGCCGTCAACGTCTTCATCGACACCATCACCGTCATGTACGGCCTCGACGGGCAGCGCGGCATCGTCAAGACCCGGCTGCTGGCCTTCCTGCTGTACGTGGTCGCGCTGCTGATCGGGGCCATCGTGCTGCCGCTGATGGTGGTGGGGCCCGACGCGGTGGTGCGGCTGGTGCCCTGGGGCACCGACGTGATCGCGATCCTCTACTGGCCGACCGTCACCCTGCTGTCCATCGTCTTCCTCACGACCCTCTACCACGTGTCGGTGCCGGTGCGCTCGCCGTGGATCGAGGACGTGCCGGGCGCGCTGGTGGCCCTGGCGATGTGGGTGCTGGGCTCGTTCCTGCTGCGCATCTACCTCACGAACACGGTGGAGGGCCCCACGATCTACGGCTCCCTGGCCGCCCCCGTGGCGGTGCTGCTGTGGATCGGCGTCTCGGCCTTCGCGGTGCTCGTGGGCGCCGCGGTGAACGCCGCCATCGACCGGGTCTGGCCGTCGGTGGCCACGGCCGCGGCGCGCGAGGCGAACGAGCGGGCCCGGGAAGCGGAAGCCGCCCAGCTGATCGCGCGGGCCGCCGCGTGGCGGGCCCTGGCCGAGGGCGAATCGGAGGACGACGAGGACGGCGGCGCCATGCCGTCGGAGTTCCCGGAGCGCTGGTCGAAGTTCCTGCCGCCGGAGGACTACTCCTCGCGCCTGCGCAAACACTGAACCGCCGGGTCCGCCCCCGGCTCAGCCCTTGGACCAGACGATGAGCCGGCCGCTCACCGTCGGGCTGTACTCCTTGCTGCTCTCCTCGACGAGGGCCATGGCCACGGAGCCCCGGTCGGTGACCGAGCACAGGGCGGCGCCCTTCACGATGCCGCGCCCCTGCGCGTCGGAGCCGCCGAGCTGCACGGGCCCGAAGCCGGTTCCCGCGGCCGCGCGGCAGTTTTCGAAGGTCTGCGCTTGTCCCGCGCGCAGCACCCCCACCTGGCGGCCGGTAGTCGTCATCAGCTTCACGTACGTCGATGCGTCGCCGGCGTTTCCGCACCCGAGGGAGTCGGGCCGGTACTCCAGCTCGATGGCGGCGGTCTGCTCCGTCGTCGGCCCTTCCCCCGCGTACTTCACCTTCACGGTCGTCGACACCCCGGCGTCAAGGTCGACCAACTGCGTCTCGCCGCAAGGCGGAGGGGCGATGCCCCACCTGCCCTGCTGGGTCTGATAGCCGGCCGGCGCCGTCAGGTCCGGGCCGCTGCCCGAAGGACTGGGGGAAGCCGAGGACGGACCGGGCAGCGGCGCGATCTTCGTCTCGGACACCGACGGCGAGGGAGAGGAGGCCTGCGGGGAGGGCCGGGGCGACGCCGAGCCGGCCGTCGCGGGAGCCGCCCCGCTCGCGGCGGGCGGCGTCGCGGGGTCGTTCTTCGCCGAGGTGGCGAACAGCGTCGCCACCGTCCCCACCACCGGGACGACGATCCCGATGACCCACCAGGCCCAGCGCGGCGGGTGGCCGGAGGGTGCCGGTGCCGGTGCCGGTGCCGGTGCCGGTGCCGGCGCGTGTGCGGGGGCCGGGTAGGTAGCCGCGTACGGCGCCACGCTCGGCGGCTCGGTCGGCCTCGGCGGAACCCTCCCCGGATCGGGCTGCCCGACTGTGTCCGTCACTTCTCAACTCCCCCTGGTGCCAACGGATGCGGTGACTTTACCGCCCGCCGATCTCCGGGGATGGCCTGGTGTGGAGGGATGTACGAGGAAGCGCCGTCGCGGGCCGTTCCCGGGGGTGGCGGGCCTCGGGCGGTGGCGGGGTCGTGCTGCCCGACGGGTGCATGGACCTGCTCTGGGTGGACGGGCGGCTGCTGGTCGCCGGGCCCGACACCGGGCCGCACCCCGCCGGGGAGGTCCCGGGGCGGGCCTTCGCCGGGATCCGGTTCGCGCCCGGCACCGCGCCCGCGCTGCTCGGCGTACCGGCGCACGTGCTGCGGGACCGGCGCGTCGAGCTCGCCGACCTGTGGCCGCGGCCGGAGGTGCGGCGCCTCACGGGGCGGGTGGCGGGATACGCGGACCCCTGCGGGGGACTCGAAGCGGTGGCCGCCGCCCGCGCGGCCGGGGCGGGGGCGCCCGACGGCTTCGCCGCCGAGGTGACGGCGCGGCTGCGCGCGGGGGAGACGGTGGCCGGGATCGCGGCCGCGCTCGGCGTCGAGGGAGCGGCGGCTGCACCGGCGCTCCCTCGACGCCTTCGGGTACGGGCCCCGCACCGTCGGCCGGATCCTGCGGCTGCGGCGCGCCCTGGCCCTCGCCCGCTCGGGGACGGCGTACGCCGAGATCGCCCACACCACCGGCTACGCCGACCAGGCGCACCTCGCCCGGGAGGTGCGCGCGCCGGCCGGGACGACGCTGATCGCCTACGCGGGGTCGGCCGGCGCGAAGAGGGAGACGCCGCAGCCGTCCGGGTCGAGGACCACGGCGTAGCGCCGGCCCCAGAAGGCGTCCCAGGGCTTCAGGTGCCCGGTGTAACCGGCCTCCGTCAACTCGGCGTACACCGCGTCCACCCCGGCGGGGGAGTCGCACAGGAAAGCCAGTCCCACGCGGCCGTTGCCGTCCGGCCGGGTCCACGACGGGTCGAAGGACCGCATGGTCGCCTCCGTGTCCCAACCGATCCGCAACCCGCCGGGACCCGCGGCCTCGACGTGCGGCTGCCCGTCTGCCCCGGCCGGGATCTCCAGGCCGAGACGGCGGTGGAAGGCGAGCGAGGCGGCCATGTCGGAGACGACGATGCCGATCACGTCGAGTCGAGGAGTCCTGGGGCCAGGCTGGGCACGGCCCGGCGGGGGAGTCTTGAACGAATCGGACACGGCCGGGGGCAGGGGCGGTGTCGCGACCGCACGGGGATTGACGGGTCGTCAGTTCTGCGCGCACCGTGTACCGGGAAGCCGATACGAGTCCGGGAGGCTCCGTGCCGACACCACCGCGTCCCCGCCTGCCGCAGACGAACGGCGTGGAGCAGCCGGTCGGGGGCCCGCCCCGCCCGCCGCAACCGCCGAGCCCGCCGCGGGCGAGGCACACGGAATGATCCCCACCGGCGAAATCGACCTGCTCGAGGACACCTGGTCCCGCGAGGTCCCGCACGAGCAGTTCACCCGGCTGCGCCGGGAGGACCCCGTGCACTGGCACGAGATACCCGGCCCCCACGAGGGCTTCTACGCCGTCACCCGGCACGCCGACGTCAAGGCGATCAGCCGTGACCCCGAGCTCTGGTCCACGGAACTCGGCTCCTTCATGGTCCGCGACCAGAGCCCCGAGTCCCTGGAGTCCCTGCGCCTGGTCCTGCTCGGCATGGACGCCCCGCGCCACTCCCGCTACCGCGCGCTGGTCAGCGCGGGCTTCACGCCCCGCGTCGTGCGCCGGCTCGCCGTCCGGATCGGCGAACGGGCGGCCGCGCTGGTGGAGAGCGCCGTCACCCCCGGCCGGGACATGGACTTCGTGGACGAGGTCGCCGCGTGGCTGCCGATCCAGACGATCTGCGAGATGGTCGGCATACCGGCCGGCGACGAACGCCTGATCTTCGACTGGAGCAACCGGATGGCCGGCGCCCAGGACCCGGAGCTCTCGGCGGGCCGGCACGACAGCGATCTCGCCGCCGCCGAGATCTACGCCTACTGCGACGCCCTGACCGCGCAGCGGCGGGCGCACCCGCGCGAGGACATCCTCTCGACCCTGGTCCACGCCGAGGTGGACGGCGACCGCCTCACGCAGCACGAGATCAACATGTTCTTCGTGCTGCTCTGCGTCGCGGGCAACGAGACCACGCGCAACCTGCTCTCCCACACCGTGCTGGCCCTCGCCGGACACCCCGCCGCCCGCGCCGAACTCGCCGCGTCCCCGCAGGACGAGGCGCTGTGGAACTCGGCCACGGAGGAGTTCCTGCGGTGGGGCGGATCGATCCACAACTTCCGGCGCACCGCCACCCGCGACACCGTCCTGCGAGGCCGCCCGATCGCGGCCGGCCAGAAGGTGGTCACGTACTACACCTCCGCCAACCGGGACGAGGACGTCTTCGAGGCCCCCTTCACCTTCGACGTCCGCCGCACCCCCAACGAGCACCTCGCCTTCGGCGGAGGCGGCCCCCACTTCTGCCTCGGTGCGGGCCTGGCCCGTGCGCAGATCAAGGCGCTCGTCCGCGAACTGCTGCTGCGCCACCCCGACTTCGTCCTGGCGGGTGAAGTGCGCCGCCTGCGTTCGGACTTCATCAACGGCATCAAGCACCTCCCGGTGCGCTTCGGTTAGTCGCCCTGGCCGTGGGAGGCCCGGCGTGCGGCGACCACGGCGCACGCCGCCGCCAGCGGAAGCTCCGCCGCCACCGCCAGCAGCAGGGCCATGCCCTGCTCGGGGGTCCCGGCCGAGGTCGTGACGTCGAACCAGGCGTCCATCACCAGCAGCGCCGCCGTCGCTGCGGCCACCGGCGAGGCCCGGGGGTCGCGTGTGCGCAGCAGGGCTCCGGTACCGGTCAGCCCGGCGGCCAGCATGAGGTCCAGTCCGATCCACGCCGTGGACCAGTTGGAGACCTCGGTGGTCTGCGGCAGGGTCTTCGCGAGGACGAGCACCCACGGGACCAGCGCCACCCCCGCCCCCGTGAGCACCGTCGAGAGCCGGGGCGCGCGCCGGCGGCCGGGGAAGGGGCGGGCGGCGAGCTGCCGGGTGCGAAACTGCGGGGCGACGAGCGTCATGGCTTTCGGATCTCCTCACGGCCGGCGGTCCGTCCGCCGGGCATGCCCCCAGCCTCGTCCGCCGGGCCGCGGAGATCAGTAACCCCACCGTCCGAACCGGGGGTGGTACCAGGTACACCCCCGCCTTGGCGCCAGGGTGATGGCAACCCTCCGACCAGTGCGATTACCGTACGGGGCATGGCACTTCGCGGCGCGCTGAGGCGTACGTACACCTGGACCGCGGCGCACGCACCGTGGTCGGCGTGGGCCCGGCGCAACACCGCCTTCACCGCGGCCGCGATCCCGGTCGCGCTGCCCGCCCTCCTCGCCCTGGCGTACGCGGTCGTTCCGCCCGGGCACAGTCCCGTCGCGCTCCTCCTGCTGTTCGTCCTCGGCCCGCTGCTCACCACCCTGCAGCGCAGCCGCTTCTGGACCCTGCTCGGTCTCGACGTGCCCGAGGTGGTGCGCGAGGAGCGCTGGTGGAGACCGCGCGGGCTCCTGGAACGGATGCGCTCCGAGGCGACCTGGCGCCAGTACGGCTACCACCTCGTCGTCAGCCCGCTCGTCGCCGCGGCCGGTGCGCTGGTGGTGCTCGCCTGGGGTGCCGGCGTCGCGGGCTCCACCCTGTACGCGTGGGACTGGGCCGTGCCGCACCCGGACCGGAGCCTCAGCCCCGACCTGATCACCGTGGCCGGGGTCCTCCTCCTGCTCTGCGCACCCTGGCTGGCCGCCCTCACCACCCGTGTCGACGCCTTCGCGGCGGCCGCCCTCCTCGGCCCCAACCGCTCCCGCGAGCTGGAGCGCCGCGTCGAGGACCTCGCCGAAAGCCGGGCGGGCGTCCTGGACGCGGCCGATCTCGAACGCCGCCGCATCGAACGCGACCTGCACGACGGGGCCCAGCAGCGACTCGTCGCCCTCGCCATGAACCTGGGCATCGCCCGCGCCACCCTGACCGACCTGCCGCCCGAGGCCAGGGCCGTCATCGACGAGGCCCACCGCGAGGCCAAGGAGGCCATCGAGGAGCTGAGCAACCTGGTGCGGGGTCTGCACCCGGCCGTACTGGAGGACCGAGGGCTCGACGCGGCGCTCTCCGGGGTCGCGGCCCGGGCCCCGTTCCCCGTCGAGCTGACCGTGGACATGGCCACCCGGCCGGGCCCCACCGTGGAGGCCGTCGCCTACTTCGTGGTGTCCGAGGCCCTGGCCAACGTCTCCAAACACGCCCGCGCCGACCACTGTTCGGTCCGCGTCGAGCGCGTCGGGGGCCGGACCGGCGAGCGACTGCGCATCACCGTCACCGACGACGGGGTCGGCGGGGCCGATCCGGCGCACGGCACCGGCCTGGTGGGCCTGCGCAAGCGCGTAGGGTCGGTCGACGGAACCATCAAGATCACCAGCCCCATCGGGGGACCGACCGACATCACCGTGGAGCTGCCGTGCGCGCCGTGATCGCCGAGGACTCCGTCCTGCTGCGCGTGGGACTCGTCAAAGTCCTCGACATGGCCGGATTCGACGTGGCCGCCGAGACGGGCGACGCCGAGTCGCTGCTCGCCGCCGTCGAGGAACACCGCCCCCAACTCGCCCTGGTCGACGTACGGATGCCACCGGGCTTCACCGACGAGGGTGTTCGGGCGGCCCTGGTGATCCGTCGTCAGTACCCCGACACGGCCGTGCTGCTCCTCTCCCAGTTCGTGGAGGAACGGTACGCCGCCGATCTGCTGGCCACCCGCAGCGGCGCCGGCATCGGCTACCTGCTCAAGCAGCGGGTCGCCGACGTCGAGGAGTTCGTCGACGCGCTGCGCCGTGTCGCCGCCGGAGGCACCGCTCTCGACCCCCAGGTCGTCGCCCAGCTCCTGCTGCGCCGCGGCGGCGGCCCGGACCCCCTGGAGCGGCTCACCCCGCGCGAGCGGGAGGTCCTCGCCCTGATGGCGGAGGGCCGGTCCAACGCGGGCATCGCCGCCGAACTCGTCGTCAGCGAAAGCGCGGTGGCCAAACACATCAACAGCATCTTCACCAAACTCGACCTGCCGCCGGCCGACGGCGACCACCGCCGGGTCCTCGCGGTCCTGCGCTTCCTGGACGGCACACCGTGACGGCGCCCGACGCGCCGAAGGCCGCCGACCCGCGGCCGACCGGCAGACCACGGCGCAGGCACCGCCGGACCTGGATCACGGTGGCGCTCGTCGGGGCCCTCCTGGTGCTGCTGCCGACCGTCTGGCAGGCGTGGTCGCTCGGAACCGTACGGAGAGAGGTCCTGCCGGGCGGCAGCGACGGCCGGTCGGTGAGCGCGCTGGAGATCGTGGGGGGCGACGCCGACATCACCGTCACCCCCCGCGGGGACCGGCAGGTCGGCTACCGGGCCGAGGTCGCCTGGTCGCTCGGCAGGCCCTCCGTCGAGACCAGCCGGCTCGGCGACACCCTGCGGCTGACCGCACGCTGCCCCGGCGCCGACTCCTGGCAGGTCTTCGCCGCCGGCTGCTCGGTCAAGCTGGCGGTGACCGTGCCCGCCGGGATCCCCGTGAAGGTGACCGCCCGCTCCGGCCGGGTGTCCCTGTCCGGCCTCGGCGGAACCGTCGACGCGGAGGTCGACTCCGGCCGGGTGGAGATCAACGGCCTGCGCGGACCCCTGCGGGCGAAGGTGGACTCCGGCCGCCTGCACGCCGCCGACCTCACCTCCGCCCAGATCGACGTCCGGGTCGGTTCCGGCAACGCCGCGGTGACCTTCATCGCCCCGCCGGACCAGGTCGTCGGGAAGGTCGGCTCCGGCCGCCTGGCCGTCTTCGTCCCCGTGGCGACCACGTTCCGCACCACCTGTGACGCCGGCAGCGGCCGCTGCGAGGTCCCGGACGGCCTCCGCGACGAAACCGCTCCGAGGACCTTGGACATGGAGGCGGGCTCGGGCCGCGCGCAGGCCCTGTACGGGCCGTGACCGGCTGCGACACGGCGGTCGTGACCGCATACGGCGCGGCGGCCGTGACCGCCTACGGCGTGGGCGGCGCGGCCGGCGGCAGGTGCCGGTAGACCGTGGCGCGGGAGACCCCCAGGGCGGCGGCGATCAGTGTGGCGCCGCTCCCGGCGGCGTGCATGCGGCGGGCGGTCTCGATCATGGCCGTGCTCATCGCGGCGGGCCGTCCACGGCGGCTCCGGGGCGCCGGCGGGGGCTCGGCGGCCGGCTCGGCCGTACCGTCCAGGAGGCGGTGCACCCCGTCCAGCACGGCCGCGCGCAGCCCCTCGACCGGTGCGTCCGCGAACAGCACCACCGGGTCCGACAGCATCGCCACGGCCTGCGCGGCCCGCACCCGTTCCGCCAGACCCGGATCGGCTCCGGCCACCAGGGCGTTGGCCCGCAGCATGGCGTCCCGGAAGCGGGCGAAGGCGGGCCCGGGGGTGGCCAGGGCCAAGTCCTGGAGGTTCAGCCGGAGCAGGTAGCGGTGCTTCAGCCACACGTCGAGCATCCCCTCGATGGCCGCCCAGCGCGCACGCCCGGGCCCCGCGGCGGCGGCGTTGGCCATCGCCGCCGCGAGATCGCCCAGCATCGGTTCCACGAGCGCGGCCAGGATGTCGGCCTTGCCGGGGAAGTGGTAGAGCACCGCGGCCTTGGTGACGCCGACCCGCTCCGCGATCTCCCGCAGCGAGGTCTCGTGGAAGCCGCGGACCCCGAACAGCTCCATGGAGGCACCCAGGATCCGCTGCCGCGTCCGTGGCGTCCCGTGCATCGGCGTCTCGTAAATCGACGTCTCGTAATCCGTCTCGGAATTGCTGCTCTCAGCGCGTTTCACGCCGAACACCCTATCTTCTTGCCTGACATGCTGGCAGATGCCTACAGTCGCGCCTGACCGACGGTAAGCGGGAGGGGATGTCGTGGACGACAGGACCGTACTGATCTCCGGGGCCGGGATCGCCGGCCCCACGCTGGCCTACTGGCTGGCCCGGTACGGCTTCCGGCCGACCGTGGTGGAACTCGCTGCGGGCGTCCGCTCCAGCGGCAGCCCCGTGGACGTCCGGGGGCCGGCGGTGGAGGTCGCCGAACGGATGGGCATCGCCGAGCGGTTGCGCGAGGCGGGAACGGACGTGACGGACCTGTGGTTCGTCGACGCCGCGGGCCGGCGCACGGGCGGACTCCCCCTGAGCGCGGTCACCGGCGCGACCGCGGGCGCACGCGACATCGAGATCGGCCGGGGCGACCTCGCCGCGATCCTCCACCAACAGGCTTCCGCACACGCCGAGTTCCTCTTCGGTGACCGCATCACCGACATCGAGCAGGACGAGCACGGAGTGGACGTCACCTTCCGGCACGCGCCACCGCGCCGCTTCGGCCTCGTCATCGGCGCGGACGGCCACCACTCCGGCGTCCGCGGGCTGGTCTTCGGCCCCGAGAGCAGCTTCGTCACCCACGCCGGCCTCTACGTCGCCACCCTGCCCCTCGGCACCCCCGCCCCCCGGCCCCGCACCGTCGTCGCCCACAACACCCCCGGCCGGATGGCCGCCGTACACCCCCGCCGCGGCGACTCCCTCGCCTTCTTCGCCTACCGCTCCGCCGCCGTACCGGGGTGGGACCCCCGGGACACCGACGGCCACAAGCGGCTGCTGCTCGACGCGTACGAGGGGGGCGGGTGGCGGATCCCCGAACTGCTGGACCGCGTACGGGTCGCCGGGGACCTGTACTTCGACGCCGTCGGCAAGGTGCGCATGGACCGGTGGTCGCACGGCCGCACCGCACTGCTCGGGGACGCGGCCTCCTCGGTGTCCCTGTTCGGGGACGGCAGCACCCTCGCCATGGCGGGCGCCCACACCCTGGCCGAGGAACTGGCGGCGAGCCCCGCGGACCACGCGGCCGCCTTCCGCCGCTACGAGCGGCGCCACCGCACCCTCGTGGAACCCAAGCAGCGCGGGGTGGAGCGGGCCGCGGCCGTGCTCGTCCCGGCGACCCGCACGGGGATCGTCGCGCGGGACCTGGCGAGCCGGGCGTGGTCGGCCGGAAAAAGAATTGGCACCGGCGCGAGGGGCCTTGTTACGGTGGGGCAGTTCCCGCCGACCGGCGCGGAGCGACCGGCACGTGATTGATCCGGAGGTGAGTTCATTGATGACTGTCGTCACGCAGGGCGCTGCCCGCACTCAGAAGGCCATCAATGTCACTTCCGTGGTCTCCGGCTGACCTCACACCTCTTCGCGTCTTCACGCGCTGCCGGGGCCACCCTGTGAAGGGTTCCCCTTGTCTTTCTCTTCCTTCCCGCAGTCTTCCTCCCTCTCGCACGCCCTCGCCCCCCTCGGCTGGGACGACGCCTGGGCGGCCGAATTCACCCCCTACGCCGAGCAGGGCCTCCTGCCCGGCCGGGTCGTACGGGTCGACCGCGGCCAGTGCGACGTCATGACCGAGGACGGCATCGTCCGCGCCGACACCGCCTTCGTCACCCCGCACGACCCGCTCCGGGTCATCTGCACCGGTGACTGGGCCGCGGTGGAGGCGGGCGGCAACCCGCGCTACGTGAAGGCGTACCTGCCGCGCCGGACCGCCTTCGTACGCTCCACCTCCTCGCAGCGGTCCGAGGGGCAGATCCTCGCCGCCAACGTCGACCACGCGATCATCGCCGTGTCGCTGGCCGTGGAACTCGACCTCGGGCGCATCGAACGCTTCCTGGCTCTCGCCTGGGAGTCGGGGGCGCAGCCCCTGGTCGTCCTCACCAAGGCGGACCTGGTCCCGGACCCGGTGACGCTCGCACACCTGGTCCAGGACGTGGAAGCCACCGCGCCCGGGGTCCAGGTGCTGACGGTCTCCTCCCTGACGGGGGAGGGCATGGACGTCCTGGCCGCGGTCGTCGGCAGCGGTACGAGCGTGCTGCTGGGCATCTCGGGCGCCGGGAAGTCCACGCTGGCCAACGCGCTGCTCGGCGAGGAGGTCATGGAGGTCCAGGCGGCCCGCGAGGTCGACGGCAAGGGCCGCCACACGACGACCACCCGCAACCTGCTCGCCCTGCCGGGCGGCGGCGTGCTGATCGACACCCCCGGACTGCGGGGCGTCGGGCTGTGGGACGCCGAGGCGGGGGTCGGTCAGGTCTTCTCGGAGATCGAGGAGTACGCGGAACACTGCCGCTTCCAGGACTGCGCGCACGAGGCGGAGCCGGGCTGCGAGGTGCTGGCCGCACTGGACTCGGGCGCGCTGTCGGAACGCCGGCTGGAGAGCTACCGCAAGCTGCTGCGGGAGAACCAGCGGATCGTGGCGAAGACGGACGCGCGGCTGAGGGCGGAGATCCGCCGCGACTGGCGCCTGAAGTCGGCGGAGGGCCGAGCGAACTACGCCGCGAAGCGGTTCGGCCGGGCCTGACCCTGGGCGGCTGCCGGTGCCGGTGCCGCTGGGCGGACCCCGTGCCTCACACGCCGGCGGGGCTGGATTCGGGCGCCGTTGCCGGGGGCGCCGCCCCCGGCCCCCCGGTCCTCAAACGCCGGACGGGCTGGATGTGCCTCCGGCGGCGCCTCAAACGCCGGCGGGGCTGAAATTGCCCCGCCGGGAACTCCAGCCCCGCCGGTGTTTGAGGCGCGGGGTACGGGGCGGAGCCCCGAAGCCTTCAGCCCGCCCGGCGTTTGAGGGCCGGGTCCGGGCAGAGCCCGGGGAACGCTGGAAGGGCGGGTAGGGGACCGCTCCGCGCAGCGGCCCCCCCGGCCACCCCGATACCCAGGCCCGCGCCGCCGCACCTCACCGCAGAGCCCCGCCCCGCTGAGCCGCAGCCGCAGCGCCGCCGCCGACCGCCGCACCCGCCCACGGGGCAGTCACAGCCCCCACGTGTGCACCCGTTCCGGATGGATCCGGATCACCTCCGGGCTGAAGTGGGGCCCAAGGGCGTGCGGGCCCACCTCCAACTCCGCACGGCCGCGGATCTCGATGCCGCGCACCTGCCACGGCCGGGTGCTCACCAGGTCGTCGACCACCAGCGCCAACCGCGGGTTCCCCCGCAGGTTGCGCCACTTCTTGGACGCGCCCATGGCCATCCCGCCGACCAGGATCGTCCCGTCCTCCTGGGGGAAGAAGCCCACCGGGTTCACCTGCGGCTGCCCCGCCGCGTCCACCGTGGCCAGCCGGCCCAGGTGCTGGGAGCGGAGGTATGCCCGCTCCGCCTCGCCGAAACCGTCGAAGTCCCTCATGTCGAGAGCTTCTCAGGCGCGGCCGCCCACCGCATCGGGCCGCAGCCCTGGGTCCGCGGTCCCGGCCGCCGCCTTCTCGTCGGCGTCCGCCAGCCAGAAGAACACCGGCGGCAGCACCAGCTCGATGACCGTGAGAACCACCTGGAACCCGTGCGGCCACCCGTGCACGGCGAGGGACAGCAGCCGCCCCGCCGCGCCCAACAGGAAAACCCCGGCCAGCCACCGGACCACGCCCGCCGGGATCGGCGACCGGCGGCCCGCCCAGAGCCAGGCCAGCCCGTAGCCCGCGAACGTCGCGCCCAGGAACCGGCCGAGGCTGTCGACCGTCGCACCGGCGTCGGCCGCGCCCGGCACCGCCGCGTTCCCCAGGGCCACGTGCGCGAGCCCGATCGCCACGCACGCACCGCCCATCGTCAGTACCAGCCATTTGAGAGCCTTGGCCTTGGTCATGGTGCCGTCTCCCTCCCCCTGGAAAGCAGGCCCGTGTCTACCAGCGCTACGACCAGTACGCCCCCACTAGTAGACGCGTGTCAAGTAACATCGCCCCGTGCCTCCCCGTCAGCGCCTCACCCCCGTCGAGCGCCGTGCCCGCCTCCTCGCCGTCGGCGCGCAGCTCTTCGCCCAGTACCCCTACGAAGACGTGCTGATGGAAGCCGTCGCCGAGCGGGCCGGCGTCTCCCGCGCGCTGCTCTACCGGCACTTCGCCGGCAAACAGGACCTGTTCGCCGCCGTCTTCCGGCAGGCGTCCGACCGGCTGCTCGAACAGGTCCCGCTCGACCGGCCCGGGGACCTGCCGGCCCAACTCGCCGAGGGGCTCGACGTCCACCTCGACTACTTCGTGGCCCACCGCAACACCGTCCTCGCGGCGAACCGCGTCCTGGCCGGCGACCCCGTGGTCCAGACGATCATCGACGGTGAGCTGGACGTCCTGCGGACCCGGCTCCTCGGAGTCCTCCCGCTCGCGGACGATTCCGTACGGGAGGCCGTGGCCGCGGTCCTGAAGAGCTGGCTGGTGTTCGTCCGGGTGCTCTGCCTGGACTGGCTGGACACCGAGACCTGCACGCGCACGGAACTGCGCGACACCTGTATCGGCGCCCTGCTCGGCGCCCTGCGCCCGTTCCTCCGGGAGGACCCGGCGCGGGACCCGGCAGGGCGGCCGGCCTGAGCGCGCCGCCTACTGAGCCAGCACCGCCCCCACCCACGCCCCCACCACCAGCAGGCACGCGAAGAGCTCCACCAGGACGCTCGTCCCCACCGCCCGCATCACCGCCCGCACCGAGGCCCACGCCTCGCCGTGCGTGCCGAGGCGGAGCCGTTCGCAGAGGTAGACGCCGCCCACGAAGCCCGGGATCGACCCGACCACGGGAACCAGTACGAAGCCCAGCAGCGCGCCCGCGCCCGCGAACACCGCCATCCGCCGGGTGACCCCCACCCCCCGCAGCCTGCGCGGCGGAAGCTGCCGCTTCACCACCTGCACCACCAGCAGCAGGGCCGTCGCCGAGACCAGCAGGGCCCACGCGAGGGCCGAGCGCTCGTGCAGCGCCCACCACATCACCCCGGCCCACACCAGCAGGGTCCCCGGGACGCCGGGCACCATCACCCCGACCACCCCGAGCAGCAGCACCAGCCCCACCAGGAGCAGCTGAGGCAGATCCATGCTGCTCAGCCTGACCGACCAGGGGCTATCGGGCCACCCAGCCCCGTTCGTAGGCGTGCCAGCCGAGCTGCATCCGCGTCGTGACCCCCGCCAGTTCCATGAGCCCCTTCACCCGGCGCTGCACCGTCCGCAGACCCAGTTCCAGGTGCTTCGCCACGCTCGCGTCCGTCAGGCCCGCCAGCAGCAGGGAGAGGATCTCCAGGTCCGTGGCGTCGGGGGAGCCGCCGCCCTCCTCCGCCGAGCCCGACGTTCCCAGCCGCAGCGGCAGGGCCTCCCGCCAGACCGCCTCGAACAGGCCCATCAGCGACTCCAGCAGCCCCGACGCGTGGACGACCAGCGCCGCCGGTTCCGAACCGCGCGAGGTCAGCGGCACCATCGCCAGGGTGCGGTCCGCGATCACCAGCTTCGTCGGGACCTGTCCCGTCACCCGGACCCGCTCGCCCCGCGCCAGGGCCGTCGACGCCTCCCGGATGCCCCGCGGCAGGGTCAGCACCTCCCGCTCGATGACCACCCGGTAGTCGACCCCGCGCACGGAGGCCCGGTCCTCGGCCTCGTTCTCCGTACCCGTCACCACCTGGGGCCGGCCGCTGACCAGTGCGCACACCTCCTCCGCCGCGCCCAGCTGGAGCTGGTGGAAACGGTGCGCCACCGCGCTCGCGCCCTGCACCACCTCCACCAGGTCGTGCACCGCGGGCTCGGCCGCCTCCGCCCGGTACTCCTCCGCCAGCAGCGCGGCCGCCAGCTCCGCCTGCTCCAGCTCGTGCCGCTGCTGGGTGAGCAGGGCTCCCAGCGCGACCCCGGGCGGGGCCGCCACCCAGCGGCCCGGGCGGGCCGAGGACTGCGCGGCCAGCCCGTGGCGCTCCAGATGGCGCAGCGTCCGCTCCGTCTGGGGCACCGGAAGGGTCAGCCGGTGCGCGAGATCCGGGGCCTCGGCCGCACCCATCGCCACCAGGGCGCGGTACGCCGACTCCTGGCCCTCGTCCAGGCCTATCGCACCCAACAACCCGCCCACCCACCTTTCGACACGCGCCTGGCGGGAAGCGGCCACGGCGCAAACCCGCCTCGGACATCATCGCCGTACCACCCGCCCCTCTGTAAAGGTCATGCCACCGCAGCACCAACATCCGCCGGCCTGAAGCCACTTGTGCGGCAGCTTTGCCGTGCAATGCAGCAGATGGCCGGAATTGACCTGGGGAGAGCGATGCGCCCGATATCGCGTACGGCGCTGGGAGCGGCCACCGCTGCCGTCCTGGCCGTCACCGCAGTCGGCCCGTCCACGGCACAGCCGCACGACGGGGCGCCTGGAGCGGGGAAGAGACCACTCGTCGGCAGCGAGGCGGCCGGGAGGCAGCCCGCGGCCCCCGTCACCGTCACCCTCGTCACGGGTGACCGGATCCTGGTCTCCACCGACGCCGCCGGCCGCACGGCCGCCACCGCGATGCCGCGCGAGGACGGCTCGCAGCCGCTCGTGCAGACCCGGCAGTCGGGCAAGGACCTCTACGTCTACCCCGAGGGCGCGGTCAAGGCGCTCGCCGCGGGCAAGGTCGACCACGAACTGTTCAACGTCACCGGCCTCGTCCGGCAGGGCTACGACGACGCGCACACCAAGAAGCTCCCGCTCATCGCGGTCTACGACGGCTCCGTCAACGTAGCGCGCAGCGCCCCGCCCGCCCCGCGCGGCGCCGACCGCTCCCTCGTCCTCGGCTCCATCGGCGCCGTCGCGCTCGCCGCCGACAAGGGCCAGGCCGCCGCCTTCTGGGCCGACGTCACCGCCGGTGCCACCGCCGACGGGCGCTCCCGCGCGGCAGCCGGCGGACTGAAGAAGCTGTGGCTCGACGGCAAGGTCCGGGCCAACCTGGAACGGTCGACGAAGCAGGTGAACGCCCCGGCGGCCTGGGCGGCCGGGTACGACGGCAAGGGCATCAAGGTCGCCGTCCTCGACACCGGCACCGACCTCCAGCACCCCGACCTGGCGGGCCGCGTCACCGCCTCGAAGAACTTCACGGACTCCGACACCGACGCCGACCGGCAGGGCCACGGCACCCACACCCTCTCCACCGTCGGGGGCTCCGGAGCCGCCGGCGGCGGCGCGAAGAAGGGCGTGGCCCCCGGAGCCGAACTGCTCAGTGGCAAGGTCCTGGGCGACGCCGGCTACGGCCTGGACTCGTGGATCATCGCGGGCATGGAGTGGGCCGTCGAGTCCAAGGCCGACGTGGTCTCCATGAGCCTGGGCGACCCCTCCCAGACGGCCTGCGACGACCCGCTCGCCGCAGCGGCCGAGAAACTCTCCCAGCAGGGCCCGCTGTTCGTGATCGCCGCCGGAAACTCCGGACCCGGCAACAACACGGTCTCCTCGCCCGGTTGCGCCGCCAGTGTGCTGACCGTCGGCGCCGTCGACCGCGACGACACCACCGCCCCCTTCTCCAGCCGGGGCCCCGCCGGACTCCGGCACACCCTCAAGCCCGAGATCGCCGCCCCCGGCGTGGGGATCTCCGCCGCCAACATGGGCGGCCGCGGGGTGTACGCGTACCAGTCCATGTCCGGCACCTCGATGGCCACCCCGCACGTCGCGGGCGCCGCCGCCATCGTCAAGCAGCGCCACCCCGACTGGACCGGGCAGCAGATCAAGGCCGCCCTCGTCGGATCGGCCGACACCGCGATACCCGGGGACGTACGCGAGACCGGCGGCGGGCGCCTCGACGTCAAGGCCGCCGTCGACACCACCGTCACCGGCGCCCCCGCCGTCCAGGGCGGCGCCCACAACTGGCCGCAGGACGGCAGTGACCGCCTGACCGTCGAAGTCCCCTACACCAACCTCGGCAAGAGCCCCGTCACCCTGAACCTCGCCGTCGAGAAGGTCACCGGCAACGACGGCTCGAAGATCCGCAGTCAGGTCGCCCGCCTCGGGCAGCGCACCGTGACCGTCCCCGCCGGCGCCACCGTCAAGGTGCCCCTCGCCCTCGACCCGGCCGCGAAGCTCGAACGTTCCCAGTACGGGGACGTCACCGGCCGCGTCGTCGCCACGGCGAACGGCGTGCACGTCTCCACGCCGTTCTCGCTGTACGTGGAGCCCCAGACGGTCACCCTGCGGGTCAAGCTCGTCGACCGCGCGGGCAACCCGGCCGCCGGACCGTCCTCCCTGGACGTGATCGGCACCGACGACGCCACCGGTGAACGCCGCTTCAACGACGGCTCCGTGGACCAGGTCTACCGGGTCCGCCCGGGCGCGTACTTCCTCTCCGCCTTCGTCGGCACCCCCGACGCGGGCGAGGGCGCGACGCTGATCGACTCCCTCACCTACCTCGGCCGCCCGCAGGTCGAGGTGAAGAAGGACACGACCGTCGTACTCGACGCCCGCAAGGCCGGCCGCCTGGCCATCGAGGCCGACAAGCCGGTCGAGAGCCGCAACACCACCCTCGCCTTCGCCCGCAGTTGGGACGACGCCTGGCTGCACGCGGGCACGGCGGCCGGCGGCCGCACCATCCGCGGCTTCTACGCCTCGGTCGAAGGACGCGCCACCGACGGCGGGTTCGAGTTCGGCAGCTACTGGCGGGCGGGGGCGCCCCTGCTCTCCGAGCTGAAGGCCGTCGGTGGTCCGGTCCTGCACCCGATCACCGCGAGCACGGGCGGCGACAACCTCGACGGAACGGGCAGCGCCCCGCTCGTCGACGCGGGCACCGGCACCCCGCAGGAGCTCGCCGCGGCGGGCGCCAAGGACGCGATCGTGCTGGTCAAGACCGTCGACGGGGCGCTGTACGAGGTGGCCCGGGACGCGAAGGCGGCCGGCGCCAAGGCCGTGCTCGCCTACCGCGAGACACCGGGCCGGTGGGTCGGCTCGACCGGCTTCGGGGGCGTGCTGCCCACCCTGTCGATCGAGGCCGCCGAGGGGCGGGCGCTGCTCGCGAAGCTGAAGGCCGGCACGGTCACGCTGGCCTGGAAGGGCACGGCGAGGAGCCCGTACGCCTACTCCCTCGCCTTCCCCGAGAAGGGCCGGGTCCAGGGCGGCCACACCTACCGGGTGCGCGACCGCGACCTCGGGCGGGTGGACTCCTCGTACAACTCCATGGGTGTGGCGGGCGACTTCGTCGACCTCTCGGGCGCCTACCGGCCGATCGGCACGGCGGTGTACTTCGGCTCGATCGAGACCGTCGCGGTGCCGGGCACGCGGACCGAGTACTACTCGGCCGGGGACACCGCCTGGGACCAGACGCTCTCCAGCAGCTTCCCGTGGGGCGAGTTCATGGTCGGCGCGCAGCGCACCTACACCAAGGGGCAGCAGCTCAAGACGAGTTGGTACGACGGGATCACCGGCCCGGTCGCCCCGCGCGACTCCTCGGGCAAGGAGACCCTGGCCGCCGAGCGTCAGGGCGGCCTGATCGGCTTCGCCCCCGCCATGTGGGGCGACGGCGGGCACGCGGCGCAGCCGGGCTCCTTCGGGGACATCGGCGGGCTGCGACTCGAACGGAACGGCGAGGTGATCGGAGACAGCTGGTACCCGTTCGGGGTGTTCGAGGTCCCGGCCGAGGAGGCCCGCTACGCACTGACCCAGTCCATCGAGAAGATCGGCCCGCCGGCCCGCGTCTGGCAGCGGTCCACGGCCGTGACGACCACCTGGGGCTTCACCTCGAAGCTCGACCCCGCCGCCTACTCGCAGGGCCTGCCGATCCTCTTCCCGAGGTACGCGGCCCCGCTGGACGGGCTGAAGACGGTCGCGGCGGCGAACGGCCAGAGCATCGCGCTGAGCGCCACCGGGCACGCGGGGTACGCGCCGGGTGCGCTGAAGTCGGCGAAGCTGTCGTACTCGTACGACGGCGAGAACTGGACGGAGGCGAAGGTGAGCGAGCGCGGTGGTGTGTGGACCGCGGTCGTGGACCACGCCGGGGCCTCCGGCAAGCAGGTTTCGCTGAAGGTCGAACTGACCGACGCGAAGGGCGCCTCCGTCACCCAGACGGTCGGACGGGCTTATGACGTCCGGTAGTTCGTACGAGTGAGGGAGGAAGGGTCCACCGGGCGGCGGCCCGGTGGACCCTTTTCGCGCATTCGGCGTTTTCCGCTCGCGCGGTAGGCCGAGAATGAGGGCATGAGTCAGCAGGGCGCGGGCGCGGACGACTGGTGGCAGAAACTGTACGAGGACCCGGACGCGGTCCCGGACCCCGACCCCGGGGACACCCTGGACACCCGCTTCCACACGGCCTCCTCCCTGACGACACCTCCACCTCCCCCTTCGGCAACCCCCGGCACGAGGCCGCCCCAGGACACGGCGCCGCCTCCGGGCGCGCCGGTGCCGCCCGGCGTCCCAGGGCCCCCGCCGCCCCCATCGGCGGTACCACCCGCCCCGACTCCATCTGCCCCCTCGGCCGCACCGCCGCCCCCTCCGGCCGCACCGCCGACGGGGCCTTCCGCGGCCCCTCCGGCCGTGCCGTCGACCGGGCCTTCCGCGGTCCCGCCGGCCCGTCAGGCCGTACCGCCGCCGAGTGCTTCGGCTGCGCCGGCCCCTTCGGTCCATCCGGCCCCGCCCGCGCCCGCGGGCCCTCCGGCCCCCGCACCGCCCACCGGGCCCACCGCGGCCCCGCCGCCCGCCGGGTACCCGCCCGCTCCGGCCCCGCCGGAGCCGCAGGCCCTGCCGTGGGAAGCGGCCACGCCGGAGGCGCGGCAGGCAGCACCGCCGCCGCCGGCACCGGCGACGGTCCGGCCCGCGCCCCCCGCCGCGCCGGTGGAGGCGGGGTTGCCCGTCCGGCCGGTCGTGCCCGGGCCGCGCCCGGATCCCGAGCCGTTGGACGGGGCTGCCCATCCCGCACCGGTGCCACCCGTACCGCCGACGCCGCCGCAGGCGCCCCCGCATGCACCCCCGCCGGATCCGAGGGCCGGTGGGTTCACCGGGTACGCGCTGGGGGACGTGGACGTGCCCGCCTGGACGGCGGAGGAGGAGCGGACCGTGCAGGTGACCGTGGAGCCGGAGCACCACGAGCGGCCCGAGGTGCGGCACCTCGGCGACCGCGCGCCCACCTACGCCGCGGAGCCCGGCGCGCTGCCCGCCGCCGACCCGGCCGCGCTCGACGACCTGACCCCCGATACCGTCCTGGAGGGGGCCCGCTACGGTACGTACACCCTGCGCGCCGCCTCCCTGCGCGGGGACTCCGCCCGCTACCGGGGCGAGGCCCGCCGGGACCACCTGCTCACCGCCCGCTTCGGCGCCGGCGACGACGCCCTGGTCATGGTGGTCCTCGCCGGAGGCGAACGCGCCGCCCCCGGGGCCCCCGCGGCCGCCGCCGAGCTCTGCCGCACCGTCGCCGCGGCCGTCGGCCGGAGCCAGGAGCGGCTCGCCGAGGACATCCGCGCCGGCCGCCGCGACGCGCTCCGCTCGGGCCTCCAGCGGCTCACCGACCGGGGCTACGGCCGCCTGCGCGCCCGCGCCGCCGAGCTCGGCCTCGCCGAGGAGGCGTACACCGCAGGGCTGCGCGCCCTGCTGCTCCCCGTGGACCCGCAGTGCCGGACCCGGGTGTGCTTCGGCTCCGGCGCGGGCGGGCTGTTCCGCCTCCGGTCGGGACAGTGGCAGGACCTGGAGCCCGACGGAGCCACGCCGGAAGGGGACTTCCGCTTCCGGGCCTCCGTGGCCCGACCGGGCGACACCCTGCTCGTCTGCTCCGGCGGCCTGGCCGACCCCATGCGGGAGGAGGCCCTGCTGTCGGCCGAGCTCGGCGCGCGCTGGTCAGAGCCGGAACCCCCCGGCCTGGCGGCCTTCCTCGCGGACACCCAACTCCGCCTCAAGGGCTACGCCGACGACCGGACGGCCGCCGCGGTCTGGGAGACGTAACGGGCGCACAGGCGGCACGGGCCGGCAGGCGCGGCAGACGCAGACGTGCCGGCCCGATCAACACGCCGATTCGAACACGCCTTCGGCATGCTCGCGCGGGAGCGCCCCGCGCGAGCATGCCGTGGGGCGTCCACTGGGGTCAGTCCACCATCTTCCCGTCGCCCGTGCCGCCCTTGCAGGTGTTGGTCGACCAGTCGACCGTTCCGCCGCCCTTCTCGCACTCACCCGGGGTGAGGCTTTCGGTGACGGTGGAGGAGGTGGCGGCGGTCGCGGTGGCGACGCCTGCGAGGCCGAGTCCGGCGAAGGCTGCCGTGGCGATGACGGCGGCGAGGATTCGTCGAATGCGCATGTGGTTTCCCTTCCGCGGATTGGCTTGATTGGGGCACTACTCAGCTTGATCTTCACCCATGTGGGTGGCGCGTTCGATTACTCCATTCGGGTGACGCCTGCCGGGAGTGGGCTACCGGGGGCGGGCTACCGGGGGTGCAGCCGACGTCGGTATGAGCGGACCCCTCGGCCGCGGCACCGCCTGCGGGGCGGAGGCGAGGAGCGCCCCGGCCTCCGTCCTCGCCGAACTCGGCTACTGCGACGCCGTCTTCGCCATCGACACCGGCATGTGCAATGCACGGGCCGCGCGTTATCGTTCCTCGAACGGCAAGCGCCGCACCATCGGCTCCTTCGGCCACGGCTCCATGGCGAACGGACTGCCACAGGTCAACGGGCCACAATTCACCGACCGCTCCCGTCAAGTGGTGTCGC
Source organism: Streptomyces sp. NPDC001717 (assembly GCF_042892775.1). NCBI lineage: Bacteria > Bacillati > Actinomycetota > Actinomycetes > Kitasatosporales > Streptomycetaceae > Streptomyces > Streptomyces sp. NPDC001717. The sequence continues at coordinate 4,180 of NZ_JBIAUK010000050.1, read as the reverse complement.
TGTCGGGTGACGGCGGTTTCTCCATGCCGATGGGAGATTTCCTCACCCTCGTGCAGTACGACCTGCCCGTCAAAGTGGTCCTCTTCGACAACTCATCCCTCGGCACGGTCGAGTTGGACATGCTCGTTTTCGGCCTGCCCTCGTACGGAACCACGAACACCGATCCCGACTTCGCGGCCATCGCCCGCGCGGCGGGCGCGTACGGGGGCCGCGTGGAGAAGCCGGGGCAGCTCACAGGGGCTTTGGAGGATGCCTCCGGGCACCCGGGACCGGCCCTCGTGGACGAGGTCACCGACCCCGACGCGCTGTCCGTTCCTCCCAGGATCGGTGCCGAGACGGTGACCGGATTTGCACTTTCCACCGGCAAGATCGTCCTCGACGGAGGGGTCGGCAGGATGATCCGGGTGGCTCGATCCAACCTCCGCAGAGTGCCCTACCCGTAAGCCCGCAGGAGTGCGGATCGGCCCGGGGGGCATGCATCCCGTAGACCTGTTCGACCAGTTGACCAGTTGACCAGTTGGGGACACGCGACGAGGGAGGGACATCGCCGTGCGGGTGGGGGCGAAGACCGGGAAGCCGTGGCGCAGAGGCAGGCCGGTGCCGCGCGAGCCGTCCGGTCCGGACGGGGCGGCCGCGATGGACGGGCCGGCGATCAATCGGAGCGTACGCCGGGCGGATCTGAAAGCGGTGGGGGAAGTCCGCCGGGCATTAAGGGAGTTGATGCGCCACCGGTGTGCCACCGATGCCGCCGAGGTGGCCGAGCTGCTCATCACCGAGCTCGTCACCAATGCCCTCGTCCACACCGACCAAGGGGCGGAGGTGTCCGCGAGTCTCGACGCCGGCCGGTTACGGGTGGAGGTCCGGGACTACGCCAACCGCCGGCCCCGGCCGTACGTACCGACCGCCGACGACGGTACGCACGGCCGGGGACTGGTGCTGGTGCAGGCGCTCGCCGACGACTGGGGCGTGGACGCCCCGGACCTCGGCGGCGGCAAGGTGGTGTGGTTCGAGCTGGAGCGGGGGTACGACGCGGGGCCCGCCTGAACGGCGGGCCCCACATGACCGGAACGACCGCACGAGGCGGCGGGCCGGTCAGCCGAACTGCTGCTCCAGGTCCTTCAGTTTGCGCTCCAGGGAGTCGAGCCGGGGGATGGTCTGGGTGTCGTCCTCGGCGGTGAGATCCACCGTCCGGGGACCGGTCACGTCAGCGGACCCGGTCCGGCTGACGGACTGCAGGGAGGGCCGGCGTCGCAATGGCAGCTGTCCTGCTTCCGATATGGCCGGCTCCGCGCCGACCGGCGCGGAGCCAGCTCCCTGCGTGAGCTCCGGGAGTTCCACCTGGCGGCCGCGGGACCGCCCGAACGCCCGGTTCTGCCGGCCCAGCGCCTTGATGCGCGCCCGGTCCAGCCGGTTCTGATCCCGCCTGCGGTGCCGGTCCTGCTCCCTCTCCCGCTTGTCCTCGCGCACCTCGTCCACGGCCTCGTCGAGGGTGCGCACCCCCTCCAGCAGCATGAGGGACCACGCGCCGAAGGTCTCCCGGGGCGCCCGCAGCCAGCGGACCATCCGGATCTGCGGCAACGGACGCGGGATCAGGCCCTGTTCGCGCAGCGCCGCGCGGCGGGTCTGCTTGAGGGCCCGGTCGAAGAGGACGGCCGCCGAGAGGGACATCCCGGCGAAGAACTGCGGAGCGCCGTCGTGGCCCATGCCACGCGGGGCGTGCACCCAGTTGAACCAGGCGGCCGCACCGGCGAACAGCCAGACCAGCATGCGCGATCCGAGCGCCGCGTCGCCGTGGCTGGCCTCGCGGACGGCGAGCACCGAGCAGAACATGGCGGCGCCGTCGAGACCGAAGGGGACCAGGTACTCCCAGCCACCGGAGAGGTTGAGGTTCTGCCGGCCGAAGCCGACCAGTCCGTGGAAGGAGAGCGCGGCGGCGACCGCCGCGCAGCAGAAGAGCAGGACGTAGGAGGCGGTCCCGTAGACGGCTTCCTTGCGGCGCCGCCGTTCCTCGCTGCGCTCCCAGCTGTCGTCGGCCGCGGCCTTCTCGCTCTCGCGCCGGCCCCGGGCCAGCACCGCAACTGCCGCAGCCACGCCCAGGATCAGCAGGCTGCCGGGCAGCAGCCAGTCCAGCGATATGTCGGTCAGTCTCATGCGGATGTCCTTGCCTCGCGTCTGCGGCCGTGCGGCTTTCCGGGCGCCATAGTGGCGCAGCCGGTCCGCCGTGCACGCGGGTTTCGGGGCAAGTGGACGCCATCGGGGGGCGGGGCCCGCCGGATAGGGTGTTGTGGCTCGAACTGACGCTCGCATGAGCCGAGTTGAGTTCGAATACGGTCAGTCGTACGGGTGGGTTCAGGCGGCCGTCGCCACGAGCCGGGCGACCCGGTCGGTGTCACAGGTGCGCGGGCAGGTGACACAGGTGTCGTCCGGGCGGATGGTGTAGAAGAAACAGCACCCGACCCGGTCCCGGGTGGCAAGCTCCTCGCCGGCCGGCCCGGAGAGGCTGCGGAATCCCGCGCCCCCGGCGTACGGGTCGGTGCCGCCGGGCAGGAGCGCCTCCAGCTCGGCCATGGCGCGCCGCTCCTCTCCGGGCCCGAGCAGACTCGCGACGTACCAGAGGCTCTCGACGACCTCGTCGGTGACCAGACCCCACAGGGCGCGGCGACCGCGCCGCATGCGCGGGCCGAAACCTTCCAGCAGCGGACCCAGGTGCTCGGCCACCGCGGCCCGCACCTCGGCGCGCAGGGCCTCCTCGTCGGGCACGACCCGCGCCCCGGGGAGGCCGGCCGCGGGGTCGTCGGGCAGGCAGGCGAAGGTTCCGACGCGTACGGCCATCCGGGCGTCGGTGCGATGGAAGGCCACCCGGTCGGCGGGCAGTCGGGGGACGCGCCGGTGCAGGAACCACGGCAGGGTGATCAGCAGGCAGGCGGGCCATGCGTACCGGTGCAGCCCGAAGCCCGCCACCACGTCCGGGCGGGCCTGGCGGCCGTGGTCCCGGGCGATCTGGGCCTCGTCCCACGCGAGGAAGGCGTCCAGGGCCACCCCGCCCGCGGCGAGCTCGTCGGCGCCGACCCACCCGGCGCCGCCGGGGGTCGGGTCGAGCGGGGACAGCTCGGTGACGCGCAGTCCGGCGTAGGCCTGGGTCAGTCGCGCGTACGCGTCCGCCACCGGGGAGCCGGCCGGGGTCGTGACGGTCATGGGGGCCACCGAATCACACGATCGTTAAAAGGTAAGCCTTACCTTATCTGACCTCGGTGTCCGTATCACCTTGTGGGACGTCGCATACTCTCTGGGCAGGTCGAGACCAGTGAGGAGGGCCGCCGCATGCAGCCGATGCCATCGATCCCGGAGCAGAAGCCCGCCGCCGGGAAGGTGTTGCGCCATTCGGTGCGCGGGCAGGTCCTCGACGCCCTGCGCGCGGCGCTGGTCGAGGGGGAGCTGGCGCCGGGGGAGATCTACTCGGGCCCGGCCCTCGGTGAGCGCTTCGGAGTCTCGGCGACCCCGGTGCGGGAGGCGATGCAGCAGCTGGCCCTGGAAGGGGCCGTGGAATGCCTCCCGAACCGGGGCTTCCGGGTCCTGACGCGGACCGCGCGCGATCTGGCCGAGCTGGCCGAGGTGCGGGGGCTGCTGGAGATCCCGGTCATGCTGCGACTCGCCCGTTCGGTGCCCGCCGAGGCCTGGGAGGCCCTGCGCCCGGCGGCGGCCGCCGCCGCGGAGGCCGCGGCGGAGGGCGACCTGCCGGCGTACGCGGAGGCGGACCGAGCCTTCCACCGGGAGGTGCTCTCCCTGGCGGGCAACGCCCAGCTGGTGGCGGTCGCCGAGCAGCTCCACCGGCGCGCGCTGTGGCCCCTGCCGGGAGCGCCCCGCGTCCGCCGCGCCGAACTCGTCGCCGACGCGGCCGAGCACGGGTCCCTCCTGGACGCCCTGACCGCGGGTGACCTCCCGGCGGTGGAATCCCTGGTCCGCCGGCACTTCGCGGGCGCCGCCCGCTGACGAAGCCGGCCCCCGGCCGACCTCGGCCTTCCCGTGCGCGCAGCGCTGCTTGAGCCCGGGCGGGGGGGGGGGGGGGGGGGGGGGGGGGGGGGGGGCCGCCCCGGCGGGGGGGGGGGGGGGGGGCGGGCCGCCGCCCCCCCCCCCCCCCCCGCCCCCCGCCGCCCGCCCCCCCCCCCCCCCCCCCCCCGCC
>NZ_JBIAUK010000049.1:0-45383 GCF_042892775.1 Streptomyces sp. NPDC001717 | reverse complement strand
GACTGGCCACCCTGACCCGTGCACGACGGCTCCCACCGGAGGACACCGGACGCAGGGTGGAACTACTCGTGGACCGACTCGCGATGCTCTGACGCACCGCCCGCCGCGGGCCCGGGGAAGGGTCCACCGACCCCACCCTGCCTGCCTGCGGCAACGCCTCCGGTCACTCGGCGCGCGCACGGCGCCACCCCCCGACGCGACAAACTCACCGCCGACCAGCTCGCCTCCCTCGCGAAGCTGGGCGTGGCTGGGCGTGACAGCCTGCCCGGCTCATCGTTGAGCCGGGAGGTCAGCGAAGTGGAGGCCCCCGGGACGTCGGAAACCCCGGAGCCTGCCTCTTGTCCTCCGGCAACGCTCCTTGCGGTCGGGTGGACCCGAGCCTCCGAGACTGCGCCGCAGCCGACCGCCGGACCTGGCCCGTCCTGGCCGCCCACGCGCAACTCCTCCTCGCCCACCCTCTCGCCGCGGATCTCCGCCGGCCTTGGGAACCACCTGCGGAACCGAACAAGCCCGCCCCCGCCCGGGTCCGTCGGGAGTTCAGGAACCTGCACGCGCGGTCGGGTACGCCATCCCGTGCACCGCAATACACCCGCCCGGCCCCGCCCCGTCGGCTCGAAAAACCAGCGGCCCACCACCCGCTACGACGTCGGACGCGTCCTCGCCACCGGCGAGCCCTACACCCGCCCCGCCGACCAGAAGATCGGCACCAAACCCCGGCGCGTCGCTGGTGAAAGACCGCACGTGACTCGCGGAGCACCTCGGGCGCCGGAGCCCGATACCTGGCTGCGGGTGCTCACTGCCTTCATCTAGGTCGAGATCGCCACCACCACCTGGACGTCGATCATCTTCGTCCTGGCCTCCGGCGGCCTCGCGCTGTTCCGCTGTGCCCAGCGCCTGAGGAGCCGGCAGAGCGTGGAAGGCCGTTACTCGGCTCTCTGGGTGCCGGCGATCCGGGCACGGGCGGGTGGGGCCGTGCAGCACACGGCATGGCTCTTCAGCGTCCTGATGCCGCAGCAGGTCTGCGCCGGTGATGGACGATGGCTGCCACTGCACGCCGCGCCCGAGGCCGGAGCGCGCGGCGGGATTCGCCGGACCGGGCGTACTGGAACCGCGGAGGGCGAATGGCTCCGACGAGACGCTCCTCGGACCTGATCACAGCCCTCGATCGCCCCGCCCCTTCCGCGGCGCCCACGACATGGTGGAGCCGGCAGGCTGCGCCACTGTGTCAGAAACGGAAGACACCCAGATCGCGCACCGTGTCGGCGAGCGCGCGGATGAGGTCGTTTTCGGCTTCGGTCCGCCAGACCAAGGCGAAGTTGATGGTGGGCATGTCGGGGAGGGGAACGAATCGGATGTTTGACATGCCCCAGTATTGGGCGACATGGCCGGGGAACGTGTGGATGATGTCGCCCATGCCTACGTGGCTGATCAGCTGATCGGCGTTGTCCGAAGCTGCGGATGTAATGCGTTCGATCTTGCGGCCGCGTGGAGTGTAGAAGGGCAGGTAGCTGTCTTCCCAGTAGTCAGGCATGCCGAGGGCGGTAGCGTGCGGGAAATCGGCGAGCAGTTCCAGCGGCACGGCGTCCCGAACCGCGAGCCTGTGGTCCGCGGCAACGGCGAGGATCCGGGAGTCGGTACAGAAGAGCGGTCCGACCGTGAAGCCCGGCTCCTCCACCGGCAGCCAAAGTACCGCGACGTCCATGGCACCGTTGCGGAGCTGGCCGAACACATCGGTGAAGGCCACGGGACGGATCTGGAGCCCCCAGGACGGGTATCTTGCGCGGAACGCCTTCCAGTAGGGGTGCAGATCAGCGAGGTTGAAGGGCATCATGCTGACGCGGAGCTGTGCGGTGATGCCGCGGGCCGCCAGCCGGGCGCGCTCCAGGGATTCGCGCAGGCCCGCGTAGACCGGCTGCAGGTCGTCGCGCAACTGCCGGCCGACCTCCGTCAGGCGCACAATGCGGCTGGTGCGGGTGAACAGCTCGGCGCCGATGCGCCGCTCCTGCTTCTTGATGGCCTGACTGACGCGTGCCTGGGAGACATGCAGCCGCTGCGCGGTCCGGCCGAAGTGCAACTCCTCGGCCAGTACCAGGAAGATCTCGATGTCCCGCAGCTCCACCGGCCCCCCAGCCCCTCCCTGTCAATGACCCGGCGGTTATCGAACCGCATGGGAGTACACCTTGATCACATCCGCGGATTACAAGATCGTCTGACGCATTGTAGGCATGAGGAAGGCTGCCCACTGCGGCTGAACCGACTCGCCGGCGCACTGGCCCGCAGCCTTGCCGAGCCACTCAAAGCCCTCGCGAGAAACTCTCTCCCCGGGGCGTGATGCGGTGCCCGGCCGTGTGGACGGCGCGTCAGGCGCCGGCCACCAGACGCAGTGACCTCACCTCGCCCTACCAGTGGTGACCCTCTGGAATCGAGCTGCTGCCTACAGGAGCATCGCAGCACCACGCCGCGCAGTGAGCACGGGCCTCCGATACGCGCTTGCCCACCGCCCGAGCAGGCACGCCGAGCCGCCCAGGCAGCCGGCCTGCCCGGGGATCAACTCGACACCGGCACACGATCCGCCACATGGCTCACCGTGCCGCTGCGCGGAACATCCCCGTCCGGCGCGGGGCGAGGCTATTCGGGCCAGGCGGAGTTCTTGATGACCGCAACGAAGTCGCCGCGGACGAATCCGGGCGCGTAGTGGCCGAGTACGTCGGCCTTGACGTTGCCGAACGTCGTCTCGGGCCGTTCCTCGATGCCCTTGGTGAACGCGGCCAGGATCCGGTTCTTGAAGTCCGGGCGCGGGTGGGCCTCCGTCACGGCTGTGCGCTGTTCGTCGGATGCCGTGTGGTAGCCGATGCCCAGGACGTCCAGCTCCACTCCCCTGGTGACCAGGGCGATCTCGGGTGCCATGTGCAACGGGATCTCCGGCGTGGTGTGCAGGGCGATCGCCGTCCAGACTCGGTCGGCTGCCTCGCCGGTTATGCCGTGGGTGTGCAGGAATCGCCGCGCCTCGTCCGCACCGTCGATCTCGAAGCGCTGGTCGGTGCGGCGGAACCGCTCGGTCAGCCCCAGGTCGTGGAACATCGCCCCGACGTACAGCAGTTCCGGATCGAACCGAAGCCCTTGTTCGCGCCCGCGCAGCGCTCCCCAGAGGAAGACGCGCCGGGAGTGGTCGAACAGCAGCGATGAGGCCGCGTCACGGACCAGTTCGGTCGCCTCCCGTGCCAGAGCGCTGTCCGGGATCGACACTCCCGCAATCGTCTCGCTCATGTTCTCTCTCCAAATTCTCGTCGCAACAGGCCGACTCCCAGAGTCGCCGGGCACGTACCATGGCGCCATGTCCTTCCTGATAGAGAATCCACAGATTCAGACATGACGCATCGTGTGGGTTTCGTGGTGTTCGACGGCGTGACCATGCTGGACGTCAGTGGCCCTGCGGAAGTCCTGCACCAGGCGAGTCGGTTCGACCACCGCTACGAGCTGATCCTGATCTCTCCGTGCGGCGGGGAGGTCAGGTCCTCGAACGGGATGCCGCTGGGCGGCACGGTGACGGCCGCCGAGGCCGGCCGGATCGACACGGTGCTCGTGGCCGGAGGTGACCGCCTGGCGGAGCAGCCGATGGATACAGAGCTGCTGGCGACGACCCGCACCCTGACTGCGCGGGCGCGGCGGGTCGCTTCGGTGTGCACGGGCGCCTTCGTCCTCGCCGAACTCGGTCTGCTCGACGGACGCCGGGTGACCACTCACTGGCGGCATGCCGGCACCCTCGCCCGCCGTCACCCCCGGGTACTCGTCGAAGCGGACGCGATCCACGTCCAGGACGGGCGGTTCATCACATCCGCGGGCATCAGCGCGGGCATCGACCTGACCCTGGCCCTGGTCGAGGACGACCACGGGCCCGATGCCGCCCGCCGCATCGCACGCGAACTGGTCGTCTACCTCCAACGTCCGGGTGGCCAGTCACAATTCACCACGGCCACCACCCCGCCCCCGCGCAGCGACCTGCTGCGCCCCCTGATCAGTTCCGTGCTGGCCGACCCGGCCGCCGATCACGATCTGCCGTCCATGGCCCGTGCCGCGGCCGTCAGCCCCCGGCACCTGACCCGGCTGTTCCACACGGAGCTGGGCACCACCCCTGCCCGCTGGGTCGAGCGGGTCCGTCTCGACCGCGCCCAACAGCTCCTCCTCGACGGGCACAGCGTGACATCGGCGGCCCGGCACAGCGGACTCGGCAGCGACGAAACCCTCCGTCGCGTCTTCGTCCGTCACCTCGGCGTCACCCCCACCACTTACCGCCGGCGCTTCGCCACCACCGGCACGGTCCGAACCGCCGTCCCCCCTGCCAAGGAAACGAGGAAACAACCCAGGGTCTGAAGGAAGGCTCTCCACCAGTTCTGCCAGTTCTGCCGCCTCCCATGGGGTCGGGTTTCGGCACGACAAAGCGGTACCGGTCAACTCGTAGCGAGAAGGAACCGGTTCCCGACGGCGGCCCACGGGATGTCGCGAACGCCGGGGACGCCGGGTGAGCTTGGCCTGCGTTGGGCGGCGCCGGAGCTCATAGGCGGCGGCATCGGCCGAGGCGGCTCGGTAGCGGTCCCGACCGCCGTTGCGGGCGATCTCCCGGGAGAGGCTCACGGGTCGGTCCAGTCGCTTGACCGGCCGCCGGGCCGATTCGCCAGCAGCGATGCCGCATGATGTCTGCTCCCGCTCGCGGCGCTCAACTGCCGTCCTGAGCGTGTCTGCGGAGTGAGGCGGACACCGCGCTCTGGTACAGGAAGTGATGGGCGTGCTGCGTCGGCGCCCCGAACGCCCGCTCAATCACGAACGACCGCCTCTCGCACCGGCTTCTCCAGGAGTCATGCCCTCGCGGGCGGCGAGAGCGCGGTGGGTGGGCAGCCGTGTCCCGGGGGCGAGGCGCCCGGTCCGGATCTCCGATGCGAGCGCGTCGACCAGCTTTTTGCATCGCGGGGCAGCCATGCGGCGGATTGGATCCATGACAATTCTTTGACTGTCCTGCCCGCGGATCCTTATCGCATCACAGCCACCCGGAAGGAACTCCCGCCGTGCACATCGCCATCCTCACGTTCGAGGGCTACAACGGGCTCGACTCCCCTGATCGCGCTCGGTGTACTCAACCGCATCAAGATCGTGCGGCTGGCGCCGTGCTGGTGGCATAGGTGAGCACCTGCATGTCGGTCACGACCAGCTGCCTGTCTCCGGCCTTGCGGGCCCGGGCTGTGTACGTGTCGCGGGCCGTGGTGAACTCCGCCGGGCTGATGGCCCGCAACGCCGGCGCTACCGACTCCACATCCTCGGCTGGTCAGCGAGGTGACCTGTTGCGCCAGTTGACGAAGGACGCCTCACCCAGGGTCACGCTGATCTCCCGCTCCTGGAAACCCGCATCGCCCAGGACCTTGCGAAGGAACTCGGCCATGCCGAAGGCGTGCAACTGCATCTTGTCGGTGTATCTCACATAGGTCAGGACGGGCCATCGATCCGGGTCTTCGTCCGTGGCCGCCCAGCAGTAGATGTCCGCACCCGAGGTGACGCCCCAGGCCACAATGGACTCAAGGTCCACATCGAAGTCGGCCTCGTCGCAGCACGTCTCCCAGAGCTCGCGGGCGATGCTCGTCTCGTCCTCCAGGCCCGGACCTGGCGTGTACGGGTAGCCTTCGGCCTGCAGCGACGGCAGCAGGATGCTGATCCCGTCGCTGATCACCCCCGACCCGTACACCTCCATGAAACGGACGTAGTCCGATGGGAAACGGGTCTTCCAGGCCGCCTCGACCTCACCCCAAGCGACCCGCTCGTCCATCCCGTGAGCCACCGGCATGAACTCGGCAAGTGCCGCTACCGCTTCCGTCCCACGCATGCCCCACCCCACCCCACCCCTCGCCTCGCCTCGCCTCGCCGAACCGCACGGTGCGGAGCATCGTTCTGGCAACACCCAATCTACGAGGGCCGACCCTGCAATGGATCCGCGGGGCCCCACCTTCGCATCCTGGATGGATCCGAACGAGAAGGCCTGGCCCGGGCTCGGGGTGAGCAGCACGAAGTCGGCGTTCGACGGATCGAGGCAGAAGGCCGGCCGACCGACGCCCTCGCCGCCAGCCGGACCCATCTGCACACTTTGCTTCCCTCATCACAGCGAGTGTGGAAGGTCTCGGGGGTGACACCACAGATCCTGCAGACGGGCTGCACGAGGAGGATCGCAGCCGAATCGAAGCTGCCGCAGCGACACTCGGTTGCATCTTGATTCCCAGGCGCGTGCTCAGGAAGCGATACGACGGACCGGCGCAGATGGACGACTGGCAGCACCTGTGGTGGCACCGCTTCTTCGACTACACGTGATCACTGGCGCCAAGGCATTCAGGGAGTTCCCAGACCCGACTCCACCATCACGGATCGGCGCCGAGCGGCGGCGCGAGGCCGTCGACCGGGTCACGGCCCTCCAGATCAACCGGCACGGCAACCGGGTCTGGCGCGCGGCACAGAGCCTGCTGGACTCCGAGCACATCCGTCGCGCGATCGGGGAGGTCTCCACCCCGTACGGGGCTTGCCGCGAACCGTCCAACGTCGCTGCTGGTGGCCACGCCTGCCCGTTGCGGTTTCGCTGTCTGGGCTGCGAGCACTTCTCCACCGACGTCTCCTACCTCCCCGACCTAAAGGCCCACCTCGCCGACTTGCTGCGCAGCCGGGAACGGCTGATGTCCGCGTCAGGCGAGTCGGCCGGGCCCGGCTGGCGACCTGGCTGAAGAATCACGGCGTCCGCACGCTCAGCATCGCCAAGAACACCGCGGATGCGGCTGTGACTGCCGGCGAGGCCCAGCACACCGTCGTTCCCGGCGAGAAGACCTACGCGAAAACGGTCCATACCCTGGCCAGGGAGGCGATGTCCCTCGACCGGCTCACATTCGAGCGGCAGAGAGGTCGGAACGGTTCACTTCGCGGCGACCGGGCCGCGCATCCGGTCGCTCATCCACTTCAGGTCACCGTTGAACAGGGTGTCCGTGTACTTGTAGCCGTCGTGGCCGCCCTCGAAGGAGGTCACCTTGGTCTCGATCGGGCCCTTGGTGATCTCCTGGCGGAGCTTGTCGAGCGCCGCGACCTCCGCCTTGGGCTCCTTCGTGCCCATCAGGAAGGAGATCGACACCTTGTAGCCGGTGGTGGTACCGGTCGCCGGCGAGGGCGAGGGGCTGTTCTTGGGCTTGGGGCCGGCCTTGGCGCTGCTGGACGGGCTGCTCGAGGGAGCGCCCGCGGCGCCGCTCTTCTTGATCAGCTGCTCGGCCAGCCAGGCCGGGCTGTTCTCCTGCTTCTCCTTGGGGTGGCCGTTCCACAGCGGGGAGTCGGGGGCCGCATCGGGTCCGCCGGCGATCGCCACGCTGAACCGCTCGGGGTACTGAAGCACCATCTTCATGCCCACGTAGCCGCCGGAGGAGGAGCCGAAGAAGCCCCAGCCCTTCGGGTCGGCGTAGGTGCGGAAGTTCTCCCGCACCAGGTCCGGGACGTCGTCCGAGATCCAGGTGCCCATCTTGGGCTGCCCCGGTATGTCGCTGCCGTCGTAGTAGGTGTCCTTGTTGGCGTTCAGGACCGGCATGATCACGATGAAGGGCAGGCTCTCGCCCTTGTCGGCGGCCTCGCCTATCCGCTCCTGAAGGCGGAACTCCTTGGAGAAGAAGTAGTTCGTCGGGTAGCCCACGGCACCGGGCAGCGCCATCAGGACCGGGAAGGCGCTGTTCTTGTACTCGGGCCGGTCGTACTGTTTCGGGACCCAGGCCCACACCCGGCCGGTGAAGCCGGACTTCGGCCCCTTCAGGTCGACGTGCACCACCCGCGTCCCGTCCGCCAGCGTCCTCTGCGGGTCCCACGTACGCGGGTTGGTCGGCATCCGTACGTCACTGGCGACCTTGGTCTCCCCCGGCTTCGCCGACTCCTTCGGGGCGAAGGAGACGGGATCTCCGTCGCTGGAGCAACCGGACAGCACGGCGACGGCGGACAGGACGAAGGCCACGCAAAGCGTGGCGGAACGGTGTTTCACTAGGACTCCGGCGCAGACTGAAGGATCTCGAACGCGGTCTCGAACGGACCTCGCAGGTAAAGATCGACACGGCCACATTTTGGTTCCATCGAAGCGCCACGAGGTTCGTCAGGGCGCGACCCGCTTCAGAACGGTGCGGGTGACCGGGCCACAGAGGCCCGGGGGACGGCGCCGGGCGCCGCGACGGTGGACCAGCCGGGAGGAGGACCTCATACCGGCCCGTGCGGAGGCCGAAGCTCCTCCAGCAGGGCCGCCTGCCGGCCGTTGAGTCCCTCCACCGTTGCAGAGTGCTGCTTGTCGCTTGAGGGCGGCTCGGGGATAGGGGGCCTCCTCAACCGCCCCCGGCTGCGACGTTCCTGCGCCGCAGCCGGTGTCACCTCCGACTTTGGGGCCGTTGGGTGGACATGGCCAACGCTGTCTCCAGTGCGTTGCGGGTGCTCAACGTATGCGGGTGCTCGTCGCCCAGGATGCGGACGCGGTCATCGAGGGTTCGGCGCAGCAGGTCTATCGCCTCGGCCTGCTCACCTGCTCTGGTCAAAGCGAGAGCGAGGTTGTGGCGACTGGCAAGGGTGTCCGGGTGCTCGGGGCCCAGGATGCGGGTGCGTTCCTCCAGGGTGCTGCGGTGGATGCGCACAGCTTGTGCGTGCTCGCCCATCCCGTCCAGCGCGAGACCGAGGCTGTCCCGGCTGGCCAGCGTGTGCGGATGCTCCTCGCCCAGAATGCGGGCGTGGTCGTTGAGCGCCTGCCGCAGCAGGGGTATCGCTTCCGTCTGGTCACCCGCCCTGGTCAGGGCGCTGGCGAGGTTGTGGCGGCTGAGCAGGGTGAGGTGGTGCTCGGGGCCCAGGACACGGATGCGGTCCTCCAGGGTGCTCCGGTGGATGCGCACAGCTTGTGCGTGCTCGCCCATCCCATCCAGCGCGAGACCGAGGCTGTCCCGGCTGGCCAGGGTATGCGGATGCTCGGGGCCCAGGACACGGGTACGGTCGTTGAGGGTCTGGCGCAGCAGACCCACCGCCTCGACGTGCTCACCCGTCCCGTCCAAAGCGCATGCGAGGTCATTGCGGCTGGTCAGGGTATCGGGGTGCTCGGGGCCCAGGATGCGGGCGCGGTCCTCCAGGGTCTGCCGGAGCAGACGTATTGCCTCGGCCGGCTCTCCCATTCCGAACAAGGCATTGCCCAGGTCGTTTCGGCTGGTCAGGGTATCGGGGTGCTCGGGGCCCAGCATGCGGGTCTCGATCTCGAGGACCCGTTCGTGCAGCAGGCGCGCCGCACCGAAAGCGCCGGCCTTCTGCAGCACCTGCGCCAGGGTGTTGAGAGTGGTGTGGTGGTCCGTGGCGGTGCGTGGGTCCGCGTGGTCGAGCAGCAGCGGCAGGTGGGGGGCGAGGAGCACGGCTGCGGGCCAACCAGCGCGCCCGCGCTGGTCGGCCTCGTGCACAGCGGTGGTCAGTCGCTCTGCAAGAGCCCGGTGCCACACGGCGAGATCGGAGGTCTCGGCCGTGAGGGCGACAGCGTTGATCTCTCGGATCAGGGGATGCAGCACCACTTGGGCCCCCTCACTGCGGCCCGACGCCGGGCCGGTGCTGCCGGGAGAGTGGGGCAGGCCGAGGAGACCGTAGCGGTGCAGGCCGGCGAACGCGGCCTCCAGGGCCGCCGCGGTGACGTCGTGTCCGGTGACGACGGACACCAGGTCCGGGGTGATCAGGGACAGTGGGACGGGGGCCCCAGCCAACAGGGCGAGCAGTCGCAACAAGGGGCGGGCCACAGCGTTGCCCTCCCCGGCGAGCTGGTCCAAGGACACCTCCCAGGTGTGCCGCACCACGGCGCGGGCGACCTGCGGATGGGAGGAATTCGGGTGCGCCGCTCCCAACAAGAACCGCATTTCCTGTTCCAGGGCCTGGCGGTAGGCGGCAAAGGTGCGGTAGCGGCTGGTGGGTCCGGCCAGATAGGTGCCGGCCGCGTGCAACGCCAGTGGCAGCCCGCCCAGTCGCGCCGCCAGCTCCCGGGCCTGCTCGGCGGTGCCGGCCACGGGAGCAGCATCCAGCAGGACCTGCCCCGCAGGTCGCACCGGCAGCGGCTCCAGTGGCAGCAGCCGTGCGCACGGACCCCAGGTCTGCTCGCTGCCATCCCGGCTGGTCACCACCAGCAGGCCCCGACCGTGAGGACGGATCCAGCCGCGGTAGTCGGCCACCGGCTCCCCTGCCGGGCCGATCTCGTGCGGCTCGTCGGCGTTGTCCACCACCAGCAGCCACCGCCGTGCCCGGCCCAACTGTCGCCAGACCACATCCGGCAGGCTCGCCTGCCCCGCTCGCGCGGCCTCCAGCTCTGCCTCTGGCAGGCCGCAGGCCAGTGCCGCCTGCACCATCTGCTGCGCCAGCTCGGCACCGTCGCGCCAGCGCACCCAAAACACTCGCCAGCCCGCCGCCTCGGCCTGGGTGGCCAGTTGCGCGGCCACCGTTGTCTTGCCGATCCCGCCGACCCCGCACAGCACCGCGAACCGGCCTTGTGGCCGCGGAAGCATGCCTGCCAGCACGGCGAGTTCACCCTCACGCCCCCGCACGCGCTGAACATGCGGGGGGCGTAACGAAGCCTGCCGGCCTCGGGCCAGTCGGCTCACCGGTGCCGGCCGCGCCGGGGGCCTTGGTGCGGCATCCAGATACCTGCCCCACAGCAACAGCCCGATGCTGACCACCACCAGCACGGCGAACACCGGCCAGATCACCCACGCCTGCGCCGCCCAGCCAGGCACCGCGTCACTGGCGTAGTTGGTCACCGGCCCCAGCACAGCCGCCACCAACGCGGCCCCTCCCGATACCGCCGACCCGGCCCACGCACCCCGTCTACGCCCCACGGTCTGCCACCCCCGTCCACCGTCACCAGGATGCTCCCGCCTGGATCACGTCCATGGAAGGGTGCGGGTGGTCACGACACCGGCGGCGGTGTTACTCCGGTCCAGTGTCCGGATGCCGAGCCTGCTGCAGGGATTCGGCCACCCTCGGTGTGCAGGGCGCGGTGCCAAGCGCCCCTCGTGCAGCCGCGCACCAGTAGACGATCACGCCGGATGTTGTGCGTCGTAGTTGTCCGTCCGGGCCATTTCGCGTGCTCAGTCACAGCCGTCCGAACATTTCAAGCCCCCCTCTGCAGGCGCCTGCTGAACGTCCCGTCATCGGACATGGCGCCTCACCATGCGCACGTTGGCCAACGAAATCCGAGCCTGACCAACGGCCCCGGCACACCTGAGGGTGCGCCGGGACTGCTCACAGCCGTTGAGCCCCTACGCGCTTGCCGCCCTACGGCGGGCGAGCTGCGCGCAGCGCAGGCTGCCGCCCGCGTGCCACCCCCGCACCGGGGCGACGTCGTCGCCGTGCTCGGCGCACCAGAGGACCGGGGCCAGGCCGCCGCAGTCGTGGCGCTACGCATACGCAGGCCGCCGAATCCGGACCTGAACAGGTCGGTCACCCGGACATCCCCGAGCACCGCGAGCGGGCCCGCACCCGGTGAGGTGAGCCGGGTCAGCGTGGCCCCGACCGGGCCCGCCGCCAGAGCGGCCAGCGCGTCGGCGTCCGTGTCGTCGGCGACCCAGCCCGACAGCCGGTCGGTGCCCTCGATGTCGTCGGCGAGGCCCAGCCACGGGGCATCAAGCCGGAGCCGGCCTGTGGCGTCCCCGGTGCCGCGCACCAGCAGCGAGGCCTGCCCCGCCCCGGCGGGAAGGGTGATCTTGTCGTGAGCGAGCCGCCACGCGACGACGTCGGCCCGCTCGAACTCCGGATGCACCTCCGTCCCCCCCCGGTCGGAGTGGGGAAGTCGGGGCGGCGACGGCGCCAGTGCGCCTCCGCTGGGCTGCACCGGCCCGCTGCTCGAGTCAGGCGCCGTCTGTCGATGGAACGCGTCCCGGGCGGCCGAAGAGGTACTGCGCACTGCGGTTCCGCCTCGCGCATCGCTGTCCGCGGTGAGCGGGTGCGTCCTGATCAGCCACCTGGATCGGGTGTCGGGCCGGCGCCGGATGCCAGTTCTGGTCACGCAGTCGGGGCTGCAAGGATCCGGGGGATCACCTGTTCAGGCCCCGCGTGAGTACAGTGCTCCGACGAGGAACCCCGCCCCGATCACAAAGAAGAGCCCGCCGAGCGCGACGCCGAGCCGCCAGAAGCCGCTGCCCTCGGCCGGGAGCGTCCATCGCGAGGGATCCGTCGGGTCGTAGCGAATTTCGACCCGGGTACCGACGGCCGGGGTCCTGGCGAGGGAGCGGGCTACGTTCGTGCTGGTTTCCATGGCTTGTCCATCAGCAGTGGTCCACGCTACGACCGGGGAGTACACGGTGGTCCCGGAGCTCCGGATGGTGATGGTGGCTCCTTCGCCCGGCCCTTCCAGCTTCGTCGCCTCCAGTCGGGTCACGACGCCCTGTGCCCTCGCTCCCCGTCGGAGCAGAGTCCGAATCTGGCGGACCTTGCGGTACGCCGCCGTGCCAACAACGGCTCCGGGCAGAGTGAAGGCCAGCGCAAGTATCCACAGGACTTGGGAAGCAGACATGGGTCTTCTCGATTCAGCAGCAGCAAGAGAGGGATGCGTGGCACGCTCGGCGCCGCGCCGGAGGAACAGCTGGGAAGCCACCGCCGACACCCCGCCACCTTCGCCGACGGCCGCGCCGTTGGAAGCCGAACCCTGTGCAGTAGTTGACCACGGATCGCGCCTTGGCCGCTTCTCTCTGCCCCGTGAACAGGTGACCGTGCGCCGTCCCACCCGGCGAACCAGGCGGCAGACTGGGCAGGGCCAGCGCCGCCGACTCCACAACCCCGGGAACTTTTTGTTCCCGCACCTCAGCGCAGCTGGTTAGCTAGCCGTTTAACCGTCGAGCTGCTCTTGGATCGCCTCATGGACTGCGAGTTCCTCTGGAGTGCCGAGGAAGGCGGGCCCGCAGCCGACCGGAAGGCGCTCCAAGACCATGGCGATGGCGTGCGAGACCGTCTCCGCAGGCCCCACGGCCTGCGAACGGAGAGGACCTGACACCCAGTAGCTGTCTCCGGCAGCAGGCTGGATGTAGGGGATGTCCCACGTCCACCCTTGTTCGGTGCAGCGGCTGAAGTGCAGCTCGCCCATGCCGGTCCAGGGGAACAGCTGCCGCAGGCGCGGTTCGGCGTACGCAGCTTCCAGCAGCTCCGGGCGCACGCGTCCGTCAGCGCGGACCTTCTGCCAGCCCACTTCGACAGCGTCATCGCTCGATGGCCTCAGTGTCATGGGGACATCATGACCGCCATCCCTCAGGCCTGCTTGTGTGGGGGCGGGGCTTGTTCGTCGGGGTTTGGTGCCGACCTTGTGGTGGGCGGGTCGGGTGCAGGACTCGCCGGTAGCGAGGACGCGGCCGACGTCATAGCGGGTGGTCGACTGTCGGTTCTTCGAGCCGAGCGGGCAACCGGGGCCGGGCCTTGTGGGATTTGGTGCAGCGGCTGGCGTGCCTGTTTTCGCACGGAGGTTCCTGAACCCCCGCCGGACCCGGGCGGGTGTGAGTCTGTTCGGTTCGGCCGGCCGCTCCCAGGGACGGCGGAGGTCCCGAGCGAGCGGGCGGGCGGGCGTGCGCGGCCAGCACGAGCCAAGTCCAGCGGTCGCCCGCTTCCGATTTCCGCAGTCGGGGCCTGGTCCAGCCGAGCGTCTGCTTGAGCAGCCGGACCGTGTGTTCCACGTCGAACCTGCGCCGGAACGCCTGCCAGCAACGGTCCACGTCGTGCGTGGCGGCGCCGATGCCCGACCACAGCCAGACGGGCTTGTTCACCCCTCCGCTGGGCAGCGTCGCGACCGTCAACCTGATTACGGTGCCCTCGATGACGGGCAACGATCCCTCGTGGTCGCCCCAAGCAGCCCGGCGGGTGAGCCCAGGGTGGAGCCGGTCCCAGGTCTGGGCGGTTGCAGTGCCATAGCGGTCGGTGTTGGTGACGGTGACCGCGGTGGTCTCGCCCCACGTGGTCGGGTCACCGAAGACGAACTCGCCGCCGTGCTTGGGAGGGCGGCCGCCTTGCGGCGGGGAGATCCACGGCACCGGGACAGGCTTGCGCATCACCCGGTCTGAACGGAGCCGGCCCAACACCTCGGCTGGAAGACCGGCCAGGAGATGAGCAATGCGGGGCGCGTCGTATCCGGCGTCGAGGACGACCAAGACGTTCGGGTCACCCTCCGCCCCCCCACTGGCCGGCGTCCACGAGGCGACTGACGACATCGCTGACCTGATCGGCGGTGACCGCGGCCAGTTCGGTACCGGGCTCCAGCCGGATCGCGTCCAGCAGGGCGGTCCACGAAGTCCGGCCCGTTTCCAGCGCGGCCACGATCCAGTAGGGCCGGCCGGGCACCCTCTGGTGCTTTCCCGGGCCCCGGCCGAAGGCGTGGCAGAACGAGCGGTCCGAGCCAGCGTGCTCGACCAGTCCCCCGATCCAAACTTTCGAGCCGCAGCGAACCTGATCCCAGCATCGGACCCCGGCCGCTCACATATCTGGTGAACAGCGGAAACACCGATCAAGTTCGAGCCCCGTTCGGCTCCAGACCATAAACGTCAAGCTCAGGCTGGTCGCCGTATTGGTCGTCAAGTCGTGGATGCGGTTGGTGCGCCGTAGGGTGGCGCGGTGCGGTATTTGGCGGAGTCATTCATCCTTGGGTCCTTGCGGCGGGGTCGTCCGGTCGAGCAGTTTCTTGGGCCGTGCGGCTCGTCAGAGCGTCCGGGAGTGCGCTATGTAGAGGTTCGCCCGGTGAAGACGGCCTATGAGGTCTATCTCCACACGGTCGAGGACGCCGGCAGCGAGAGCTTCCTGAACCTGGGCGAGTTTCCGCCGCTGGACCCCGATGACGGAGACGACGAGTTCGGCCGGCTGCTGGGCATGGCTGAGGACCCGCTCGCCGCGCTCATCGCTGCCGAGCAGTGCTCTGGAGCGGAGCGAGGGCGGTGGGTCAACGAGAACGTGGTCCAGGACGAGTACGGCGACTTCGTTCGCGCGGGCCGACCGCCGAGGGCCTCCCCTGACGGTCATCCGTGGCCCGCTGGCGACCACATCGTGAACGTCGTGGGTGACGGGCCCGGGTCAAGCTCGTCGACGACGGCCTGCGAGGCGCGACGCATGACCTGAATGGCGGTTAGGTGTGTCGTCCTGGGACAGCCCTCAAAGCGCGTGTCCCTGGCCGGCGGGGAAGCCGGAGCGAGGGGCTGCACCGCGGCCGCGGCGACCGAGCCGCGCAGCAGTTCCGCCAGGTCGCGGGGGTGCGCCTGCTCGCCGGTGGGGGCCGCCGCCGCGATCCGGTCCAGCCGGAAGCCCCGGCCGGACCGCCGGGCGCGGCACCAGGCGATGAGGTACCAGTGGCCCTTGATCAACCATGTGATCGGCATCTTCTGATCGCCATCGGAGCGCCGCTCGTCGGCATCCTCGGCAACGTGATCGCCGACAACGTGCACGACGGCATCGGCCGCACCGTCTCGATCGGCGGGGTCTTGGCAGTACTGGGGGCCGCGGCCTGGTTCATCATCCGCAGCTTCTGACCCGCGAGCATCCCGCCCGATGCCGGCACCCGGCCGGCAGGATGGTCGGTCAACTCCGGCCCCACAGCGGGCTCATGCCCGGCGCCCGGCGCCCGCTCAGAGCAGATCTTTGATGTGCGCGCGGAGTACGACACTGACGCCGTTGACGGAGCGCAGGTCTTCGTCAACGTGTGCTCCCGCGTCGACCCCGCGATGGCAGACTTCGCCGAGAAGAAGACGAAACTCGCGAACGGTGCCGAGCCCCTGACGGCGATCACCCTGCCGGTCGCCGGGCCGACGCCTCGGCCGGATACACCTGGCAGTTCCTCTACGCCGACTCCACCGTGGCCAACTCGTGGGCGGACTCCGCGGTCCTCGCCGGCTTCATCGTGATCGAGATCCACATGTGCAAGGACCCGGCACGCCCCACATCAGCCTGCTCAGCACCCTCAACACGACTATCGCGTCACGCTCACGCGAAGCGCAGACCGGCAAGACTCCCTAGTCGCCGACTGGTAAGCCGCCGAACGCGTCGAAATCCCGAGAAGCGATGGAGGGGGGCGAACTGCGCCTGGCTATGGGACAGTTCGTGATGCTGCGTCACTGGCTGCTGGGGGAAGGGCACGACATGGCTGGCGAGTTTGAGGGTGTTTGGCTGACGGCGCGCCAGGTGAGCATTTTGTGGCCGGGCGTTGGTGCTCGCTCGGTGTATGTAAATGCGCTGGCCCACGGAGTGCAGGTCCGTACGGACAGCTGGATGACCACCACCGGGTCCGCCAGCAAGACGTGGTATCACGCCGACGACGTGCGCCGAGTGGCCCCGCAGATAGCAGCCCAGCCACCCCTCAAGGGGCCGTCCCCGCTGCCGTGCTGTCTACTGCTGATCGTTCTGGCAGCGGTACCAGTCGTCTGGCTGGCGCTGGCCATACGAGACACAGTTTCTCCCTAGCGAGCTCGTGCAGGGTTGGCGACCTTGATCGTCATGGGTGCAAGCCTGGCACGGGGATGGCGGCTCGCACGAGCCATCCGTCGCCCTTGTCCTGCGGTCCGGCGGAGAGTCGCCGCCGAGCGCTCGGACGCGTTCGTCCATCCCACGCACACCGTGCCCGACCGCTTCGGAGGTCTGCGCGACGGTCCGGCCGTCGTCGGTGACGCTCACCTCCACCCGCCCGTCGACGAGCCGGACGGTCACGTCGGCCCGTGACGCCGCGGCGTGGCGGACCGTGTTGGTAAGGGCCTCCTGGACGATCCGGTGGACGGCGAGGGAGACCGGTGCGGGGACAGCGGCGAGGTCGCCGGCCGTCTCCAGCCGTATGTCCAGCTCCGCCGAACGCATCCGGTCGATGAGCGCCGCGATGTCGGGGACTCCGGCCGCGGGGTCTTGCGGGGCCTCCCCGGGCGCGCGCAGCACGTGGACGAGCGCGCGGAGGTCGCGTACGGCCTCGGTGCGGACCTGCTGGGCGGTGGTGAGCGCGGCCCGCGCCTCCTGCGGCGGGTCGTCCAGGGCCTCGGCCGCGACCCGGAGCTGGATCCCGACGACGGTGAGGGTGTGCCCGACGACGTCGTGCAGTTCGCGGGCGATGTCCAGGCGGGCCTCCGCGATCCGCCGGCCGGCCTCCAAGTCCCGCTCCCGCGCGGCCCGCAGCAGGCGCTCGTCGCGTTCGGCGCGCCAGCGCAGCCGGTTGCGGTAGGCGGTCGCGGCGGCGAGGAGCACCGCCAGCCACAGGGCCTCGGCGCCCAGGGAGCCGAGGCCCTCGCGCGGGGTGGCGCCGCCTGCCGTCGTGTCCCAGGTCGCGGCGAAGGCCAGTTCGGCGAGGCCGATGCCGGCTGCCCACGGGAGGCCGGGGCGGCGGCCGGGCCGGTCGTCGGCGGCCAGGGTGGCGTAGGCGGCTGAGAGCGGCCACACCCAGCCGGCGTCGGTGAGCCCGGAGGTGCGAAAGACGACCACGGCCTGCACGCTCAGCAGCAGCACGGCGAGCGGCCACCGGCGGCGCGCCAAGAGGAGCAGGCCCAGCCACAGGGCGAGCGGCAAGGCTCCCGCGGCGTCCAGTCGGCCGCCGAACCGGGCGGTGCCTGCCAGGACGGCGACGGCGGTGCCGGCCGCGAGGAGCCCGTCGATCAGCCGCGCCGCGCGGGGGTCGGCAGGGGCGGGGACGGGGGGCGGTCCATGCGCCGATCATGCACGAGGGTCCCACCCGTGCTCGTCGCGGGGGCGCGTCGCGGTCAGGGCGAGCGCAATCCACCCCAAGTCGGCGGCGAGTACGAGGCGTTCGACAAGACCGACGAGCGTGGGGGCGCCGCCCAGTCCCAGCGACGGACCGCCGTCCATCACGTCGACCAGGAAGACCGCAAGCGCCGCCGTGGCAACGACCGAGGCCACAGTGAGGGCGCTCAGGGCCGTGCGCAGGCCGGGCCGTCGGGCGGCGAGCGTCTCGCGTAGCAGCACGGCCGCGGTCGGCAGGGCGGCGAAGGCGAGGAAGGCGGCGTTGCCGTGGACGAGTTCGGACAAGGAGGGGCTGCTCCAGTGGCCGGGTGGGTCCGCCGGGAAGAGGGCCGCGACCAGAACGCCGCCCGTCCACACCGCAAGCGCCGCCCGGCCGGACCGTCGGGTCCCGGCGCCGAGCCGTACCGCGAGGGCGGCGGAGGCGGCTCCGACGGCCAGCAGTGCCGCCGGGAGCAGCCGGCCGGCCGTGCCGTTCACGTACCGGCTGAGGGTCTCGCTCACCAGGTCGTACCCCGGGTTGCGCATCTCCACCACAGCCATCGCCAAGGCCCCGGTGCCGATCAGCATGAGCGGAGCCCATACTCCCGCCGCCGGTGCCGTGTTCGTCGCCGTCATGCCGTCCTCCTCGGTGTCGTTCCGGTGATCCAGAACCTACGGAGGGGGCGGGGGCGGCCGCGTCGTCCCGATGCAGACACCCAGCCGTACCTCGGATGGTGTCGTCACCCGGCCGGCTGCACCGTTTGGTGTACGTGCCGGAGCGCAGACGGGGCTCAGGGACTGATCCGCTGAGGCCCCCGACTTCTACGCCAAGGCGCGACACCGGCGCCGAGAAGACCGACAGCGTGAACTGGCCCCAGTCCTGTTCGCGGGCGACGGTGAGGAAGGCAGCGACGAAGACGGACCCTCCGTCGAGGTCTGTTTCGATGTGAGCACGACCTCGACGTCAGGTGACGCGGACGGCGACGGATTGCTCGACGGCTGGGAGCGCAACGGGTACAACGCGGACGGTTACGGCGGCATCGAGGTGGACCTGCCGGCTTCATCCGGGAACCCGAAGGCCACAGCGGCGTCAGGGGGTGGCAAGACCCTCACAGCTCGGGTGCGGGCGGGGGCTCGGACGGAGTCGGCCGGGGCTCTTGTCCGCGGGGGCGGTGGTGCCAGGCCACGTACGAGCCGGCGAGGGCGGAGACGTAGCCGGCGAGGGCCTCGGCGGTGACGTGGCCAACGAGGACGAGGACGACGATTCCGGTGGCGAGCATCGCCAGGCGCACATGTTCCGCGATCAGCGGGTGCGGCAGGCGAAACCCGTCAACGACCCGTCTCCCGGCGTGCCGCTCCGATACCTGCCATGACGACGAGTACGGTGCCCGCCGCCTGCACGGCGGTCGGGGTCTGGGAGATGAGGAGCACGCCGGCCAGCAGGCTTACGGCTGGCTCGAGGCCGGCCAGGGTGCCGTAGGTGGTCTTGGTCATGCGCTGGAGCGCTTTCATTTCCAGCAGGAAGGGGACCAGCGGCATCAGTACGGCGATGCCGGCCGCCGCGGCGGCCACCTTCCAGTCGAGGTTCACGACCGTCTCCGCCGCCCCGAACGGCGCGGCGACGACTGCGGCGACCGCGAGGGAGAGGGCCAGACCGTGCTGCGCCGAGAACCTGCTGCCGACGTGCGCGGTGCCAATGACGTACAACGCCCAGCAGACGGCCGAACCCAGCCCGAAGAGGACTCCTGCGGAATCGGTGACGCCGGTCCACGGCGAGGTGAGGAGCAGGACGCCTGCCGCGGCCAGCGCCAGCCACGCCAGTTCCCTGGGGCGCCGGGAGAAGGCGACGGCGACGGTCAGCGGTCCGAGGAACTCCAGCGCCGTCGCCGTACCCAACGGCAGCCGGGCGGCGGACTCCGAGAACAGCAGCATCATGCCTGCGCTGACTGATCCCAGGGCCACGGTGACGATCAGATCGGCCCGGGAGGCCGCGCGTACCACGCGCCACAGGGACCGGCCGGTGAAGACGAGCAGGAACACGGCGGCGAAGGAAAGACGCAGCCAGGTCGTGCCGGCTGGGCCGAGGGAGTCGAACAACTCGGTCGCCAGGGCACCGCCGGTGTGCAGCACCGCCATGGCGACGAGGAGGAGCACCGCCCCGGGCAGACCGCGCGGCCGGGCTGCCGGCCGCATCGGGCCGTGGGGGGTGGCGGCAACCTGGTGAGATGCCACGACAGGGGCGGCAGAGGCGTTCATCCCGCCATTGGAGCGGGCATCGTTCCCTGCTGTCCACGGGCTAATAGTGGCGTCAATGGCCACTATTAGCGGATGATTGTCGTATGGCACCCCAGGACACACGCCCGCTTCCGGATCTCGGCCGACTTCGGCTGCTCGTAGAGCTGGGCCGCCTGGGCACCATGGCTGCGGTCGCCGCGGCCACCGGATACGGGACCTCGGCCGTCTCCAAGCACCTCGCCGTGCTGGAGACGGAGGTCGGTGCACAGTTGCTGAGGCCGGTGGGGCGGCGGGTGCGGCTGACGCCTGCGGGCGAACGCCTGGCGGAGCACTCGGTCGCCATCCTCGCCGCGGTGGAGGAGGCGCGGGCCGAGCTGAGCGGCGGGGCCGAGCCGGCGGGGCGTGTGCGGCTCGCGAGCTTCTTCACCGCGGTCGAGCCGGTGGTGCTGCCCATGCTCGCGCGGCTGGGGACGGCTTTCCCGCGGATCGAGGTCGAGACCTACGAGCACGAGCCGGATCACACCATCGATCTCGTTCGCTCGGGCAGCATAGACCTCGGGGTGGTCTACCACTACAGCCTGGTGCCGCGTACGGTCCCACCGGAACTCAGCGTCCGGCAGATCGAGGAACAGCCGCTCTTCCTGGCGGTCCCCGCCCATCACGCGGACGTCGGACGGCCCGTCGCGCTGACCGAACTGCGGGACTTCGCCGGATCTGGATGGATCGCCAATTCGCGCGGCACCGATGACGACGAACTCGTCCAGCGGGTGTGCGCGATCGCCGGTTTCGCGCCGCGCATCGCGCATCGCATGGACAGCCTGCACCTGGTGAACAGCCTCGTCGGGGCGGGCCTCGGAGTGGCCCTGCTCGCCGAGTCGGGAATCGAACGGGATCGCACCGATGTCGCCTTCCGGCCCCTCGACCCCCTGGCCGGCACCCGCCGCACCTCACTCGTGGTGCGCACCGGCCAGTGGTCCTGGCCTCCCATCGCAGCCGTGACCTCCCTCATCACGGAGCACACGGCGGCGATCGCCGCCGCCTGACCCACCAGCGAGGCCGCGGTTGCGCTCCTACTGCCGGGCATCCTCGAACTGAGCGCCGAACCCGGCCTGCTCAGCCAGCGCACGCAGTTGTGCGTCAGGCTCGGCACCTGCTCGCAGGAGGGCGGCCATATCGGCCGGGCCGACGCCCGCATCGGTCAGGATCCCCAGCGCCCCGGCGGGCGAGGGACCGGAAGCGCCTTCCCTCAATTCCTCGACATGCAGGGCGTCCACCACCTGGGCAGCGAGGGTGTGCTGCTCTGCAGCCCGCGTGTCCGAGAGCATCAGGTCCGTCCCACCGGGGGTGGGACGCACGATCAGGAAGAACTCCTCGTCCGCGTTGAAGAGTCCCAACACCACGTCAGCGTCGTCGGTGGCCGCCTCGCGCACGGTGGTGATCGCCTCGTCAAGGCCGGTGAGCGCGGTGCGCCCCAGCCGGGTGCACTCCCAAGAATCGCCCCGGCGGACGACAGCGACGGCGTAGCGGTGCTTCGCATGTTCTCTCACCCCTCCACACCTGCCCGGCCCGCTGGGCGGTCAGCCGTCATGTTGCCGGTCATGCCCCGCTCGGAGCAGGCAGCACCCCCGCCCCGGTCCGGCTACCGGCCTCTGCGCAGGAGCTGGACGACGGCATCGGCATCGGCCCGGCATGCACTCAGGAAAGCGCAGTCGACTGGCGCGGGGACGTCAGCGGGCCCTCTGCTGGTAGAACGTGGACGGCGTCGTCACCGTCGACAGCCGGCTCTCCTGCCCCGGCACCTCAGCCCCACCAACGAACCCTCCCCCGCCAGGAGCAGAACCACGTCGAGCCACTGGCCTCTCGATCGCCGGTACGGCGGCTGCTCCCACCGAGACGACGACAGGCTCGTCCTCGGCGCGGCCGGGGTATCGACACGCCGAGGCCCGTAGGACGTGGTTGCGCGCGGATGTCTGCCATGCCTGACTTGACCGAAGCGCCCGCAGCGATGAGGAGGTAGGGACGTGGGACTCCGCAAGGCGGCCTACGAGGCGGAACTGCTGCGACTGCAGACAGAGCTGATCAAGCTCCAGGAGTGGGTGCGCGCGAAGGGGGCCAGGCTGGTCGTCGTCTTCGAAGGCCGCGACGCGGCGGGCAAAGGAGGCACGATCAAACGTGTCACCGAGCACCTCAACCCCCGCGTGGCACGCATCGCCGCCCTTCCGAAACCAACCGAGCGCGAGCGCACCCAGTGGTACTTCCAGCGCTACGTGGAGCACCTGCCGGCCGCCGGGGAGATCGTCCTGTTCGACCGCAGCTGGTACAACCGTGCCGGCGTGGAGCACGTCATGGGCTTCTGCACGCCCGCGGAACACCAGCTCTTCCTGCGGCAGTGTCCCGCCTTCGAGCGGATGCTGGTGGAGGACGGGATCCTGCTCCGCAAGTACTGGTTCTCCGTCAGCGACGCGGTGCAGGAAGAACGCTTTCGCCGCCGCACGCAGGACCCGCTCCGGCGGTGGAAGCTCTCCCCGATGGACCTGGAGTCGCTCACGCGCTGGGAAGCCTATTCCCGGGCCAAGGACGAGATGCTCGTCCACACCGACACGGCGGACGCCCCCTGGTACGTCGTCGAGAGCGACGACAAGCGCAGCGCGAGACTCAACATGATCGCCCACCTGCTCTCCTCGGTCGCGTACGAGGACGTGGACCTGCCACAGATCACCCTGCCGCCCCGGCCCCCGTCCACGGGATACGAACGACCTCCCAAGGAGCTCCAGACCGTCGTGCCCGACCACGCGGCCACGCTCCGGAAGGAATGAGCCGCATCGGACCGGCCGCGCACTCACGCGGCTGATGGGAAGGGTCGCCGATCGCGCATACCCTCATGGAATGGTGCGGAGCGAGGCCAGTGACGTCGACGGCTACCTGGCCGAGGTTCCTGAGGAATGCAAGGCTGTGTTGACCGAGGTACGCCGGTTGTGCAGGGCCAAGCTGTCGAGCTTCGACCAGGTCATGGCGCATGGCATGCCCGCATACGAACGGGAGGGGTCGTACGAGTTCGCGTTCGCGAGCCAGAAGCTGTACCTGTCCTTCTACGTGATGCGCAGTGATGTACGCGAGGCGTTCGAGCAACGGCCGGCCGGTCACGACATGGGGAAGGGATGCCTGCGCTTCCGCAGGCCCGAGAAGGCCGACCTGGCCCTGCTGCGCGATCTCCTCGAGGCCACAGCGGCTCGGCCCGGCACG
Organism: Streptomyces sp. NPDC001717; assembly: GCF_042892775.1. Taxonomy (NCBI): domain Bacteria; kingdom Bacillati; phylum Actinomycetota; class Actinomycetes; order Kitasatosporales; family Streptomycetaceae; genus Streptomyces; species Streptomyces sp. NPDC001717. The sequence continues at coordinate 22,181 of NZ_JBIAUK010000049.1, read as the reverse complement.
GTCTGCTGATCAAGCAGGCACCGGTCGAGGCGGCCTCACGGACGGACCGTACCCACACCTCGACGTCCTCGCGGTGGTCTCGGGCTCCGAACGTCCGGGTCGGCCGGCACCCTACTCCCACCGGCATCGCGGCCTGCGGCGAACTCCGACCCGGCTGCGATGCTCAGCGATGCCGTCGACGTCTCCGACGACGATGGTGCGCACTGGAGGTACGGGCACCGACCGGCCCCTTTTCCTCCTTTCCGGAAAGCTGCCTGATCGGTCCACGTCCATCAAACCTGAGCCCGATCCGCGCCGATACCCGCGGGTACGGCGAGGTACCGCTACTCGCCCCCGGGCCGGCCGCGCGCCGTTCTCTGCTCGGTGGGGCAGGCGCGAGGCGCTGAACGTCACGCCGGCCGACCCGCGTCTTTGCGCGGTCTCGCCGAAGGCTGACAGCCGTAGGGTGTGGCACGGTTCCGCAGTAGGCGGAGGCGCCCAGGGCCGCCCGCCGGCTGCCGGGCGGCCCGCCTCGGCACACCAGCCGTCCGCCGACCTGCCACGCCTTCCGGTTTCACTCACCCCTCCCGGGCCGGTGGCCCCCGCCACGTACACCGTGGCGGGGCCACCGGATCGGGCCTGCGCAGTCTGCCAATAGATCGGCGGATCGGCGGAGTTTCGTCGCGGGCTCCCACTCACGGGCTCGCGGCGCTCCCCACGGCCTGGTCATCGGCGGTCCTGTCCAGGGGCGGGTCCAGGGCGTCGACCGCGCTCAGGAGGCCGGTGCCCGCGCTGCCGCCCGTGGCGTACACGCACATGGCACCCTGGCCGGGCGGACACTGCATGACGGCGGCCGCCAGGTGCGACCGTGGCGTCGGAAGCGCGGGCAGCGTCGTCCACGCGTTGGAGACGGAGTTGTACGACTCCACCGTGCCCAGGGGATTGAAGCCGGGGCCGCCACGGCCCCCGACGGTGTACACACAGGTGCCACTCTGGCCCGGCGGGCAGGGCGCAGACGACGCCGCGAGCAGATACCTGCCGGTAGGCAGCGGCTCCACCGGGGTCCACGCGTTGGTGGCCGGGTTATAGGAGCGGACGCTCGACTGGACGGCGGCGCTGCTGTCGACGCCTCCCATGGCGTACACGCAGATGCCGGTCTGGCCGGACGGGCAGGTCGCGGCCGCAGCCGCGAGGCCGAACCGCGGGGTGGGGAGGGGAGTCGGCTGGCTCCAGGCGTTGGTGACGGGGTTGTAGGAGTTGACCTGGCCCAGGGCAGTGCCGGTGCCGTCCACCCCACCCACGGCATACACGCAGGTGCCGGTCTGACCCGGCGGGCAGGGCGCGGCAGCCGCCGCGAGCGATCCCCGCGGCGTGGGAAGCGTGCTGACGGTGCTCCAGGCATTGGTGACGGGGTTGTACGACTCCACTGTGGCGACGGGCGTGTCCGGCCCCGTGAGAGTGAAGGCCGTGAACCCGCCGATGGTGTACACGCAGGTGCCGGTCTGCCCCGGCGGGCAGGGCGCGCTCGCCGTGCCGAACCCCCACCGGGGTGTGGGCATCGAACGTACGGTCGACCAGGCATTGGTGAGCCGGTTGTACGATTCCGCCCGGCCCGAGACGGTACTGGGGGTTGTGGCGTTGCCGAGGGCGTCACGGCCGCCCATGGCGTAAACGCAATTGCCGGTCTGGCCAGGGGGGCAGGGTGCGGTTGCCGCCCCCAGGAAGTCCCGGGCCGCAGGTAGCGGAGCCAGGGTCGTCCACACCGTTCCGTTGGTGGCTGCCGCCGGCAGTACGCAGGCCAGGACGGTGGCGACCGCCAACAGGGGGGCCCATCGAAGTCGGCTCCCGGGACGCACCGGACTGCGTGGATTCTGGAGCCTGGTGAAAGGTGGGGGTGCTTCATCCGCTCGCGGTCGTGGCAACGCCGGCCTCCTTGCTGGGACGTGTACGGACGATGCTTCCCCCGGACTACCGCGCATCGCACGGAGAATGGGCCGGACGGCCTCCCGCTTCGACCGTACGGCGTGGTTTCCGCCGTCTACGGATCCGCTGGACATCCGCGACTACATCCGTGACGCCTTCCTCCAGCCGGCCTGCTGCGTCATCACCCACCGGCGCGTGTCGAGCATCCAGAGCGTCGGCCCGCTACCTTGATCATCCCCAGATCCTCACCCGGTCAGAGGCCCGGTGTCGCCGCCGTCCGGCGACCCGAGGCTGTCATCCCAGCGAGCGCCGAGCCCAGAACAGGGCGTGGCCGCTGTCGCCCTCGGGCACGAACTCCTCGTGGACCACGTCAAAGCCGGCTCGCACGAGCCATTCGCGGTTCGTCTCGGCGTCGGCGTGGCTCCACCACATCGCGGCCCCGCCACCGAGCCAGTTCTCATCGGTTCCGCTCCAAGCCCGATGCCCGGTGGTGCTCAGGAACCAGCCTCCCGGCCGCAACCAGGAAGCGATCCGCTCGAGCAGGGCCGGCTGTTCCTCCACCGGAACATGGATCAGGGCGTACAGGCAGACGACAGCGTCGAATCCGCCCTGAGGGAGCTCCAAAGTCATGGCATCAGCCCGGATGAAGTCGGCGCCCGGCACAAGCTCCCGGGCTCTGCCGATCTGGACCTCACTGATGTCGACGCCGCTTACGCGGTGACCCGCAGCGACCAGGGACCCGGCTACGGGAACGCCGGTGCCGCACCCGATGTCCAGGACACTGCCTGCCTCGGGGAGACGACCCAACAGCTCCTCGATCCACGATCCGCACTTCGTCTCGCTGCCGAATACCCGCTCATAGTGCTCCGAGAGCACGTCATACCCGCGCCGGACCAATTCCTTTGGATCTTCAACGTTTTGGGGCGCCGTCCCCGTCTCGCAGGAGTCCGATTGACCCACCCGGCCCGTCTGCCCGGCCCGCGGGGCTTGCACCGGCGCTGCAGCCCAGGGGGCTCCGCTCCGGACCAGCCACAGCCGGAAGGCACTTGGACGGCATTCCCGGCCAAGATCAGGGATGGTCGTCAGTCCTGACCTTGGGACGCCAGTCAGCGGCCCACGCGTCGAGCTGGGCGAGACGTTCAAGAAGGGTCCTGCCCTGTCCGGTGAGCAGGTAGCCCTCGCCGGCGTGCTCCACGAGGTCGGCCTGTCCAAGCTCACGAAGCCGGTCTGCCAGGACGCTTGAGGAGACGCCGTCGCATCGCTGCTGTAGCTGCCGGAACGTCGGCGTCGAGTCGTCCCGTAGCTCCCACAGGACTCGCAGCACCCAGCGCCGACCCAGGAGGTCGAGCAGCGCCATGATCGGGCGCCCCGTCTGTGAGCCGCGGACCCGTCGGCCCGGGAGGGGTGTTGGTCCCACCATTCGCTTCCCTCATTTGCTTCTCTTTCCGAAGCGTCGATGTTAGCGTACCATCGTGCCTCTAAAACCGAAGCAACCGCGAATCGAACCTCTCTCGCCGCCGTACGACGAGGAAACCGGCGCAGCCCTCGAGCTCCTCGGGCATTCGCCCATCCAGCTGTTCCGGGTGTGGGCGCGCCGGCCCGAGCTCGCCCGCTCCATCGCGGGCTGGGGAAGCTACTACTTCTCTCGGCGCTCCGCTCTCACTCTCCGTCAGCGCGAACTGGTCATCGACCGGACGACCGCGCTCTGTGGCGCCGACTACGAGTGGGCCGTGCACGTCGCGGGCTTCGCCGAGAAGGCGGGACTCGACGCCACGCAGCTCGCGTCCCTCGCGACCGGAAGGCCGGGAGACGGCTGCTGGGACGCAACCGACCGTGCGGTGCTCGAAGCCGTCGACGAGCTCCACGCGACCTTCGATCTCTCAGACGACACCTGGGCGAACCTGGTCGCCGTCGCCGATGAAGACGCCGCACTCGAACTGGTCTTGATCTGCGGTTGGTACCACGCCGTCTCGTTCGCCGTCAGGGCGCTCCGTCTGCCTCTGGAACCCGGTACCAAGCCAATCGCCGCGCCGTAATCCATTGCCGGCTTTCGCGCGTCAGGGCGATGTTGGGGTATCGAGGGTCAGGCCGGTGCAGGCGATGAAGCCGTCGAGGGTGTCGGGCCGGTACTGCAGCCGTTTGAGCCGGTTGCGGACGAGGGCCTCGAGTCGGTCGAAGGCGACCACTGCGAGGTCGGCCAGGAGACACCGAAGCAGCGACTCTCGGCCCCTATGTGAACGGACAGCGGCTTGCGCTCAGGGACCGACGCGGCGATGCCCGCCGAAACGAGTGCCCCCAGTCGCAGGGCACCACCGCGAGATCGACACCAATCGGATGTCGAGACCGCGGCGGAGCAATCGTTCGTGGCGCTGATCCCGCAGTGCGATTGCTGCATCGAGTACACGTGGGGGCTTGACCGGCAGACGTGGGCGGCCCAGCTGCGGAACGCTGCCCTCGCCCTGGCATCGTCTCCGCCGATCAGCGGCGGATGCCGGCTGTGCCTGGCGCGCTCATCCTCAGCAACGGCGTGGACCGTTAAGCAGATTTGGCTGAGCCTCTTTCATCCTCTGCCGGAGAGTGTTTGTGCGCGCAGAGAACACTTCCACGGCGCTGCCAGGCAAGCATCGTTTGTACAGACTCGTAACTTCTCCGTGTAAGGGGCCTGTCTGCAACTGACGGTCCCGCGCGCTGTATCAAGGGAGTGAGTCATGAGTTCTCAGGTGAAGGCATTCGGGTTCGGTATGCCGTGGGAGTCGTTGTACGGGTACAGTCAGGCCACTCAGGTCGGTGACACGGTTTATGTGTCGGGGCAGCTGTCTCATGACAGTCACGGCAACTTCGTGGGTGCCGGCGACTTCGAACTGCAGGTCCGCACCGCGCTGGAGAATCTGGACCTGGTCCTGAGGCAATTCGGGGCCGAGCGTGGCCAGATAGCGGAGACCACGGTTCTGGTGAGGAACCTGCGGGAGAACTTCGACACGACAGCACGCCTCCACGCCGAGTACTTCGGGGAGCACCGGCCCGCCAGCACGGTCATGGGCGTTTCCGACTTGGCGCTGCCGGACCAACTCGTGGAGATCGGCGCGCTCGTGCGTCTCGATGTGAAGCCATAGGTGAGGAGGCCGGCCTGTCCGTGCCTTTGCGTTTCCCGCTCCGGAGGGGCAGAGCAGGACGAGCCCCCTGGGTGGAGGCCCCCCGGGGGCTCGTCGTTCCCCGGGCTGCCGCACTGCCCATAACCGCTGCACGGTGACCGGCCGCGGAGATGGCCCGCACGGCCGCTGACAACCTCGCAGTGGCCGAGAATCGAGGGCCTGACCGGGGAGGCCGCCACGGTAGCGGCAACGTTCAGCGCGGCCCTGGAATCCGCCAGGGGAGCCTGATTCGTCGCCCTGCCCATCACCACGAGACGGCGTACGTATCTGATCGGGAACTCTGCGATCACGAGGCGGGCCGCTCAGGGGCGGGGGAGGCGGAGGTGACCTCACCGGGCCCGTACGGCATCAGCAGTGAGGCTGTGGGGCCGATGTCTTCCCAGGTCGTACCTGCTGCCCGATCCGCGACCGCGCGGCCGGCGCACTTAGAACTCCTAACGGAATGATCTTCGAGGTGGTTGGATCATGTTGAGGACGAGCTGTGGGCAGTGATCGAACCGCTGTTGCCGAAGGTTGAGCGCCGCTCTCGCTATCCCGGGCGCAAGCGGCATCCGGACCGGCTGGTGTTCCAGGCATTCTGTGCGTGCTGCATAGCTGCCCGGGAACACAAGGTCGGAAAGGTGCGGCTCCTCGCCGACGGACGCTACGCGCTCTCAGGCGGAAGCGACGGCACCGTGAGGGTCTGGGACGTGGTCACCGGCCGATTCCTGCGCGTCCTCAAAGGGCATCGTAGGCCCGTCCACAGCCTCGCGGTCACACCCGACGGAAGGTGACCTGCGGGGCGTCGGAGTTGTACGTGACCTCCAGATGCTGCGGGTCGGCCTCCAGCACTGCGGTGAAGGCCGCGTCCGCGTCGTCCTCACGGCCGAGGTCGAGCGTGGACAGGGCTCGATTGTTCAGTTCGGCAGCCCGGAGATCGGGTGGTACGGGCTCCGGCCGGTCGTACGCCCGGCCGAAAAGTTGTCGGTGAACCTCGCGCAACCGGTCTGCCGTGTCGCCCGCCGACGCGGGTCGTTCCGCAGGATCGAGGCTCAGGCACTGCGCCAAGAGGTCGGCGATCGGCTCCGGCATCGGCAGTGGTCCGCTGCGGGTGGGCAGGTCGGTCGTCCCTCCCGTGCCGACGCCGTCGCCGACGGCGGCCGCGCCGCCTGGGGCGCGGAAGTCGGACAGGGCGAAGCCGGCGACCGCTCCGAACACCCAGGTGCGGAATCCGGTGAACATTTCCAGAACGGTCACCGCGAAGCTGAAGAGGTCGGACCGAGGGCCCAGGCGCCGCCCTTCCGCCTGCACCGGCGAGGCATGGGCAGGAGAGCCGAATCCTGCGTGCGAGGCGAGCCCACCGGTGGTGTCGTCGGTCCCATGGGCTGGTTCCGCCGCTACGGCTCGCGCCCGGGCCAGCCTGAAATCGGTCACCTTCGCTATTCCGTCGTTGCCGAGGAGGACGTTGTCGGGTTTGACGTCCTGGTGCACCAGCCCGCGGTGGTGGGCGTGCTGCAGCCCCCAAGCGATCTGCATCGCGATGTCCAGGAGCCGGGCAAGAGCCTCATCAGCGCTTCCCTCGTACAGGTGCCGTCCGCGATCCACCGGGCCAGACTGCCACCGGCGATGTACTCGGCGAAGACGCGCGGCACACCACCCAGGGTGCGCACGTAGTGACAGGCGCAGACGTGCGGGTGCATTCCGAGCGACACCCAGGCTTCGGCCTCGGCGACGAAACGCTCCCTGCCGTCCGCACACTCAACCACCTCGGGGAGGGGACTCTTCACGGCGAGATCCGTGCCCCAGACCGTGTGGTGCACCAGGTGCACCACACCCATGCCACCCCGTCCGAGCAAGCACACCACCTCGTAATGCCCGTCGATCACATCGCCGGGCAGCCACCTCGGCGGCTCTGCGTTCTCGGCGGCGTCCGCCCCTCCCCCGCTCTCGCGCGGACCCCCGTAGTGCCATCCCCCTTGGACACCACCCCTCGTTCGCGACCATCGACTTCTGATCCTCGCATGAGCGGCTCACCGAGTGCCGAACTGCGGGGAGTTGGGCTTGGTGGCCCGGCGGGAGTCCGATGTCGTCCGCTTGGACGACCCGCCGGTCGGTGGGGATGAGGAGTGCCGGCTTGACCGGGTTGAAAATCTGGAGGCGTATCCGGTCCGTCTTCAGCGCCGTGACGCCGTCGAGGAGACGGCCGGGGTTGAAGGCGGTGGTGACGGGGGCGTCGGTGAACAGGCGGTGATAGCGGTGTGTCGGCGACCTACGAGAACATGGCAAGCACGGGGTCAGACGGCGAGAGCCCGGCCTCGTACCAAAACAGACCCATCAGCCTGCGCCTCGCCGGGGACCGGAATCCCAGGCACGCTTGACGGCAACCAGCCGACAGACAAATCGGTTTGGCGCCATTCTGGCAACCAGAGGGAAGGGAGTGTCCGTGCTCGTGATCAACGCAGTGTCGGCGGGAGTCGCATGGCTCCTGCTGCTGATCGCGGCCGCTCTACGTCTTCGCCCCGGCCGACAGCCCGTGCCCGATGCACTCGGCCGGCGGCTCTCTCCCGTCCAGACTGGCCTGCTGCGCGGCGGCAGGCGAGGTGCGGCGCAGACCGGGCTGGTCGAGCTGTACCTGGCCGGTTCGGTCAAGGCCGGATGGCAGCGGACCGTCCGCCCCGGCGGGGCCTGGCTGCCGCGCGGCTGCTCCGAGGTGGCCCGCGCCCAGTACCACGTGCTGTACGGGCCACTGCACCCGCGCCGCCTGGAAGGCATCGAGCGGGTGCAACGTGCCCTCCAAGGGGTGGAGTCGGAACTAGAACGGGCGCGGCTGGTGGTGTCGCGTAGACGGGTATGGATCGTACGGGGCTTGCTGCTGCCGCTCTTCGCCGCCGCTCCGCTCGGGGCCGCAGGAGGCGGGCAGACGGCGGTGTGGCTAATACTCGACCTCCTCGCCGACGCCGGCGCGTTTGTCTTGTGGGTGTGGCCCCGGCGCACCCTGCGCGGCCAAGCACTCCTCACACGGCTGCGCCGCGACCAGGCGGAAGCCAGGCAGGCAACTGAGCACCAGCCGGATGCGCTCCTGCTGAGCGTCGCGCTGTTCGGCGCCCCCGCGCTCCGCGCCCAGCTCCCCCGGTTCACGCAGGAGAGCGGCCTGCTGTCACGCCCCCCGAAGGAACCCATCGACCGAGGAGGCGGCCCCGGCGAAGCATTCGCAAGCTGCGGGGGCTAAGACCGTGTCCTATGCGGTGAGGCGGAGGACGTGTTGGTAGCAGCACATGGCTGCGGTGAGGCCGAGGAAGGCCAGGTAGTTGCGGGGGGGGGTGTCGTTCGCAGCGGTGGTTACACGCGCCCGTCAGGGCGCCTGTCCGTGCGACCTATCAGGGCGATCTCAGGGGTTGGTACCCGATGTGGGTCAGGGTCCCGTATCAGTAGCGTCATCCTCATGATCAATTCGCGAACTGCCTTTCTGGCCGCGCCCGTTCTGATGGGCGCGTACGGCATCATCCGCATCGTCGACGGCCTCGACGGCAGCCGCGGGCCGGGCCCGGCGTGGAGCCTCGGGCACCTGTGCTTCCTCGGCGCGCTCCACTTCTTCGTCCAGGGCTTCACGGCGATGCGCACGGCGGCGGGCGGCAACCGGCTGTCCACCGTGGGCCTGTGGGCAGGCACGGCGGGAGCGGTCGCCGTCGGGGTGCAGTTCGCCATCGACCTGGTGGTCGGGTTCCTGTCGGAGGACCGGGCAGCCATGGAGGACCTGTTCACCCGGATCCAGGACGTACCCGGCGTGCTTCCCGCGTTCTACGACATCGGCCCGCTGCTGTTCTTCGTCGGCCAGCTGATCCTGGTCTGCCAGCTCGCCAAGCGCCGGATCCTGAAGCCGTGGGCACCGGTCCTGGTCCTCATCGACACCACCCTGCCCTTCGCCGAAAAGGACCTCATACCGCTCGGAGCCGTCCTCCTCCTGGTCTCCTTCGCCCCGCTCTACCGCAGCCGTGAGGTGGCTGCCAGCGCCGGGACCGTAAATCGTTCGGGTCTGGCCCGTAGTCGGTAGTGACGCCGGGTGTGTATCAGGGCAGGAGGATGCGGTGGCGGAGGAGGTCCAATCCGGTGCGTCCATGCTCAGTCTCACTGAACGGCGACATGGTTGACGTCATACTGATGAGGATCTCTGAAAGCGGCTGTGGCGGATATTTCGTGACGGTCAGCTCTAAACATCCGTCATGACCGGCAAACGCCCGCTGGGCGGGCGGCGGGTGCTGCTGCGCCTGCGGATCCGCCGGTTTTTCTGCGACAACGGCCTGTGCTCCCGACGGACCATGGCGGAGCAGGTATCGAGCTCGACCAGGCGGTACCGGCGCCGCACCGACGTGCAGTCCGCCGGCGCGAAGCTCGAAGAACAGGTGCACGGCGTAGGTGTCGGTTTTCCGGGCCGGGGCGGGGTGGGTCATGGTCAGCCTCCGTTGTCCCGACCGCGGCCTCGGGGTCGCTCACACCATCGGAGGGAAGTTGTACGTGTAGTCGTACGAGTCGTCCGGGTCGACGGCAGCAGGGGTGTTCTTCACGTCGCGCACGACCATGAGGATGAGTCCGGTCAGGAGCAGGACAACGCCGCTGCCGATGCACCATCCGGCGGCTGTTGCGCGGGAGTCCGCCATCGGGCCGCCGGTGTGCAGGAACGGCCCGATGAGCAGAAGCACCATGCCGACCACGATGAAGCCCACGGATGCCCGTTTCAGCGCATCGACGCCGTCTGCCGGATTCGGCGCCGGCCGGGCCGCCACCGACGGCACCTCCGGGTTGCCGTGCTGGGTTGCACCCCCGGCAACCCGTGGCCTGCCCGCGGCTTCGCCGCCCTCCTGTGCGACGGGGTGGCGGTCGAGGACCTGGCCGACGGCCACCAGCGCCGGGGCGAGCATCCCGTCCTCGGCCTGGTCGTCCCGCGCTTCGGCTGCCGCGAGTTCCACCCGAAGGCCCACCAGGTCCTCACGTAGCCGTGCGGACTCCACGCGGAGCCGGTCGCGTTCCTGCCGCAGGGCTGTCGCCTCGGCGGCCGAGTCCTCCAGCAGGCCTCGGAAGGACCGGATCTTGCTCTCCTGTGCGAGCAGGTCCTGGCGCAGGCGCGCTTCCTCCGCTTCCCGGGCGCGCAGCTGCTCCCCGTGGTCGGCTCGCGCCTGATCGAGCTGGGCGTCGAAGGCGGTGCGGTCGCGTCGGCGGGCGTTCTGCTGTTCCTGGAGGAGGGTGTTCAGGCGGGCCGTTTCCTCCTGGTGGTGCTGTCGCTGTGTGCGCAGGTCGTCCTCGGCGGTGGCCAGGGCCTGGCTCGTCGTCTCGTGCCGGGCCAGGAGGTCGTCGTAGTCGGCCTGCCGGCGGCGCTGCTCACCGAGGGTGTCCTCGAGACGGGCCTGGACCTGGTCGTGCAGGACGAGGGTCTCCTCGTAGGCGTCGGCCATCACCAGGCGTTCGGCGAACGCCGGGTTTGCCTCCCCCAGAGCCGCGGTGTGCAGACGCAGCGTAAGGGCGCGGACCTCCTCGCTCGCACCGCAGAGCTGGATGATCGCCTCGACCGTGGAACGGTGCGGAAGCCGTTCTCCCGAGAGGTACTTCGACAGGGCCGAGGCGCTCAGCGCCAGGCCTGAGGCGACGTGCTTACTGCTCAGGTCCGCGGCTTCGATCAGGGACCGCAGGTGCTCGACGAGCGCCAGCTTGTGCCGGCGGTTCTCGAAGACCTTCGGTTTGAGCGGATCGAGCCCTCGGCGGGCCGGCCGGGCCTGTGCGCCCGCGGACCCGTCACTGCCGGTTCCCTCCTCGGCAACACCCGCCATGTCCGTTCTCCCAGTTGACAGTTGCGGAAAGAAGATCGTTTCCCATGGCGCACCCGCCGCTGCGACGCGACGCTCGAACCACACCCCGCCGCACGCCGCTCCGGCGGCACACCCGGCGGGCGACGTCCTGCGACCTTCCATGTACTGAGGAGAACCATCGTGCCGATCCGTCGTGCCCCGCGTGGCAGCTTTCCCGTAGATCTCGCCGTGTTCCTGGCGATCCTGGTCACCGGCGTCGTCCTCGTCCTCGTCGGCCACGTCTCCCCCGAGGCCCTCGCCGGCTATGCCTCCGCGTTCGCCGGCCTGTACGCGGCCTGGCACCACCGCCCCCGGGCCGAAGAGCCTGGGCGGACTCCGTCCGAGGCCCCGCCCGCACCCGAGCGCTAGACACCGTCGCCCTGGCCCGGGCGGCACCTCGATGACGCCACGTGCGTGGGACTCCGTTGCTACGACTGCCGCCGAAGCCGAGCGAGCCATTTTCGGCGAGGAACGTTCGCCACACCGAGGCAATAGAACGCTGAATCGTTCGGCGGGAGGCCGTACTCCTCCCCCGGCTCTTTGATGTGGGGGTAGCCCCAGCCACTGATCTTCGCCGGTGTCTGTGAGGCCTGCCGTGTCAGGGCTGCAACGTACTTCCGGTTCAGCTCGGTCTGCTCGTTGAGGAGGGACAGGTTCTGCTGTTGCAGTGTGGTGACCTGCCGCGTGAGTTCCTCGTTCTGCTGCAGGTACGTGTCGATGTCCTTGGCCTGGTCGCAGAAGAGGCGGGCCGCCGCGTGGAGGGCGCGTTCCCGCTGAGCTGCGAGGGCTTCCACCTCGCGCAGGCGCCTCACCTTGGCCAAGAGCTCGTCCCTCTCCCGGACGACATCCGTCATATGACGGCGTACGGCGTCGAGTTCTTCCAGGGTCGTGCGGTAGCGAGCCGCGGCGTCGTCCAGCTCCCGGTCGGTCCGGTCCTGCAGTGCGGCAAGGTCGCGGGCGCATTCATCCAGCTGCTCCCGCAGCACGCGCTTGTCCTCGGCCAGCCCCTTCTTGGCGGCCTCCAGCTCATGGATCTCCTGTCTCCTCAGGGCCAGCTGGTGCGTCAGGCTGAGGCTGGCCGCCTGCGCGCCGGCGTGCAGTTGCGTGAGCCGCTTGTAGTCCGCCTCCGGGATCGGCAAGCCCTTGGAGGTGAGGAACGCCTGGAGCGCTTCGTTGAACTCGGACGGGGGCAGGCGCTCACCGTGCCGGTAACGCGAGAGCGTGGCCGGATCCACATGTACCCCCAGGGCCACCTGGCGGCCGGTGTTGCCGCGGGAGGAGAGGTACTGCTCCAGCACGGACTGCAGCTGCGTGGCATACGCGATGGTCTGCTGTTGTCCCGGGCGTCCTGCCGACAAGAGAACCCCTCCCCCGCCGGCATACGCACGGCCCCTGGCAGATTTCATGCCCCGCACGCGGGCTTTCCGCACCTGGCAACACGGTGAGCGGCAGCACATCCGATGCGCCGTGTTGCCGACTGGCAGGCAACTCCTGTTGCCCGTCCTGCAACGCCGCGAACTGCGCAATTGTTCAAACGGGGCGCACTCGGCGCCCCGCTTCCCGTCTGAAGGCGAGGAACCATGAACATTCCCGCAGCGGTCGCGGCCCCGGGCATCGTGCCCCGCGTCGCGGACGGCGGCCCGGATCGATTCCTCGGTCCAGGCCATCCGCGCGAGGCCGGCGGCAAACTTCAGCTCGCCCTGCTGCGGGAGCCGGCGGCGTTCCTCGTACGCGGCCAGCAGAGTGGTGACGTCGCGCTCGACGGCCCGCCACGCGAGGTCGGCGGGGCCGATGTCCGGCTCCCCCCGAGTGGGCCGGCCCGAGTGGCAGGGCTCGCACAGAGCGTCCTGTAGCTCACAACTGCGAAACTTCGCTTCCTCGCCGTGTGGGACGGAAAACCGGCATGGGGATACTGCGGCACCGCCGACGTCGTCGCCTACGCCGAACACAACGGCGTCCCCGTACGCGTGCTAGGGCCGCACGGTGCATCGCAGTAGACGCCTTCAACGAAGGCCCTGCGACGCGGCACTCATCACGTGGAGGATCCGCTGATCCCCGAGCACGCCGGGCCCACAAACCTGACCCCCTTCGAGGAAGTCGTCCTCAGAGGTCGCTTTCAGTGCATCCCCGGGCGCTCGGGGATCCGGCCGTGGCACCCGCCGCCACGGCCAGTGTGCCGAGGCTCGATGGTCGTCACCGGCGGAGCCGAACAGGCCGGCAGAAGGGCCGGCCCGAAGCAGCCTGGTGGTCACCCGGAAGGCAGGCCACTCGTCACAGACGCACGGCGGCTTTCGATCCCTCACCTCGTGGCCCGCCGGCGGCTCGGGCTCGGCGGCCGGTACCGACATGGCGTGACGCCGCCGGTCACGAGGACGCGCGTACGCCATCTCCCCGTGGTAGCGCGAACCGGCAGCGCGTCACCAGGGGACCTCTCCCTCGTCGTCGAAGAAGCGGCCCGTCGGCCCGTCGGCCGATACGGTGGCCAGCCGGATCGCAGCGGCTGCGCCCTGCTGGGGGGTGCGCACTCCCCGGAAGCCGTTCAGGTCGGTCGCCGTGAAGCCGGGGCAGACGGCGTTGATCAGGATGCGGGTGTCGGCCAGTTCCTTGGCGTATTGCACGGTGACGGCGTTGAGGAACGTCTTCGACGGAGCGTAGGCGATGGAGATCGGGCCCGTTTCGGCGCCAGGTGTGGTCTGGAGTGTGAGGGAGCCGACGCTGCTGGAGACGTTCACGATGCGCGGCGCCGACGAGCGGCGCAGCAGAGGGAGGAGGGCGTTGGTGACGCGGATGACGCCGATCACGTTGGTCTCCACGGCCGCCCGTACCCGGTCCACGTCGACCGTGGTGGGCTCCTGCGGCGTACCGCCGGTGATGCCGGCGTTGTTGACGAGCGCATCCAGTCGCCCGGCCTGCTCCTCGATCAGCCGGGCCGCCGCGGACACGCTCGCGTCGTCGGTCACGTCCAGGGGCACGCCGAACACGTCGGCGCCGGCCGCGCGGAGCTTGTCCACGGCGGCCTCGCGCCGTTCCTCGTTTCGCGCGCCGATCCCGACCGTCCAGCCGAGGGTGCCCAGTCCGGCGGCGATCTCGTACCCGATGCCCTTGTTGGCCCCGGTCACCAGCGCGACCTTGGGGTGGTTCACGGTGTTCGTCTCAGTCATGACACCGATGCTCCTCCCCCGCCGGGCAGGGCGTCCAAGACCGACTGGGTGCGCGGCGATACCGCCTGGGTATCACTCCTGGCCGGCCCGGTTAGGGTGGCGGGGTGGAGACACGTGAGCTGCGGTACTTCGTCGCGGTCGCCGAAGAGCTGCACTTCGGCCGGGCCGCGCTGCGGCTCGGAATCGCCCAACCCCCGCTGTCACGGGCGATCGCCGGGCTCGAACGACGCCTGGGCGCCCCCCTGCTGGAGCGAGGCAGCCGGGGCGTCGCCCTGACCGAGTCCGGGGCGGTGCTGCTGCGGGAGGCGAGGGCGGCCCTGGACGCCATCGAGGCCGCAGAACGGCGCACCCGCCGGGCCGCTCTCGCCGCGACGGGCCGCCCCGCCGTGGTCCTGGCCGCGAAGGCGGGTGCCTCCGACGAACTGCTGGCCAAACTCCTCGACGCCTACGCCGCCGAGCCCGGCGCCGTCGCCGTCGACGTCGTTCTGTGCGGGCCGGGCGAGCAGGTTGCGGTGCTGCGCACCGGCCGGGCCGACGTAGCCCTGCTGCACCGGCCCTTCGACGACACGGCCGGCTTCGACACCGAGGACCTGCACACCGAGGGCCAGGTCGCGATCCTCCCCGCAGGCCACCCCCTCAGCACCCGCCCCCACCTGCGGCTCGCCGAGGTCACCGCCATTCCCGACCTCCCCCTGCCCCGCTGGCCCCGCCCCGACGGCACCTTCCCGGACGGACCCGGACCGCAGGTGCGCGACCACACCCAGCTCACCCAGCTCATCGCCCTCGGCCGCGCCTGCGCGGTCCTCCCGGAGTCAGGCCGCACGGGCCTGCGCGACGGGCTCACCGCCGTACCGGTCAGCGACGCCCCCCACGTCACCACGGTCATCGCCTGGCCCCCACACAGTCGTTCAACGGCGGTCGCGGGACTGGTCCGCGCCGCCACCGCCCTGTAACCGACGGCGGTGAACGCCGGGACACCGCACCGACTTCGAGGCTGCGTGTACGGGTCCGCCGGGTCTGGGCGGCCGTTCGTGGCCGAGGTGGTGCAGCGGGAGCTCGCCGTGCTTGAGACACGGGAGGCCGCGCAGGAGGTCTTGCGGACGACGGAGTGTGCCTGCACCGCAGGCCGCATCACGCACTCCGCGGCGACGCGTTCCTGCGTGAACAGCGTTCACTCTCGCAGGCAGGGGCCTTCCACGCCACGATCAACCGTTCAGTCCTCGCCCGGGCCCGGCGCCCATGGGCCCCAACGGACATCGCACTGCCGCCCGGTACGGCTTCCTCGTGTCCCGGCCACGCCGCGGTCCCGCGCGCAGAACCAACGCACATCGCCTCGCTGTCGCTCGCACCGCTGTCACGAAACCGAGAGCTCGCATCTGGCGCCTGTCCAGGCGGCTGCCCCAGTACGAGGGTGCGCGGCGTGGCCCAGCCGAGCGGGGAAGGCTCAATCGCGGGGCCCGACGAGGTGCCGTGCCAGGCCGCCGGGAGCGGTAGTCGGGCCCTCGGCGTTGATGGTGAACTGACCTGTGTACCCGATGTCCGGCGGGTTCCCGAGAGCGATGACGTAGGTGCTGTCGGGCGATAGATCTGCCGGGATCGCCCAGTCGTACTTGCCGGCCGCGCCGTCCACCTTCGCGATCTCCACGACTTGCTGCAGAGCTGAGGCGGATCCCTTCATCAATTTGAGGGGCTGCTGACCGGGAGTGCCGTCTGTCCAGATGATCGAGTAGGGCTTGCCTGCCTGCCAGACCACATGGGCAATGGGCTGGGAGAACTTGGCGGCTGCGGCGGCAGGCTGGGCCGCCTGGACCGGGCCGGTGACGGCGGTGTACGCCATGACGAGTGCGGCCACGGACACAAGCGGGAGCCGCCTTCGCCTACCGGCAGCGGTGAGAGTCTGCATGATCTGTTCAACGGTCGCGCCGTTCCCCGGTCACGCAGGGCTCGGGTCTTCGCATCACAAAACGTCAGCCCCCGTCGGCCAACCTCGAGAAGTATCCGAGCCACGAGATCACGGATGAGAACCGGGAGATCGTGACCTCGACCATCACGGAGGTAGCCAACGTGGTGGCCGGCCGGGCGATCACCAAGCTCTGTGACCTGGGCTTCAAGTTCGAGCCGGCCGAGCCGACCCTGCTGACCGGAGCCGACGCGAAGCTCCCGGCTGTCGACAGCGAGTCGCTGGTCGTGCCGCTGGAGCTCCCGCAGGGACTGGTCGAGATCAACATCGCCATCTGCGAGCGGGTGTAACGACCCGGGCCCGGTCAGGGGCGGTTCGCGGTGTTCCGGGTGATGGGGACGATGACGGCGGACCGCCCGGCGGACTGCTCGCACAACACGCGCTCCCGGCGAGGAGCGTCATGATGACGGTCGCGGCGGCGTCGACCTGGTCCTGGAGGCTTCGACAGCGTGCGCCGGGGTCACGCTCGGCCGGCGAGCGCCTACGTGCTTGCCCGTCCTGCGGTCACCCGGACGCCGCCGAGCATCGCGAGCGGGCCCGCACCGGGCGCGGTGGGCCGGGTCAGCGTGGGCCCGACCGTGCCCGCGGCCAGGGCGGCCAGGGCGTCGGCGTCCGCGTCGTCGGCGCCCCAGCCCGACAGCTGGTCGGTGCCCTCGCTGTCGTCGGAGAGGCCCAGCCACGGGGTATCCAGCCGGAACCGGCCTGTGGCGCCCCCGGTGCCGCGGACCAGCAGCGAGGCCTCCCCCTCCCCGGCGGGCTTCGAGAACGGCGCCTACGGGCCGCTGAAGCTCTGATCAGGTCTAACCGCTGAGCGTCGAGACGTTAGGAAACGGGCTAAGCCTTGATTGGTGTGGCTGACCTGGCGGCCTGCTCGATCTTCGCGCGGTAGGCTGCGCGGGCTTCCTTGTCAATCTGCGTCTCGTGTTCGGGACGCACCCCGGTCCGGCCGTCGAGGCCCTCGCGCAGGATGTCGGCGTGCCCGGCATGCCGGTTGGACTCGCCGAGGACGTGGACCATGATGGCGAACAGGTTCGTGTTGGGGTTGGGCTCCGGCCACCACGGCACGTGGCCGGGAGCGTTGAGGGGAAGCTCGTTGATCGTCGCGTCCGAGTGTTCCCACGTGCGCCGGTAGAACCCGATGATCTGATCGCGGGTCTCATCCTCGGTCGCCCACAGGTCGCTGCCGTTGTAGTCCTGCCACCGGGGCAGCGGTTCCGGGGAAGGGCGGTCGAAGACCTCCCCGAAGTACCTGGCCTCGACGGTGGCTACGTGTTTGACCAGGCCGAGGAGGTTGGTCCCGGTCTCTGTCAAAGGTCGGCGGGCGTCGTATGCGGACAAGCCGTCGAGTTTCCAGAGCAGCGCCTCGCGGTCCCGCCGCAGTCTCCCGTGCAGGTCGCCTTTCGCGAATTCATCGATCATGCGGGATGACCCTGCCATGGGCTGCTCATGGTCTCAAGATCGCATACGTGCGTCAGGGGCTGGATCGTTCGCGGCCGGTATGGGGAGGCCCCGCCGACGGGGGTTTCGGCGAGGCCCGGGCAGGAACTGTACATCTCAGCTGCCCGAGGATCGCAGAATCATTGAATTGCAGAAGTCTGCAATTTCATAGATGCTGTGGGTGCTGTGTCCGTAGGTAGCCGCGGGCAGAGCACCAGGCGTTTGCCCCGCTGGGGGCGGTGAGAAGGGTGCGCGACCGTGCCGGTTCCGCTGTATCAGGCCAAGGCCGAGTTCTTCCGGATGCTCGGGCACCCGGTGCGGATAAGGGTTCTGGAGCTGCTGCAGGACGGCCCGATGCCGGTGCGGGACCTGCCGGCCGCGATCGAGGTCGAGCCCTCCGCGCTGTCGCAGCAGCTCGCGGTGCTGCGCCGCTCGGGAATCGTCACCTCGGTACGTGACGGCGCGACCGTCGTGTACGGGCCGGCGGGCGGGGCCGTTGCCCGGCTGATGCCGGCGGCGCGGCGGATCCTGACCGAGGTCCTGGCGGGGCAGAGCGAGCTGCTGGAGGAACTGCGCGAGTCCGAGGTCCCGGCCTCATGACCGTCTCCACCCTCCTGACCTCCGCATCCGGCCGGGTTCGCGCCGTGCTCCCGGCCCGGGCCGACTTCGTGGTCATGGGCCACAGCCCCCGCCGTGACCTCCTGGCCGGACTCACCGTCGCGATCGTCGCCCTTCCGCTCGCGCTCGGATTCGGTGTCTCCTCCGGGCTGGGTGCGGAAGCGGGGCTGGCCACCGCCGTGGTCGCGGGGGCGCTGGCCGCGGTGTTCGGCGGGTCGAACCTCCAGGTGTCCGGTCCGACTGGTGCGATGACGGTGGTCCTGGTGCCGATCGTCGCCCAGTACGGGTCCGGCGGCGTCCTCACGGTCGGGCTGATGGCCGGTGTCCTCCTGGTCGGGCTCGCCCTGCTGCGGGCCGGGCAGTACATGCGGTACGTGCCGGCGCCGGTAGTGGAGGGCTTCACCCTCGGCATCGCCTGCGTGATCGGCCTCCAGCAGATACCCAACGCGCTCGGCGTGGCCAAGCCGGAGGGCGAGACGGTCCTGCTGGTGGCCTGGCAGGCACTTGTGGAGTTCGTGGCGTTCCCGAACTGGACCGCGATCGGTCTCTCCGCCGGCGTCGCCGCGGTGATGCTGGCCGGGGCGAGGTGGAAGCCGACGATCCCCTTCTCTATCGTCGCGGTGATCGCCGCGACCGTGATCGCGCAGGTCTTCCACCTCGACGCGGCGGCCCCGATCGGTGCCCTGCCTTCCGGGCTCCCCGCTCCGTGCCTGGCCTTTCTGGACGCTTCCGCGTTCGGGTCGCTGCTGGCGCCGGCGGTCGCGGTCGCGGCGCTCGCCGCGCTGGAGTCCCTGCTGTCGGCGACCGTGGCGGACGGGATGACGGTGGGGCAGCAACACGACCCGGACAAGGAGCTGTTCGGGCAGGGCATCGCCAACCTCGCGGCCCCGCTGTTCGGCGGAGTCTCCGCCACCGCCGCGATCGCCCGCACGGCGGTCAACGTGCGCACGGGAGCCGCGTCCCGGCTGGCCGCGCTCACCCACTCCGCGGTGCTCGCAGTGATCGTGTTCGCCGCGGCGCCCCTCGTCTCCAGAATTCCCCTCGCGGCGCTGGCCGGTGTGCTGCTGGCGACGGCGATCCGGATGGTCGAGGTCGGCTCACTGCGCGCGATGGCGAAGGCGACCCGGTCGGACGCCGCGGTGCTCGTGCTGACAGCGGCGGCCACTCTGGTACTCGACCTCGTGTACGCCGTCATCATCGGCCTCGTCGTCGCGGGAGCCCTCGCCTTGAAAGCCGTGGCCGACCAGGCCCGGATGGAGCAGGTGGACTTCCGACCGGACCTCCCCGGGGAGCACAGCGAGGAGGAACACGCCCTTCTGGCCGAGCACATCGTGGCCTACCGCATCGACGGACCGCTCTTCTTCGCCAGCGCCCACCGCTTCCTCCTCGAACTCTCTGAGGTCGCCGACGTGAGGGTGGTGATCCTGCGCATGGCGAGAGTGACCACCCTGGACGCCACCGGCGCCCTCGTCCTCAAAGACGCGGTGGAGAAGCTGAACCGGCGCGGCATCGCCGTGATGACCTCCGGTATCCGGTCCGGCCAGCGTCAGGCCCTGGACGCGGTCGGCGCCCTGGACCTGCTGCGTCTGGAGGGCCGCGAGTACGCCACCACCCCGGAGGCGATTGCCGGGGCCCGCAAACACCTGGAGCAGGCAGGCCTGCTGCCCCGTACGCATCACCGACCGCACCGCATTCGAAAGGCCCCGCGATGACCGTCCCCGCCGACCTCCGCATGATCGAGGTCTCCGGCACCGAGGCCCTGTGGCTCCTCGAAGGCTCCTCCCAAGGCCGTTTGGTGTACGTCCAGCGGGAGCTGGCCGTCATCCGGCCGGCCGCGCACGTGATGGAATACGGGCGCCTCGTCGTTCGAGCCCCCGTGCAGGCCGCCTCCATCCCCAGCCGGGCCATGCTGGCCTACCAGGTCGATGAGATCCGCAGTCCGGGCGGCACCGGCTGGACAGTGACCGCCCACGGCCCGGCGGATGTCATCGCAGACCCGGACGAAGCCGCCCACTACCGCCGCACCCTGCCCGGCTGGGCGCACGGCCCGCACGACACCCTGCTGCGCCTGCACCCGCAGCAGCTGTCAGGGTTCCGCCTGGCCCGCACGGTTTCGGAGGCGGGCCGGTGAGCGTCCATGTCCGGACGATGCCCTACCAGCACGTCCTGGACGTGCCGGCCATGGGATCGGCCGTGCGCATCGCCCGCGAGACCACCGAACTGGTCCTGGTGGAGTGCGGGGTGGGACTTCGCCATCCGAGTGTGGGCCCGGCCCTGTTGATCCTGGCCGAGCTGGTCACCAACGCTGTCCGTCACGCCGCTGTCCTGTCCCCGACGATCACGGTCACGTACGCGCACGGGCCGGAGGTCTTTGCGTTCGCCGTCCACGACCGCCACCCCTACCAGCCCGCCCTGTTCGGTGCACTCGCCACCGCTCCGGGCAGCGGCCTGGCCACGGTGGTCGAAATGACGATGGAGCTCGGCGGCACCGCCGTCGTACAGGCGGATGCGGACGGGCGTGGCAAGGCCATCTGGATCACCCTTCCCCTGTGAAGCCGAGGAGCTGACGATGACGATCGAATGGCGCTACACCACCCGCCAGGACCTGGGCGTGTTGTCCCTGGCCGGATATCTCGGCGCGGACGCAACCGACCGCCCTCACCTCCCGCCCCGGCGAGGTCGGGTGCAACACCAAGCAGGTCAGGGCTTGCTCCTGAGGACCGAGCTCCGCAAGAAGGCCTGACCAGCGAAGGACCCGTTTGGGGGAGCCGAACGTCACGAAGGCGCCCCGCCAGGTCCCGCGAGTTGCAGGGATCTGCAATTGTGGAGGTCGCAAGGTGTGAAGAGGGGCGAACGGACGCTCCCTGCGAAGGAACGGCTGGGTGGATGAGATGGGCAGTCAAGGCAGGGGTACCCAAGTGAGCACGCCGCTGTACCAGCTGAAGGCGGAGTTCTTCAAAACGCTGGGGCACCCGGTCCGCATCCGCGTCCTGGAACTCCTGTCGGTACGCGAACACGCGGTCGCCGAGATGCTGCCCGAGATCGGGGTGGAAGCTGCGAGCCTCTCTCAGCAGCTCGCCGTCCTGCGCAAGGCCAACCTGGTCATCACCCGCCGCGAGGGATCGAACGTCTACTACAGCATCACCCACCCCCAGATCGCCGAACTCCTGAAGGTCGCCCGTGGCATCCTCTCCGGCGTCCTGGAGGGTCAGGCCGAACTCCTGGCCGACCTCAAGGCTGGCCGCCAAGCCTAAAACGGCGGCCCATGGTGCCGGGCCTGACGGACCCGCACCCCACATACGGCGGCCGTCTTCCGTTAGTGCGGGTTCAACGCGCTTCTGACACCGGAAGACGGCCGCTGCCTTGCCCAGTAGGCCGCGCGTGGCACGCCTGGCTCCAGGCGCGGCCGAACGCGCAGTGCTTTGCGAGACGGGTCTCGCCCGTTCTGATCCGAGGGTGCCGAGCCTGCCACTGCGCACGCCCACAGCAGGTGCTTCCGAGGGATGGTCCCTGCCGTGTCGGTCGTGAAGACGGGTGCTGGCCCCTGCGCTGGGCAGGGGCGTCAGGTGATGGTGGGGGCCTGGAGCTACTTTGATTCCGGGGCGGCCCTCGTGGGATGCGGGTGCTCGCGGCAGTACCTGTGAACGAAGCCGCGCCGATGACGACCCCGCCCCCTCTCCGCATCAGCCCGGCAAGGGCTGGGCGGGCCCGCCGTGAGTGTCACCGCGTGGCTGGCCGTGGCGGTGCTCACCGTCGTCTACGTGCTGATCGCCACGGAGAGGGTCCACCGGGTGGCCGCGGCCCTGGGCGGCCCCGTCCTCATGCTGCTCATCGGGGCGGCCGGTTCGGTGGGTCCCTGTCGACCTGGGGGGCCGGCAAGACCGGGACGCCGATCTTTGGAGGTGAGCAGGTCCCTACTACGTCACGACGACCGGCCCGGCTGACCCGCACCTACCCCCAGCGACAGTTCTCACCCCCTACACCCCGGCTTCGGGAGAGCCTGGCCGACGGGAGGACCGCACGCGGCGGTGGGGGGCCGCCCCCCCGGGGGGGGGGGCCCCCCCCGGGGGGCCCCCGGGGGGGGGGGGGGGCCGACCCCCGGGTCCAAACGCCCCCGCGGGTGTTTTTTCGGGAG
>NZ_JBIAUK010000048.1:0-51782 GCF_042892775.1 Streptomyces sp. NPDC001717 | reverse complement strand
ATCACCGGCGACACCTACATCCGCGATGCCGACGGCTACTTCTGGTACGTGGCCCGCAGCGACGACATGATCGTCTCCTCCGGCTACAACATCGCCGGCCCCGAGGTCGAGAAGGCCCTCGCCACCCATCCCCACGTGGAGGAGTGCGGTGTCGTCGGGGCCCCGGACGGCGAGCGCGGCATGCTCGTCAAGGCGTACGTGATCCTGCGCCCCGGGGTCGCACCCGACGCGACCACGGTCAAGGAACTCCAGGACCACGTGAAGCGGACCGTCGCGCCCTACAAGTACCCGCGCGCCGTCGAGTTCGTCACCGAGCTCCCGCGCACGAGCAACGGCAAGCTCCAACGCGCCGAACTGCGCAGGCTCGCCGGATCCGCCGGCCCGCGCCGGGTGGTCCCGACGCCGTCCCGGGCGGAGGACCGCGCCGCCGGAAGCCCCGAGGCCCTCGTGCGGAACCTGCCGAGCATCGTCGTCGAGCGGCGCGTCGAATGGCAGGACACGGACGCGGCCGGCCACTACCACCACTCCACCGTCGTGCGCTGGGTCGAGGCGGCCGAGGCCGCCCTGCTGCGGCGACTGGGGCTCTCGCACCTCTTCGGCAGCACGCCCAGGGTCCACTTCGAGGCCGACTACCGGGCCCGGCTGTGGTTCGGCGAGGCCGTCCGCACCGAGCTGAGGGTCACCGAGGTCGGTACCGGTTCGCTCCACTACGCCTTCACCGTCCGGGGCGAGGGGGAGGGCGTGGCCGCGAGCGGCCGGATGGTCATCGCCCACTCGGCCGCGCGCGCCACCGGCTCCACGGCCTGGCCCGACGACGTCCGCGAGGTCCTCACCAAGGCCGGGCCCCAAGCGCCCGAGCTCTTCGCGTGATGTGTCGAATTCTTGACGATCGCCAAATCGGCGACATAGTCTTTTGCTCGGAACCACTTGGAGGAACACCGTGCGCGTAGCAGTCATCGGAGGGGGGCCGGGCGGGCTGTACTTCGCGGCCCTGGCCCAGCAGCTCTCCCCGGAGTGGGAGATCACGGTGTGGGAGCGCAACGCCCGCGACGACGCGTTCGGCTTCGGCGTCGTCTTCTCCGACGAAACGCTCGACGGCATCGCACAGGCCGATCCGGCCGTGTTCGCCGCCATGTCCGCGCAGTTCGCCCGCTGGAGCGACATCGACGTCCGCTACGACGGCGAGGTCCACGTCTCCGGCGGCCACGGCTTCGCCGCCCTGGACCGCAACCGGCTGCGGGAGATCCTGCAGACGCGCTGCGCGGACCTCGGGGTGACCGTCCACTACGGAACCGAGGCCCCGCCCGTGGGGGAACTCTCCGCCGGCTACGATCTGGTCGTCGCCGCGGACGGGATCCGCTCCACGGCCCGCGACACGTATCAGGGCAGCTTCCGCACGGAGTTGGACGAGCGGCACTGCCGCTACATGTGGCTGTCCACCGACCGCGTCTTCGAGGCCTTCACCTTCATCGTGGAGAAGGGGGACTTCGGCAGCATCCAGGTCCACGCCTACCCGTACGACGGCGAGCGCAGCACGTTCATCGTCGAGATGGCCGAGGAGGACTGGCGGCGCGCGGGGTTCGAGGCCTTCGCGGAACGGGAGTTCGCCCGCGGCGAGAGCGACGTCGCGAGCGTCCGCCGGTGTGAGGAGATCCTGGCCGGCCACCTCGACGGCCACCGGCTGATCCCCAACGCCTCGAAGTGGATCCGCTTCACGACCGTCCGCAACGCCTCCTGGAGCCACGACAACGTCGTGCTGCTCGGGGACGCGGCCCACACCGCCCACTTCTCCATCGGCTCCGGCACCAAGCTCGCCATGGAGGACTCGCTCGCCCTGGTCGCGTGCCTGCACGAACACCCCGACGTGTCCTCGGCGCTCGCCGCGTACGAGGGCGAACGCCGGCCGGTCGTCGAATCCACCCAGCGCGCCGCCCAGGCCAGTCTCGAATGGTTCGAGAACATCGGCCGCTACACGGGCCAGGACCCGCGGCAGTTCGCCTTCAACCTCCTGACCCGCAGCCGCCGCGTCACCTACGACAACCTGCGCGTACGGGACGAGCGGTTCACCGACGCGGTCGACTCCTGGCACGCCGCCCTGAGCGCGCCCCCGGCCATCGGGACCGGTGGCGCGGACAGCGCCCCCGGAGCCGTGCCGCCGATGTTCCGCGCGTTCCGGCTGGGCGGCCTGCACCTGCGCAACCGCGTCGTCGTACCGCCCACCGCCCTGTACACGGCGCGTGACGGCGTCCCCGGCGACTTCGAACTCGTCCACCTGAGCACGCAGGCGCTCGGCGGCGCCGGCCTGGTCTTCGCCGGAATGACGGCGGTGAGCGCCGACGGCCGGGCCACCCCGGGCTGCCCGGGCCTGTACACGGACGAGCAGGAGGCCGCCTGGCGGCGGATCGCCGGCTTCGTGCACGGCCAGTCGGACACCTGCCTGGGCATCCAGCTCACCCACGCCGGCCGCCGCGCCGCGACCGCCGTGCCCCGGCCCGACGGCAGGGCCGCGCCGCTCGGCCCCTCGGGGTGGCCGCTCGTCGCCGCCTCCCCGCTGCCCTGGAACGAACTCGCCGGCATCCCGCGCGAGGCGACCCGCCAGGACATGGACGCCATCGCCGCCGATTTCACGGCCGCCGCCGAACGTGCCCACCGGGCCGGATTCGACGCCCTCGAACTCCAGTACGGACATGGTCACCTGATGTCCGGGTTCCTGTCCCCGCTGACCAACACGCGCACCGACGAGTACGGCGGCGGCCTCGCCGGCCGGCTCCGCTTCCCCCTGGAGGTGCTGCGCGCGGTGCGCGCCGTCTGGCCCGAGGGGAAGGCGCTCGTGGTCCGCGTGTCCGCCGCGGACTGGGCCGAGGGCGGCACCAGCGAGGCCGACGCGGTGGAGATCGCCCGGGCCCTGGCCGCGGCCGGAGCCGACGCGGTCGACGTGTCCACCGGCGAGGTCGTCCCGTACGAGCGGCCCCGGTACGGCCGGAGCTACCAGACCCCGTACGCCGACCTGATCCGCAACGCCACCGGCGTCCCCACGATCGCCGTCGGCGCCATATCCACCCACGACGACGTGAACTCGATCGTCCTGGCCGGCCGGGCCGACCTGTGCGCCGTCGGCCGCGCCCACCTGCACGACCCCCTGTGGACGCTGCACGCCGCGGCCGCCCAGGGCTACAGCGGCCCGGCGGCGCCCTGGCCCGCCTCCTGGAAGGCCGGCAGCGGCCGCCCGCCGGGCGCCCGTACGGACCGCGTCCCGCCCCGCCTCCAGCTGCTCCGCGAGGCCGCGCCGCCCGTGCACCAGCGCTGGGTACCGCCCGTTCCGGCCGCCGCCGCGGCGACCTGCCGCTGACCTGGAGACCCGATGGACCATCTGCCACGCTTCACCGCCGCCGCCGTGCAGGCCGCTCCCGTCTACCTGGACCCCGCGGCCACCGTCGACAAGGCGATCGCGCTGATCGCCGAGGCCGCCGCGGCCGGAGCCGAACTCGTCGTCTTCCCCGAGGTGTTCGTCCCCGGCTACCCGTACTGGAACTGGACGATGAACCCGGTCCAGGGCTCGCCCTGGTTCGAACGGCTCCGGCGCTCCGCCGTCGACGTCCCCGGCCCGCACGTCGACCGGCTGCGCGAGGCGGCCCGCCGGCACGGCGTCGTCCTCGTCATCGGGGTCAACGAGCGCAGTGCGTACAGCCTCGGCGTCCTCTACAACACCCTGCTCACCATCGGACCCGACGGGGAACTCCTCGGCGTGCACCGCAAGCTGGTGCCCACCTGGGCCGAGAAGCTCACCTGGACCGGCGGCGACGGAAGTTCGCTCAAGGTCCACCAGACGCCCGTCGGCCCGCTCGGCGCCCTGGCCTGCGGCGAGAACACCAACACCCTGGCCCGCTTCACCCTTCTCGCACAGGGCGAACTCGTCCACGCCTCCTGCTACATCGCCCTGCCCGTGGCCCCCGCCGACTACGACATGGCCGACGCCATCGCGGTCCGCACGGCGGCCCACAGCTTCGAGGGCAAGGTCTTCTCCGTCGTGGCCTGCTCCACCATCTCCCCGGAGATCGTGGACCTGCTCGCCGGGGACGACGAGGAACTGCGCGAACGGTTCACCCGCCCGCGCAGCGCGCTCTCCGGGATCTTCGGCCCCGACGGCCGTCCGGTCACCGAACCGCTCGTCGACGACGAGGGCATCGTCTACGCCGAGATCGACCTCGCCCGCTGCGTCCAGCCCAAGCAGATGCACGACATCGTCGGCCACTACAACCGCTTCGACGTCTTCCGGCTGCACGTCGACGACCGCCCCCGCACCCCGGTGACCTTCGCATCCGACACCGCGGCCGGCACGGCACCCCCGCCCACCGCACCTCTCCGCGCCGCTACGGCCGGCCCCATCGAGGAGGACTCATGACCACCGACTACGACGACAGCCGGCTGGGTCGCGCCCGGGTGACGACCAGCCCCGAACTCACCGCCTACTACGGCGAACTCGCCGAGCTCGAAGCGGGCGCCCTGTGGACCGTCGCCAACGACATCGAGCCCTGGTACCCGCAGCCCAAGTCCGTCCCGGTGCTGTGGCGTTACGAGCAGCTGCGGCCGCTGGTCCACAAGGCCCTGCCCCTGGTGAAGGCCGACGACGCCGGTCGCCGTGTGGTCATGCTCGTCAACCCCGGCCGCAAGGACGTCAGCGCCGCCGTGGGACTGCTCTACACCGGCCTCCAGATCATGGGACCCGGCGAGGCCATGACCGCCCACCGCCACCAGGCGGCCGCGCTGCGCTTCGTGCACGAGGGCACCGGCGCGTGGACCATCGTGGACGGGCAGAAGCTGAAGGTCGCACCGGGAGACTTCGCCATCACGCCGAACGGCACCTGGCACGAGCACGGCAACGAATCCGAGGACGCTCCCGTGATCTGGCAGGACGGCCTGGACATACCCCTGGTCAACGCGCTGGACGCGGGCTTCTACGAGGTCCATCCCGAGCTGTACCAGACCCCCGGCAAGGTGATCAACTCCTCCGTCCTGACCTACGGCGGCAACCTGCTCCCGTACGGCCTGGAGAAGTGGACCCGGCCCTACTCCCCGCTCCTCGCCTTCCCCTGGGAGCCCACCTACGAAGCCCTCCGCAACCTCGCGAAGGCCACCGAGGGCTCCCCGTACGACGGTGTGATCGCCGAGTACACCAACCCCCTCACCGGCGGCTCCGTCATGCCCACCATGAGCGCCCACATGCAGCTCCTGCGCCCCGGCCAGGCCACGCTCGCGCACCGCCACACCGGCTCGGTCGTCTACACCGCGGCCAAGGGGCGGGGCGTCTCGGTGATCGCCGGGCAGCGCTTCGAGTGGAGGCAGGGCGACATCTTCTGCGTCCCCTCCTGGGCCTGGCACGAGCACCACAACCTCGACCCGTCCGAGGACGCCTGCCTCTTCTCCTTCGACGACTTCCCCGTGATGCGCTCCCTGGGCTTCTTCCGGGAAGAGGCGTACCCCGACAACGGCGGGCGCCAGCCCGCCGCCTGAGTCGCTCCGCCGCACCGGCGCCCGCCGGCCCTGACACCGGCTCCGGTGCGGCGGAGCACCCCGCTTCCCCCCTTCCTCCCCCCTCCCACCCCAAGGAGCAGCCATGCGCCTGGTCACCTACACCCCCACCGCACACGACGCACCCCTCCGCCTCGGGGCCCGGATCGACGACCGCGTCGTCGACCTCGCCGTCCTGGCGAGCCGGGCCGGCGTGCGGCTCCCGCTGGACCTGCTCTCGTTCGTCCGGGCCGGCGCCCCGGCCCAGCAGGCCGCGCGGGAACTGCTGGCCGGCGGCCCCGCGGCCTGGCCGGCCGACGCCGTGCACCGGACCGACGAGATCTCGCTGCACGCCCCACTGCGCCCCGGCAAGATCATCGGTGTCGGCCTGAACTACGTCGAACACGTCGAGGAGTCCAGCCGCAGCCTGGACACCGACAAGGAACGGCCCTCGCGCCCGGTGCTCTTCAGCAAGCCCGCCACCGCCGTCACCGGCCCCGGTCGGCCGATCCTGCACAACGGCGACCTCACCTCCCAGCTGGACTGGGAATGCGAACTGGCCGTGGTCATCGGCCGCACCGCGTTCCGCGTGAGCGAGGAGGACGCGTACGAGCACGTCTTCGGCTACAGCATCGTCAACGACATCAGCGCCCGCGACCAGCGCCGCTCCGGCCAGTGGTTCTTCTCCAAGGGCCAGGACTCCTACGCGCCGTTCGGCCCCGAAGTGGTCACGGCCGACGACATCCGCGACCCGATGGACCTCGACCTCTCGCTGCGCGTCAACGGCGTCACCAAGCAGAAGTCGAACACCCGCCACATGCTCTTCCCCATCGCCCGCCTCATCGCCG
The DNA here is from genome assembly GCF_042892775.1 of Streptomyces sp. NPDC001717. Taxonomy (NCBI): domain Bacteria; kingdom Bacillati; phylum Actinomycetota; class Actinomycetes; order Kitasatosporales; family Streptomycetaceae; genus Streptomyces; species Streptomyces sp. NPDC001717. The sequence continues at coordinate 45,426 of NZ_JBIAUK010000048.1, read as the reverse complement.
ACATCTCCTCCGGCGTCACACTGGAACCGGGAGACGTCATCGCCACCGGATCGCCCGCCGGCGTCGGAGCGGGCATGGTCCCGCCGGAGTTCCTCGTCCCCGGCGACATCGTCGAGGCCACCGTCGAAGGCATCGGCACCCTGACCAACCCCGTCGTCGACGCCCGCTGAGGAGCGCACATGTCCCCCCGCACCTACCGCATCGGCCAGATCGTGCCGAGCTCCAACGTCACCATGGAGACCGAGGTCCCGGCGATCCTTCGGGCCCGCGAGTCCATCGCCCCCGAACGCTTCACCTTCCACTCCAGTCGGATGCGCATGACCCACGTGACACCGGAGCAGCTCAAGGCCATGGACGCCGACTCCGACCGGTGCGCCGTCGAGCTGTCCGACGCGCACGTCGACGTCCTCGGCTACGCCTGCCTGGTGGCCATCATGAGCACGGGGCTCGGCTACCACCGCACCTCCGAGGAGCGGCTGCACCTGCGCACCGTGGAGAACGGGGCGCCCGCACCCGTCGTCACCAGCGCCGGAGCCCTCGTGCACGGCCTGGGGACCCTCGGCGCGAAGAAGATCGCACTGATCGCCCCGTACATGCGGCCCCTGACGAAGACCGTCGTCGACTACCTGACCCACGAGGGCGTCGAGGTCCTCGACTACGAGGCGCTGGAGATCCCGAACAACCTGGACGTCGCCGCGCACGACCCCGCCCGACTCCCGGGCCTGGCCAGGGCGCTGAACCACAGCGACGCCGACGCCGTCGTGCTCTCCGCGTGCGTGCAGATGCCCTCCCTGGGCGCCATCGAGGAGGCCGAACAGCTCCTCGGCAAGCCCGTGGTCTCGGCGGCCGTCTGCACCGCCCACCAGATGCTGCGGGCCCTGGACCTCCCGGCGGTGGCCCCCGGCGCGGGCCACCTCCTGTCCGGGGCCTACGCCTGACCGCCGGTGCGCCGCAGCCCGCCGAGCCGTACCGCGACCTGGACGGGGCACCACCGCCCCGGCTGGGTAGGATCGCGTCCGCACACGACGGAAGGCGATCATGGCGGATACTCCGATTCGGCCCAGTTCATTGATCAACACGGTCTACGGAGCGTTCCTGCGGCGCCTCGGAGGGTGGATCTCCGTCGCCGACCTGATCACCCTGATGTCCGAACTGGACGTCGACGGCCCGGCGGCGCGCTCCGCGATCTCCCGGCTCAAGAAGAAGGGCGTCCTGGAACCGGAGCGCCGCGGCGCCACCGGCTACCGGCTCAGTCCCGCCGCGCAGCCCGTCTTCGACGAGGGCGACCGGCGGATCTTCGGCAGCCTGGAGCCGGCGAAACTGAGCGACGGCTGGGCCATGGCCGTCTTCTCGGTCCCGGAGTCCGAGCGTTCGTACCGCTACCAGCTGCGCACCCGGCTGACCTGGCTCGGCTTCGGGAACATCGCCCCGGGTGTGTGGCTGGCGCCGGGCCGGCTCCTCGGCGACGCCCGGGACATGCTCGTCCGGCGCGGGCTGAGCGACTACGTGCACCTGTTCGCCGCGGACTACGCCGCCTTCAGCGACCTGCCCGGGACGGTCAGCTCGTGGTGGGACTTCCCCGCGATCCAGGAGCAGTACGCCGGATTCACCGAGGCGTACGGGCCGGTCGCCGGGGCACTGGACGAGCAGGGCACCATCGACGGCGCCGAGGCGTTCCGCCACTACGTCCCGATGCTCACCCAGTGGCGCCGGCTGCCCTACCTCGACCCGGGCCTGCCCGCCGAACTGCTGCCCGCCGACTGGAACGCGGTCGCCGCGCGCCAGACCTTCCAGCGGCTGAACGACGTACTGGCCGCGCCGAGCCTGCGGCACGTACAGGAGGTCACCGGGCTGGTGGAGGAGACCCCGGAGGGGTAGGGATGCCCCGCGCCCCCGAACATCCGACAGCACCCATGGACCCCTGGAGTTCCGCCGTGGCCACGACCTCCGAACCGCCCGCCGTCCGGATCGAACGCGACGGCCCCGTCTTCACGGTGGTCCTGGCCCGCCCCGGGGTGCGCAACGCGGTCGACGGTCCGACGGCGGCCCTGCTCGCCGACGCCTTCCGTGAGTTCGAGGAGGACGAGGACGCGTCCGTCGCCGTGCTGTGGGGCGAGGGCGGCACGTTCTGCGCCGGCGCCGACCTCAAGGCCGTCGGCACCGACCGCGGCAACCGGGTGGAGGCGGAGGGCGACGGGCCGATGGGCCCCACGCGCATGAACCTGACCAAACCCGTCATCGCCGCGATCAGCGGCCACGCCGTGGCCGGCGGACTGGAACTCGCCCTCTGGTGCGATCTGCGCGTGGCGGAGGACGACGCCACCTTCGGCGTGTTCTGCCGCCGCTGGGGCGTGCCGCTGATCGACGGCGGCACGGTGCGGCTGCCGCGCCTGATCGGCGAGAGCCGGGCCATGGACCTGATCCTCACCGGCCGCCCCGTGACCGCCGCCGAAGCCCACGCGATCGGCCTCGTCAACCGTCTCGTACCGCCGGGGGAAGCCCGGGGCGCGGCGGAGCGGCTGGCCCGCGAGATCGCCGGGTTCCCGCAGCTGTGCCTGCGGCACGACCGGCTCTCCGTACGGGAACAGCACGGTCTGGGGGAGCGGGAGGCGCTGGCGTCCGAACACCGCCACGGCCTCGTCCCGCTCACCGCGGGGGAGACGCGGTCCGGCGCCGACCGGTTCGCGAACGGCGCCGGCCGCCACGGCTCCTGCACCGGCTGACCGGCACGGGCCGACGGCGGCTGTGAGCGGGCGGCGGAAGGCGCGCCGTCAGGTGCGTCCTTCCGCCGCCCGCGTTCTCAGGAGGCCCGGACGCGTGCCGCGTCGGCCTGTTCACCGCCCCAGGTGAGGGCGACGGGGGTGGTCGACGGCGGCTCGGGGGTGGCCAGCCAGCCCAGGAGTTCGCCGTCGCGGCTGACGATCACGGCGGCGGACCCGGCGGGCAGCTCCAGGGCCCGGGCGCCGTCGTCGCCGGTGACCCGGTCCTCGCCGTCGGTCGGGTTGAAGGCGCCGAGGATACGGACGCCCGCCGGCCCGGAGCGGCTCAGTACGCGCGCCCTGCCGTGGGCCGTCGTCCACCGCGGCCCGTCCTGGACCGGCAGCGCCGCGGCGAACGAGGCCACGAAGGCCGCGACCGCTCCGTCGGCGGACCGCCCCGCGGGGAGCGTCAGCACACCGGGGCCGTCGGAGCCGTCGGGCCGGCCGGCCCGCAGCACGGCCACGGGGAGCTCCGTACCGTCGGCGCGCGGTCCCGGGGGAGCGTCGAGCCAGGCCGGGACGATCAGCCGGCCGGAGCGGGCCAGCTCCTCGTGGACGGCGTCGGCGAGTTCCGCGAGGACGGTACGGCCCGTGCGCTGCCAGGCGCCCGCCTCCGGCAGGGTCCGGTCGACGAGCACCACCGCGTCGTGGTCCGGGGTACTGGAGAGCAGCACGTCGCCGAAGCGGTCGAGGAACGCGGAGAGCAGGCGCAGGCCCTCCGCGTTGGCCTGGTGGGCGCCGGACTCGGCGAGCGGCGCCCCGGGGCTGTACGGCGGTGCGTGGAGGTCCGGGTCGACGCCTTCGGAGCGCAGTCCGTCGGGGTCCATGTCCACCAGGGCGCCCCAGGTGCCCGTGGCGCAGGCGGTGTAGACGCTGACGGTGGTGGAGCCCAGCACCAGGGCCAGCAGGGCGTTGAAGACGGGCGTGGCCGGCTCGGCGAAGGTCTCGTCGGTCCAGGTGAACCCCCAGTTGGCCTCGACCACGTCGGTCCCGCCGAGCAGGATCCCGGTCAGGTGGGAGCCGAAGGCGCCGGTGTCGCGCGCCGGGTTGCCGACCCACTCGGTGTGCCCGATCAGGTGCGCCGAGCCCTGGACGGCGCGCTGCCGGGTCGCCCAGGCGTCGAGGGCGGCGCGCGGCGCCGCGGTCCCGGTCAGGGGCACGTTGGCCAGCCGGACCGGGCCCGCCGGGAAGAGCCCGGAGATCCAGTCCCACACGTCGACGATGGCGTGCCCGGACCACTGAGACCACAGCCGGCGCAGGGCACTGGTCCACCGGGTGACGTCCTCGCCGGTCAGCGCGGCCTCGTCGGGCAGGCCGCGTCCGGCCAGCCAGCGGGCGAAGGCCTCGCGGGCGGCGGGCGAGGCGTCCTGCGCGTCCACGGGGAGGTGGGCGTCTCCCGCGGTGCCCTCGTTGCCGAGCTGGAGGGCGACCACGGGGCCGCCGGGGGCGACGGCCCCGGCGACGACCTCGTCGGCGACGGCCTTCAGCCAGACCTCCGTCTCGGCCCGCACCACCGGGTCGAGGAGGCTGGGCAGGGGTCTGCCCTGGGAGGTGAGGACGCTGCCGTCCAGGCCGCGGTAGGGGGTGCGGTCCGGACCGCACAGCCGGTCGGGCAGCCCGCCGAGTTGGACCTCCGCGTGGATGAACGGGCCGGGTTTGAGCAGCACGCCCAGCCCGGCGCGTTCCGCCAGCTCCAGCAGGGAGACCACGTCGCGCTGCGGGTCGCTCTTCCCGGTGAAGTCGAAGGAGCGGCCCTCCCCCTCACCGGTCTCGTGGAACCGCCACGGCAGGTAGCAGGAGACCACGTCCACGCCCAGCGCGCGCAGTTCCCGCAGGTTGGACGCCCAGTTGGCGGGATCGGCCCGGTAGTACGGGTACTCGCCGACGACGACCGGCCGGGCCGCGTCGGGCACCAGCGCGCCGGCCAGCCGGGTGCGCGGTGCCGGGCTCATGCGTCGGCCCCGGCGTACGGCGGTACGAGGACGACCTTCAGCGCGGCGTACTCCGCGCCCGGGACGGCGGCCAGGGCCTTGAACGCCTCCTCGTGGTCGGCGAGGGCGAAGCGGTGGGTGACCACGCGCTCCAGCGGCAGCCGGCGGGCCAGCTCCACGGCCCTGGGGAAGATCATGCTGTTGTAGTCGCCGGCGCCGATGATCTGGAGCCCGCGCTGGAGGAGGGTGAGCGGGCGGACGGTGGCGGAGGCGTTGCTGTTGAAGCCCATCACGACGACCCGGCCGCGCACGGCGGCGTAACGGATGCCCTGCTCCAGGAGGTTGCCCACGGAGTCGACGACCAGGTCGCCGCGTGCGGCGAGTTCGGGGTCGTCCGGGGTGTGGAGGCTGACGCGGCCCGCGAACTCGGGGGCCTCGAAGACCTCCTGCGCGAGGCGCCGTCGGACCGGGTCGGGCTCGACCAGCAGCACGGTGGCCCCGTAGAGCTGTGCGGCCATGGCGGTGACGACGCCCATCGGGCCCGCGCCGACGACCACGGCGGTCTCGCCCGGCGCCAGCCGGCCGGCCTCGATGTTGTTCAGCGCGCAGGCGAGCGGCTCGACGACGACGGCGCGGTCGAAGCTCATGCCGTCGGGTATCGCGTGGCAGAACAGTTCGGGGAGGCGGATGAACTCGGCGAAGGAGCCGTCGTAGTCCAGTCCGACCTCGGTGCCCGCCTTGTGGCCGCAGAAGTTCCAGTGCCCTTCGAGGCAGGTGGAGCAGGTGCCGCAGTACAGGGTGGGGTTGACGATGACCCGGTCGCCGACCGCGAAACGGGTGACGCCGGGACCGGTGGCGTCGACGACGCCGACGGCCTCGTGGCCCATCACCACGCCGGTCTCGGCGGGGAACTTGCCGACGAGCACGCTGCGGTCGGTGCCGCAGATGCCGCTCTGGGTGACGCGGATGACGACGTCGTCGGCGGCCACGGGTTCGGGCTTGGGGTGGTCGACCAGGGCGAGCGTGCGGTCGGCGGTGAGCGTCAGGGCCTTCATGATGCCTCCCTCGCGGACGCGTCGACACCGCGGCCGAGGTCCCAGCGGATGGATTCGAGGAGCTGCTTGTGGAGTTCGGGGGTGGCCGCGGCGATGCAGGACTTCTGGTTCATCGGGCCGAGGTCCACCAGGGAGGTGCTGCCGAGGTCGTCGCCGTAGGCGTCGGTGATCACGACACCGGCCAGCCGGGCGAGGTACACCACGGCCGCGATGTCGTAGGGGAAGAGGTGCAGGATCGAGCCGCGGCCCACCCGAAGGAACGCCTCCTCGGTGTCCGGGTGGTCGCGCAGGACGCGGTTGCCGATGTCGGCGTACGCGTCGAGCTGGCCCGTGATGATGCGGGAGACGGAGAAGGTGCTGCTGTTGAAGACGAAGATGCCTCCGGTGTTCGCCGACCGGTCGACGAGGTGACCGTAGGCCTCGGTCATCAGGTCCATGGGGTGGCCGTTGAACTCGATCGACCAGAACATGCGGGTCAGGTCGGTGTTCCGGCTCAGCCGCGGCACGGGGGCGGGGAAGCCGCCGCTGTCGAGTCCCGCGCGGTCGTCACCGTAGAGCCACGCACCGCTCTTGATCTCCACCAGGCACGCGGCGTCGACGTCGGCGAGGGTGGGCGCTCCGTCGCCGTAGGGGGCGGCCGCGATGGACACCATGCCCATTTCGAGCCCCGCCGAGGTGGGGCGGGTCCCGTCGATCGGGTCGACCACGAGGAGGACCTGCGGATCGGGCGCGAGCTCCACGTAGGAGCCGTCCTCGGTGTACAGGGCGGTCGGGACGGTGGCGTGGGCGCGGAGGTAGTCCAGTACGGCCTTCTCGGCGACCTCGTCGACGTCGAACTGGGCATCGCCGCCGGGCGAGTCGCCGTGGACCGTCCGCTCACGCCCGTGGGCCTCGTAGGCGAGCAGTTCGGAGCGGACGTGCTGCCCGAGGGAGGTGAGCAGCTCCTTCATCGGGTTCGCCGTCTGGTTCGCGGTCGGGTTCGCGGCGCTCATCGGGCCAGCTCCGCCAGGAAGAGGTTCTCCAGCTTGTCGCAGATCTCCTCGGCCTGGTCCATGGTGAGGATCAGCGGCGGACGGATCTTGAGGACGTTGCCGTAGCCGTAGCGCGAGGTGCGCAGGATCAGGCCGTGGTCCATGGCCTTGGCGGCGAGGTGGTTGGTGAGCTTCACGGCCGGCTTGCCGTCCGCCTCGGCGATCTCGAAACCGATCATGAGGCCGACGCCGCGGACGTCCACGATGGCCGGGTAGCGGCGCTTCATGTCGTGGAGGCGTTCCATGATGTGATCGCCGGTCCGCGTGACGTTGGCCAGGAACTCCGGCTGCCGCACGATGTCGAGGGTGACGTTCGCCGCCGCGGCGGCCAGCAGGTTGGCGCCGTAGGTGAAGGAGTGGTGGCTGGCGGGGAGGCCGGCGAGCCGCTCGTTGGTGAGGATCGCCGCGACCTGCGCACCCGAACCGCCGAGTCCCTTGGCCGTGGTGATGGCATCGGGCTCGACGCCGAAGTACTGGGCCGCGAACATGTGGCCGGTGCGGCCGATGCCCGTCTGGATCTCGTCGAAAATGAGGGCGATGTTCTGCTCGTCGCAGAACGCCCGCAGCTTCTGCATGTAGCCGTCCGGGGGCACGATGTTGCCGCCGTTTCCGGATATCGGCTCGATGAGGACGGCGGCGACGCGGCCGGAACTCGCGTAGTCGACGAAGTCCTCCAGCCGGTCCACGCACATCAGCCCGCAAGAGTCCTTCTGCTGCCCGTAGAAGCAGCGGAAGCAGTACGGGTCGGGTACCTGGAGGCTGCCGGGGAAGAGGTTGGGGAACGGCTCGCGACGGAACGAGTTTCCCGACATCGACGTCATCATCATCGTCTGTCCCACGTGGCTGCGGAACAGTGTGATGACCTCGGATTTCCCGGTGGCTAACTGGGCCATCTTGATGGCGCCCTCATTGGCGGCGGACCCGCCGGAAACCTTGGGGTGCACCTTGGTCAGTCCGGCCGGGGACACGTCCACCAGCCGTTCGACGAGCCCGTTGACCGGGTCGCTCTGGTACGAGGAGGTGATGTGGACGACCTTGTCGAGCTGGTCCTTCATGGCGGCGATGACGGCCGGATGCGAATAGCCCAGGCTCAGGTTGAACGTCGCCGAAGCGCAGTCGAGGTAGCTGTTCCCGTCCTCGTCGTAGAGGTAGACACCCTCACCACGCGCCATCTTGAAGTCGCTGACGGGGTAATAGATGTGATCGGTGACGTCTTTGGTATCCATGGTTCTCTCTCACACGGGTCGGGAAAGCATCACGGTCGCGGACGGTGAGGGAAACTCACGTCCGACGGGAACGCGTGGTGTGGAATGGGATGGGGATTCGGCTCGATGCCGGTGGTGGCGGCCCGGAATACTTCACCCGTCACGGACGGGGATCTCGCGGCTGCGCCTTCTCGAATATCCGATCACATTCCAACAGGCCTTGACAAGAGGCGAATTGTGGACGTGAATCTGCTCGCACCGTGATTCATGGCCGGAAAAGCACGGCCTTCAGCTCTTCCGGGGACGTGAACAGGTGCCCCTGGAGTCCGAGGTCGCGCGCCGCCCGGACGTTGTCGGCCCGGTCGTCGACGAACAGGACCTCCCCGGGGGGCAGTCCGAGTGCGCGAAGGCACCACTGGTAGGAGGCGGGCTCGGGCTTGGCGCTGCCGATCCGGCAGGAGAGGCCGCGGACCGCGAACCTCCCCAGCCAGGGGTGGGTTGCCTCGTAGTGGGCGGCCAGTTCCTCGGGGATGTTGGAGAGCAGGCCGAGGACGAAACCCCGCTCGGCGAGGAGGCCGAGCAGGTCCACCATGCTCCGGTCGACCTCGCTCCAGCTCGCGATGTCGGCGGCGATCAGATCGGCGGTCAGCCGGTCGTCGAGCGGTACCCCCAGCCGTGCGCAGACCTTCTGCCAGTAGTCGGGGCCCGCCATCTCACCCCGGTCGTAGGGGGCGCGGTGGGACCAGTACGCCTCCCGGAAGAGACGGGGGTCGCCGCCGGCCGTGCGTTCCAGTACGCCCCGGGACTCGGCGGACTGGACGCGGGCGATCACGCCGAACATGTCGAAGAGAACGGCTTTGGCTTTCATGCTTCCGCTTCCTTGCGTCGTTCACGTCACGGGGTGGCGACGGCGTCCGTGCGCCCCGACGTGCGGGGGTCGTCCACCCCACCGGGGTCGGGGGCGCACCGCCGCAGCCACAGGCTCAGGACGCCGCACACCACGGCGAGGGCGAACAGCACCAGGGGCACCGTCCTCACCTCCATGGTGTCGATGACGCCGCCCAACAGCGGCGGGAAGGCCACGCCACCGATCATCGATGCGGCGATCACGTAGGCGCCGGCCGCGGCCACACCGGGAACGGCGCGGTTCAGCCAGGGCAGACAGGTCGGGAAGATCGGCGCGATCATCAGGCCGACGCCGAAGTACGCGTACGGGGCGAGGGCCGGAACCGTCGCCAGCAGCAGGAACCCGGCCATGCCCGCGCAGCAGACGATCAGGATGGAGGGCGCGGACCAGCGCAGACTGAGGGGCGCGACGACGAACCGGCCGATGGTCATGGCGGCCCAGTACGCGGAGGTCGCGGTGGCGGCGGTGGCGGCTCCGTATCCGACGGCTTCGAGGTGGGTGGGCTCCCAGCCGCCCACGCCCGTCTCGATGGCGACGTGCAGGACGTAGATGCCGATGAACGCCGCGATGATCGGGAGTACGCGGGCCCCGCCCGCCGAGGTGCCCTCGGCCGGCTCGGGCCGGGGTTCCCGGGCGGCCACCCCGCCCAGGGTGACCAGGATCAGCAGGCTGACCACGCCGATCCCGACGAAGATCTCCGGGTAGTTCTCCGCCCCGAGCCAGCCGATCAGGGCCGGGCCCGCGATGGCGCCGATGCCGAAGTGCCCGTTGAGCAGGTTGAGCATGGCGGTGCTGCGGCGGCCGAAGCCGACGGCGAAGAGCTGGTTGAGGCCGTAGTCGATGCCTCCGAACCCCAGGCCGATGACGAACGTCCCGGCGAGGGCCAGGGTCCAGTTCGGCGAGAAGGCGAAGACCGCGGCACCGGCGGCCATCAGTACGTAGGAGCCGCCGAGCAGCGCCCGGTTGTTCAGGCGGCCCCGCAGCAGGTGGTAGATCAGCACGCCCGCCAGCGCGCCGACGAAGTGGGCGCTGAGACTGAGCCCGGCCACGGCCGGGCTGATGCCGTACTCCTCCCGCAAGGCGGGGATCGCGGGCCCGTAGAGCGCCTGCAGGGCGCCGATCACCACGAACGCGACGCACGAGGCGGTGATCGCGACGGTGGTGAGGAGAGGCCTTCCCGCTTCCGGCAGGTCGGCCTCACTGGTGGCGGACATGGCTCTCCTCATCGTCCCCGGGTGAATGAACAGATTCGACGTTCACTACAGCCCAAAATTCACATGGTTTCGCTCACACTACTCAGGATGGATGTTCGTTACAACAGATCGGGTGTGCGAAACGTTCACGGGACGCCTCTGACGGCTTCGTCTGTGCTAAAAGCAGACACATGAACGTGATCGAGAGGCACAAGTTCGTCGTCGGACTGCTCGTGCGGCAGAACCGCGCGACCGTGGCCGAGCTGGCCCAGGCCACCGGGGCATCGGAGATGACCATCCGGCGGGACCTGGAGGTGCTGGAGTCCCGGGGCGCGCTGCGCCGGGTCCGCGGAGGTGCCGTCAGCAGCCTGCCCGGCGGCGTCGAGCCGCCCTATGCGATCCGGGCCATGTCCGGGACGCAGGCCAAGGAGCGGCTGGCGCGGGCCGTCGTCGATCTGCTCACCGACGGCGAGACCGTGGCCCTCGACACCGGCACCACCGCCGTGGCGGTCGCCAAGGCCATGGCCGGCCGTCAGTTCACGGTCACCCCCCTCTCCCTGCACGCCGCCTTCGCCCTCTCCGGGCAATCCGGCATCCAGTTGGTGATGCCCGGCGGGCAGGTGCGCGCCGAGGAACTCTCGTTCCACGGGCAGACCCCCGTGCAGACCTTCGAGGACCTGTGCTTCGACACCTTCGTCCTGGGCTGCTGCGGCGTCGACCCGGTCCGGGGCGCCACCGCCTACGACCTCGACGACGTCCAGGTGAAGCGGGCCGCGGTGGCGGCGGCCCAGCGGGTGATCCTCGTGGCCACGGCGGACAAGATCGGTCGCACCGCGCTGGGTCGCATCTGTTCGATGGAGGAGGTCGCCCTCGTCGTCACGGACGCCCCCGGTGACTCCCCGGCGGTCGAGGCGCTGCGGGAGCGGGGGGTCGAGGTGGTCCATCCGGCGAACGGCTGACCGCGCGGCCGTGACGATTCATGTGGGGCGTCCTTCCTGCTCGGCGCGCATCAGGGGTCGGCGCGCCTCGACCAGCATCGGGGCGCCGACCGCCGCCTTCCAACGGGGTCCGACCGTCGTGTTGTGGACTGTCGGAAAGACGACAGCAAGTGCTTGCAGAAATTTCCGGCCTCTTCTGCGGGTGCTCCGACCGGCCGCGCGGCGGCCTCCCGTCCGGCGGGCCGTCGCGTGGTCTCCCCCAAATCCCGGCGGCGGGAGCGCATTTGCCACTGCCGTCGGTCCTCAGTGGCCCCCGGATAAAGCATGTCCGATACACGTTCCCGGCGCCCCGCCGCGGCCCGGACTCTTCTAGCATCGCGATCGCGACGGATGCGAACGAGAGAGCGGCGACATGGACACAGTCACACTGAAGCGCCCGCAGGACCGCCACCGGCCCAGGGGGCTCACCTCCGCTGAGATGGACCTCTACCGCGAGTTCGCTGAACACGGTCCCCTCCGCAGAAGCCGGTTATCGGCCCGCGAGAACCCCGACACCTTGCTGCGCGCCCTCGACGGCCTCCTCGCCAACGGGCTCGTCCGGCCGATCGGCGCCGACTGCTTCGCGGCCGCCAACCCGACCGAGGTCTCGGAGGAGTTGCTCAAGCGCTGGCAGGAGCGGGTGCAGGGCGCCCAGCTCGACCTGTTGCGTATGCGTGGGCAACTCGCGGAGCTCGCCATCGTGCACGCCGCCCGCCGGGGCGTCCTCCAGGGGCCCCCGCTGGAACGCGTCGAGTCGCCCGCCGAGGTGCAGCGCGTCCTCGACCAGCAGGCCGCGGAATGTCGCCATGAGCTGCTCAGCGCCCGGCCCGGCGGCCCCCGGCCCGCCGCCGACCTGCTCCGCGCGCGCGACCGCAACCGGGACCTGCCGGCGCGCGGCGTGCGGGTCCGCACCCTGTACCAGCACTCGGCCCGCTTCGACCCGCCGACCATGCGGTACGAGGCCGAACTGGCGGAGCTCGGAGCCGAGGCCAGAACGGTCCCGGGCGGCCTCATCCGCTGCCTGGTCTTCGACCGGACCCTGCTCGTCCTGCCCCTCGACGACGTGGAGGGCGGCGCGCTGCTCGTGCGCAGCCCGGAACTGGTCGCGTTCGTCGCCGAGATGATCGAACTGCTCTGGGTCACGGGCGAGCACATCACCAAGCCGCGCGAGAAGGCCCTCGTCCAGGACGTCGCCGATCAGGTGAGACGATCCATCCTGCGGCACCTGGCCCAAGGCGAGGACGACCGGGCCACGGCCCGCGCGCTGGGCATCTCGGTGCGTACCTGCCAGCGCCATGTCTCCGCCATCATGCGGCAGTTGGGCGCGACGAGCCGGTTCCAACTCGGCGCCCTCGCGCAGCGGCACGGGCTGCTCGCACCGGAGGGCCCCGAGGCGACGGGCCCGAACCCGACGGCATCGACGTGAACGCCGTCCGATCCCCCTTCCGGACGCGAGCCCTCAGCGCGTGACGGCCTCGGCCCAGTTCCGGTTGACGGTCTCCCTCGCCTTGTCCCGCTGTGCCTCCGTCGGGAACGCCGGCGTGCCCTCCACCGTCGGCAGGTTCTCCGCGGCGGCCTTGTCGAGGGTGCCGTCCTCCTTCATGGCGTCCATGAGCACGGGGCGTGCGTAGGCGCGGAGCCGGATGTTCTGGCCCTCAGGGCTGAAGACGTACTCCTCCCACAGGCGCGCCGCCGCGGGGTGCGGGGCGTCCTTGTTCACTCCACTGGCGTAGTACTGGGCGAAGCTGCCGTCGAACGGGATGGCGGTCCGCCAGTCGACGTCCGCGCCCTTGTCCCGGAACTCGTCGGCGTACCCGAGGTTCAGGAAGTCCCAGTCGATGCTGATCGGGGTCGTGCCGTTCTCGATCGTGGCCGGGGTCGATTCGACCGGGATGAAGTTGCCGTTCCCGGCGAGCTCGGCGAAGAAGTCGATGCCGGGCTGGATGTCGTCGAAGGAACCCCCGTTCGCGAGGGCCGCCGCCCACACGCCGGCGAAGGCGGATCCGGACTTCGTCGGGTCGCCGTTGAGGGCGACCTTGCCCTTGTACTCGGGCTTGCGCAGGTCGTCGAAGGTCGAAGGGCAGGTCTTCACGCGCTTGGCGTCGCAGCCGATCGAGACGTATCCGCCGTAGTTGTTGCTCCAGCGGGCCTTCGGGTCCTTCTGCTCCTTCGGGATCTCGTCCCACGCGGCGACCTTGTAGGGGGCGAGCAGTCCCTGCTGGGCCGCGGACCGGGCGAACGGGTCCCCCACGTCGATCACGTCCGGGGCGAGGCCCCCGCTCCGGTGCTCCTTCATGGCATTGATCTCGTCCTGGCTGGTGCCCTCCGGATTCTCCACCTTGACCTTGATCCCGTACTTCTTCTCGAAGCCGTCGATGAGCGCGCCGTAGTTCGCCCAGTCGGCCGGGAGCGCGATCGTGTTGAGCGCGCCCTCCTTCCTGGCCGCCGCGGTCAGAGCCGTGATGCCGCCGGCGTCCGGGGCGGAGGTGGCCACCGCGGGCGCCCTGGGAGCAGAGACGGATTCCTCTCCGCAGGCGCCGAGGGACGCCGCCGTGAAGGCCAGGGAGGCGGCGACGACTGCTGTCCGGAGACGAGGTGCGGGCACTAAGGCTCCATGGCGGGCGATCGCGTACCGGTCGAATCCAGCGTACGTTCACCGGCCCCGGCGGCGCAGTCCCAGCGGGCGGTGTCCGCCGTCGTTCCCCGCCGTCGTTCTCCGCGGCGGGCTCCCCGCCGGCGCGTTCTCAGAGCGGCTCGTCGTCCCACCCGGCCAGCAGCTCCTCCTCCCCGACCTCCTCGGACGGCGCGCCCCCCTCGTGGAGGGCCTGCTCGCTCCAGATGATCTTGCCGCGCGGGGTGTACCGGGTGCCCCAGCGCTGGGCGAACTGAGCCACGAGGAACAGCCCGCGGCCGCCCTCGTCGGTGTCCTCGGCCCGGCGTACGTGCGGGGACGTGCTGGACCCGTCGGAGACCTCGCAGATCAGGTGGCGGTCGTACAGCAGCCGCACCCGGATCGGCTCGGTCCCGTAGCGGATGGCGTTGGTCAGGAGCTCGCTGAGGATGAGTTCCGTGGTGAACGCGATGTCGTCCAGACCCCACTCCGACAGGCGGCGGGCGCAGGCGTTGCGCACCTTCGACACCTCCGCGGGATCCGGGGGCACCTCCCACCCGGCGATCCGGGCGGGGTCCATCAGCCGGGTGCGGGCCACCAGCAGCGCGATGTCGTCCGTGGGCCGGGTGGGCAGCACCGCGTCTATGACTGCGGTGCAGGCCTCCTCCGGGGTGCGGGCGGGCCCGGACAGGGCGGCGCGCAGAGCGGCCAGACCCGCGTCGGGATCACGGTCCCGGCCCTCGATCAGCCCGTCGGTGAAGAGCGCCAGCGTGGAGCCCTCGGGCAGGGTCAGCTCCGCGGTCTCCCTGGGCAGACCCGCGCCCAGACCCAGCGGCGGCGAGACCGGCACCTCGGGGAAGGACACCGTGCCGTCCGGGAGCACCAGGGCGGGCCCCGGATGACCGGCGGTCGCGGCCGACACCCGCCCCGAGACGGGATCGTAGACGGCGCACAGACAGGTGGCCCCGGTGATCCCCTGCCACTCCTGCTCGTCCGTGTCGATGTGGGCGACCAGCTCGTCCAGGTGGTTCAGGAGCTCGTCCGGAGGGAGGTCGAGCATCGAGAAGTTGTACACGGCGGTCCGCAGGCGCCCCATGGTGGCCGCGGCGTGCAGACCGTGCCCGACGACGTCCCCGACCACCAGCGCCACCCGCGCGCCCGGCAGTGGGATGACGTCGAACCAGTCGCCGCCCACACCGGCCTGGGCCGCCAGATAGCGGTGCGCGACCTCGACGGCGGTCTGCTCCGGTACGCCACGGGGCAGCAGGCTGCGCTGCAGCGTGTCGGCCACGGTGTGCTCGCGGGTGTAGCGGCGGGCGTTGTCGACCGACAGCGCGGCCCGGGCGGTCAGCTCCTCGGCGAAGGACACGTCCTCCTCGTCGAACGGCGGGGAGTCCTGCGCCCGCCAGTACCCGGCCATCCCCAGCGCGACCCCCCTGGCCCGCATGGGCACGGCGATCAGCGAGTGGATGCCGCGGTCCAGGAGCCGCTGGGCGTTGTCCGGGTCCTGGGCCCGCCAGCGCTGGGCGGTGCGCAGGTCCGCCTCCAGCACCGCGTGGCCCCCGGCCAGCCCTGCGGCCATCGGGCTCGACGGCACGAACCGGATCAGCCGGCCGACGGGGTAGAGCGGGTGGTCGCCCCGCAGGCCGACGCGGGCGGTGCGGCGCATCTCGGTGGTCACCTCGGGCGGCTCCTCGCCGCGCAGCACCGGGTCCAGCAGGTCGATCGTGACCACGTCCGCGAAGCGCGGGACCGCCACCTCCGCCAGTTCCTGCGCCGTGCGCTCCACGTTCAGCGTCGTCCCCACCTGCACCCCCGCGGCGTAGAGCAGGTTCAGCCGTTCCCGGGCCACCTCGGCCCGGCCGGACAGGGCCCGCAGCTCCGTGGTGTCCCTCAGCGTCACGACCGTCCCCGTCGACCCGAAGGGTGCCGTGGGCCGGATGTTCACCGCCAGCAGCCGGTCGGCCGCCATGTGCACCTCGTCGGTCGCCGCCCGGCCCGACGCCAGCCGCTCGGCGATGCCCTCCTCCAGCCCCAGGCCCGTCACGGGACGCCCCTCCGCGTCCGCCGGCAGGTCCAGCAGCCGCCGCGCCTCGTCATTGGCGAGCAGCAGCCGTCCGCCGTCGCCGACGATCAGCACGCCCTCCCGGACCGCGTGCAGCACCGCGTCGTGGTGCTCGTACATCCGCGTCATCTCGGCCGGCCCCAGGCCGTGGGTGCGCCGCAGCAGGCGCCGGCTGACCAGGGCGGTGCTGCCCGCGGACAGCGCGAGCACCACGGCCGCGCCGCCGAGGACGACGGGCAGCTGCCGGTTCACCATGCCCTTGACGTTCTGGACCGTGACGGGGGAGGAGACGATGGCGATGACCTCGCCCCGGTCGTCCTTGACCGGGACCACCGAGACCACGGACTGCCCCAGCGACCCCTTGAAGGTCTCGGTGAACGACTTGCCGGCCGCCGCCTTGGAGAACGGGCCGACGACGTGCCTTCCGAGCTGCCGAGGGTCGCTGTGGGTGATGGTGACCCCGTTGAGCGTGTACGTGTTGATGCCGTCGACCCCGGCGATCTTCCGGGCCGCCTCGGCGCTCGGCTGGAGCAGCGCGGTGGGATGGGGGCTGCGCAGGGCGGCGACGATCCCCGGGGACTCCGCGAACGTCCCGGCGGCGGCGAGCGTACGGTGCCGGGCGTCGTTCATGGCGGCGCTGCGGCCCTGGACCACGAGCACCACGACCACGGCGGCGACCAGAAGGACCACGAGGGCCAGCTGGAGGAGGAACACCTCACCGGCCACGCTGCGCACACTCAGCAGGGAGGACAGCCGCTGCGCCCGCCCCGCCCCTCCCCCGGCGGGAGGGGCGGGCTCCTCGCGCTCCCGTTGGCCGTCCGTGTCCGGGCGCCGGGGAGCGGCGGAAGGGCTCGCGGCCGAGCGGAGCAGCCGGCGCCTGAGTCCTCCCAGGTAGTTGCTCACCCGTCCATTTTCCAACCTCTGCGGCGTGTCGGCAGCGCGCGCGGCGGTCCCTCCGGTGCGGGTCCGGCTCCTCCCTCGTGTGCCTGCGGGTGATCAGACCAACGACGGTGTGAGCGCGACCGGGCGGACCGCGGGGGAGAGGCGTCCCGCGTCATGGAGGGGCGGTCGGTTCGGCGGGGTCGCGGCCGCTTCGGGGTCCGTCAGGAGGGCGATCAGCGTGGTGCGGGCGCGGGCCACCCGGGAGCGGACCGTGCCGATGGGACAGCCGACGGCGACGGCGGCCTCGGCGTACGGGAGGCCGAGGAGCTGGGTGAGGACGAACGCCTCGCGACGCTCGGCGGGCACGGCCGCCAGGAGCTCCGCGAGGGCGACGCCGTCGTCGAAACCGGGAAGGCCGTACGGCTGGCTCTGCTCGGCGGCGGCCTGCCAGTCGTGCCGGTCCGACAACCGGGGGCGGGCAGCGGCATGGCGCACGCTGTCGACGACGGTGCGCCGGGCGATGGACAGGAGCCAGGTACGGGCGGAGGAGCGGCCCTCGAAACGGGGGAGCGCGGCGAGCGCCCGCAGGAACACGTCCTGCGTGAGGTCTTCGGCCGCCTGGGGATCCGCGCTGAGGTACGCCACGTACCGCCAGACGTCGCGGTGCAGGGCGCGGACGAACCGGTCGGCCTTCGCGGGGTCCCCGTCGCGGGCGGCGAGGGCCAGTCGCGTCACCTCCGCATCGGAGTCGGGGGTGTGCCGGGCCGGCCTTTCGCCGGCGGGACGGTGCTGGGTAAACAGGGCAGGAGTCATCGCCACGGGTCCTTAGGGGCAAGGTGTCCGGCACCGCGCACGGCGCGGCACCGGTGAAGGGGGTACGGCCTGCCGGAGGGCATGGCCGATGCCCGAGGCGCGACAGGAGGGAGAAGGTCCGTCAGCGCACGCTCGGGGAACCTGCTGTCACAGGACAGCGGTTCCCGTCGGCGGGCCCCTCGACGTGATGGCGTGGACGAGGAACAGCTGCGGGAGCGCGCGGGCGCGCCGCGGCCGGCGTACGCGGACGCGCGGCCGTACGGGAGCCGGGGCGAGCCCGAAGAGCAGCCGAAGCGGTGTCCAGAGCCGGCCCGCGACGGCGCGCAGGATGCGGAAGGCTCCCCGTTCGCCGTGGGCCAGCCACAGGCCGCAGAGCAGAGCCGCCAACAGGTGCGCGGCGATCATGCCGACCGGGGACATGCCGACCGGGGACATGTCGACCGGGGACATGTCGACCGGGGACGTGACGGCCATGCCCGGCATCTCGTGCATCCCGGCCATGTCGTCCATCCCGGCCATGTCGTGCATGCCGTGGTGGGCGTACGACGTGCCGGACGGCGGGGAAGGCGGCAAGACGGACTGGGCCAGGGAAAAGCCGGAGTGGAGCGCCGCCTGGACCGCGACCGTGGCCGCGATCACCGTGCACGGCCCGCGTTCACGGCTCGCGAGGCACCAGGCCGCGGTCGCCGTCCCCACGAACCCCGCGGACATCGCCCACCAGGGCACGGCCGTAGCGGACATGAGCACGTGGCCGACGGACGCGAGCAGCACGCAGACGGCTGCGAACATCGCAGCCCGTACCGCTCGTAAACCGTGGCCTGGCGTCATGGCGGTTCATCCTCGCATCGGCCTTCAGGGCTGTGCAGGGGGGTGCGCACTTCCTGACAAGTTCTCGACCGCGGGTGTGTCACCCCGTGAAGTCCACACGTCCGCAAGCCGGTTGTGGCGCAGGGCACAGAAGGAGGAGGGAACTGCGGCGCCGGTCCATCCGACTGCCTTCCCGGTCGGTGGTGAGGTTCAACATCGGGGACGGAGATTTCTGTGGCGACAGGGAGGACGCAGGCGGCGACCGCTCCGGCGGCGGGCGGCCCGGCCCGGGAAACTCGACGCCTGACCGCACTGCTCACCTGCGCCATGGCGTTCTCGATGCTCCAACTGTTCCTGATCGGTGCGCTGGGGCCGCGCCTCGTCGAGGGACTCGGGATCTCCCCGACGGTGTTGGGGCTGACGACCACCGTCGGATTCGGGACGGCCGCAGCTCTCTCCCCGGCCGGAGGCCGGCTGGTCGACCGCGTCGGGCCCCGACGCTCGCTGGTGCTCCTGCTCGTCGTCTCCGCCCTCGCGCTCGCCCTCATCGGTGCCGCTCCGGGGGCGACCCTCCTCCTGGGCGCGGTCGCGCTGGGCGGCGTACCCCAGGCCCTGGCCAACCCCGCCACCAACAAGGCGATCCTGGCCGCGGTCCCGCAGGCCCGGCGGGGTGCGGTGACCGGCCTCAAGCAATCCGGCGTGCAGTTGGGCGCGTTCGCGGCCGGACTGCCGCTCGCCGCCCTCGCGGGCGGACTCGGCTGGCGGGGCGCGGTGTGGACGGCGTCCGGGGCGGCACTCCTCGCCGGGGTGTGGGCGCTGCGTGCGCTGCCCGCCGACCCGTCCGTCCGGCCGGCCCCTTCCGTTCGCACGTCGTTCGCACCGCGGGGGATGGTGGCCTGGTTGGCGGGCTTCTCGCTGTTCCTGGGAGCCGGGATCGCCTCCGTCAACACGTATCTCGCCCTGTACGGGGTGCGCGCTCTGGGCATGGGCCCCACCGTGGCCGGTGGCCTCGTCGCCGTCCTCGGCGTGGCGGGCGTCCTCGGCCGCGTCGGGTGGTCGAAGGCCGCCCGACCCGGCCGGGCCGAGTGGCTGCCGGCCCTGCTGGCCGGCGGGGCCGTGGGCGCCGCGGCCCTGTTGGCGGGCGGGCTGTCGGCGCGTCCGCTCGTGTGGGTCGGCGCCGTCGCCGTCGGAGTGTTCGCCGTCTCCGGCAACGCCGTCTCGATGGTGCTGGTCATGCAGCGCTCGGCCCCGGGCCGGGCGGGACAGGATTCGGCGCTCGTCGCGGCGGGGTTCTTCGCCGGATTCGCGGTGGGCCCGCCGCTGTTCGGCCTCCTCGCGCAGAGCGGGCGGTACGGGGCCGGATGGCTGTTGGTCGCGGTCGAGTTCGCGGCGGCGGCATCGGTCGCGTTCCTCTGGGCCGTACGGGACCGGCGCGTGGGGACGGGGAAGGCGGCATGACCTCCGACGAATGGGCCGGCCGGGCGCTCACCGCCGTCATCGACCGGGTCACGGTGACCGAGGCCGAGGTCGGCATCCGTTTTCCGCTGTACGCCGACCCGGTCGACGGGCGGTGGCAGACCACCGGCCGAGGGTCCTGGACCGGCGGCTTCTGGGCCGGACTGCTGTGGCTCCGCGCCCGCCGCACCGGGGACGGGGCGCACCGGCGGGCCGCCGTGGACTGCACGGCCCGGCTCGCGCCGTGGGCCGGTGCCGACACCGCCACCCGGGGCCTGATCTTCTGGTACGCGACGGCCCAGGTCTCCGACACGGCCGAAGCGGTCGCGCTCCGGGCGGGGGCGGCCCGTGCCTGTCTGGACTCCTACGACCCCGAGGCGGGCGTCGTCCCCTGGGGCGCGGCCCTCGGCGGCCCCCGCCTCCTGGCCCGCGCGGACGCCGTACCGGGGCTGGTGCCCCTCCTGGCCGCGGCGGGACCCGAGGGGCCGGCCGTGGCGGCGGCCCACCTCCACCGCCACCTGGACCTCTGCCTCGGCGCCGAGGGAGCGGGGAACGGCGGCCGGCCGCGGCCCGCCTGGCGGTTCGACCCGGCCACGGGGTGGCACCCCCACGAGGATCCGCCACCCGGCTGGAGCCGCGGCGAGGCGTGGCTGCTCCTGGCCGTGGCCGACGCACTGCTCCACCCCGAGGTGGCCGGCCACCGGCCGGAGCGGCTCGCCCTCGCGGCGCGAGAACTGCTGCTGCGGGCGGAGGTGTTGACCGGGCGGCTCGTCCCGCCCAACGAGGCGTCCCGGCCGCTGGGGCCCGTCGACACCTCGGCCGCCGCCATCACCGCCGTCGCCCTGCTCAAGCTCGCCCGGGCACGGGGACCCCGGGCCGCGGTGTGTTCGTCCCGGGCCGTGGCCATCCTGCGCCGGCTGACCGAGGCCCACCTGACGGGACCTGGCCCGGACCGTCCGGCGGGCATGCTGCTGGACGGCTGCTACGACGCGACCAAGGACCTGGCGGTGCGCCACGAACTGATCTGGGGCGACTTCTTCCTGGCCCTCGGCCTGGCCGCACTCGACGACCTCGTCGACATCGCCCACGTCTAGTGCTCGGCCGTCCCCTCCGTCCCGTTGCCCCGCCCGTAGCCGCGCAGCACCCGGCGGGCCACCGAGGTGATGTGCAGCTCGTCCGGGCCGTCGAGGATCCGGGCCGCCCGTCCGACGCGGAACAGGGCGGGCAGCGCCGTGTCGGGTCCGAGCCCGGCCGCCCCGTGGACCTGGATGGCGGAGTCCGCGACCTGCTGCAGCATCCGCGCGGCGGCCACCTTGGCCAGACCCACTTCGGTACGGGCGTCCGCTCCGGCCGCGATCAGGGCGACGGCCTCGTGGACCAGGGGGCGGGTGGTGCGCAGCGCGAGCAGCGCGTCGAAGACGTGCTGCTGGACCAGTTGCCGGCCGGCGAGGGGACCGCGGGATCCGCCGCGCGTGGCGGCGCGTTCGCACATGAGGTCGAAGGCCCGCTGGGCCTGGCCGAGCCAGCGCAGGCACCGCAGGGTGCGGCCGAGCGCCAGCCGCTCGCCCGCGATGTCCAGTGCGTCGCCGCCCGCGCCGAGGAGGTGGTCGGCGGGCACGGACACCCGGTCGAGCTCGATCTCGTACTGGTCGGCAGCGCCCAGCACGGGCAGTCGGCGGACGACCCGGAATCCGGGTGAGTCGGTCGGCACGAGCAGCAGGGAGAGGCCCTCCCGGTCGCCGGGCGCCCCGGCCGTGCGCGCCATGACGGTGACGAGACCGGCGCCCGCCGCGCCGGAGGTGAACCACTTGCGGCCGCTGACCCGCCAACCGCCGTCGGGCCGGGCCTCGGCGCGGGTGCCGGTGAGGAGCGGGTCGGTACCCGGCACGTCCGGTTCGGTCATGGCGTAGCAGGCCCGCAGCTCGCCCGCGACGAGCCGCTCCAGGTACTCCTCGCGCACCCGGGGGCTGCCGTGGCGGTTCAGCATCGTCACGTCGAGCAGCGGTGCGGAACCCAGCGCGGCGGGACCGTGATCGCTGGCGCCCTCGGTCTCGGCGAGCGCCGCGTACTCACGGAAGGTCAGGCCGCCGCCGCCCAGCTCCGCGGGGAGCGGCAGGGCCCACAGCCCGGCGGCGCGCGCCTCGGCCCGCAACTCCGTCAGGGCGGCGCCGGCATCCCGTCCGCCGGTGTCCAGCACCGACTCGGACGGGAACACCCTCGTGCGGACGAACGCGTCGACCCTCTCCCTCAACTCGCCTGTAGGTGGCGCGAGTTGCGTCGACCCGTCGTGGGCCGTGCCCGAAAACGTCACCGTGTTCCTCCTCGTTCCCGGGAACCCGTGGGAACTGCTGTCCGACTCCCTGTCCGAGGAACTGGTCGGGTGCGCACCCCTGGGAGTTCCCGCGATCCGTTCGACCTGGGCGACGGCCACCGCCGCGCCGGGAGAGGAGAGGCATGGCGTCCCCCGCAACCACGCAGACGGTCCGGCCGCTCGACGCACTGCGCTTCGGCACCTCGGGGCCCCCGCAGATCACCGACGTCGTCACCGCACACCTGCGGCTGCTCGGAGCGAGAGCCGACGGCCTCGCCGACGACGACCGGTCGGGCCGCGTCACGCTCTCCGGAGGCGGCTTCGAGCCGGGCCGCGCGACCGCCCGCTGGGCGAACCCCGGCAGCGGCCTCGTCGACGAGGCGACCGTGCAGGCCGCCACCGGCATGATGGCGGTCCACGGCCGGCGCGACGGAGCCCCGCGCGGCCTGGCCGCCGACTACGCGGCGACGGCGACCGCCGTCCTCACCGTCCAGGGACTGCTCGCGGGCCTGGTCGGTCAGGCCCGCGGAGCCGAGCCCACCCACGTCACCGTCGGCGCCGACCGCGCCGGACTGCTCGCCGTGTCCCAGTACCTCGCCGCGGCCGGCGCCGATGAGGGCGAAGCCGCCGAACTCGCCCCGGGAGGACCGCCCTTCACCTCGGCCGAGGGAGTGCTGTTCGAGCTGGAGACCCTGGACCCGGGGGCGTGGGCCGCGTTCTGGATGGCCCTGGAGGCCCCGGCCGACGCGATACGCGCGGGGTGGCGGCCGTTCCAGTTCCGCTACGCCACCGCCTGCGCGCCCATCCCCCGGGCCCTCCACACCGTGACCCGCTCACACCCCCTCCCGCGGATCCGGCGGGCCGCACTGGCCTCCGGCGCCGAGGTGTGCGTCCTGCGCACCCTGGCCGAACGCGCCCTGGAGGCCGACGGCGCCGCACCCTGGTCGCTGCGGCCACTGGCCGACGGCCTCCCTTCAGGGAACCCGCGCAGACAGGCCGGCCCCGCTGCCCGCGGGCCGCTGGCCGGACTCACCGTGCTGGAGGCGGGCCGCCGCATCCAGGCACCGCTCGCCGCCCACCTGCTCGGGCTGCTCGGAGCCGAGGTCATCCGGATCGAGCCACCGGGCGGCGACCCGCTGCGCGGCATGCCGCCCGCCTGCTCCGGGATCTCGGCGCGCTGGCTCGCCCTCAACCGGGGCAAGAAGGCCGTCGAGATCGACATCAAGTCCGAGACGGACCGGCGCCGGCTGCGGGAGATGGCGGCGGACGCGGACGTCTTCCTGCACAACTGGGCACCCGGCAAGGCCGCCGAGCTCGGGCTCGACGCCGAAGACCTCGCCCCCGTCAACCCGACCCTCGTGTACGCGTACACGAGCGGCTGGGCCGACCGCCTCCAGGACGCCCCCATGGGCACCGACTTCATGGTGCAGGCCCGCACCGGCGTCGGCGAGGCCGTGCGCCCCGAAGGCGAGCCCCCGGCACCTTCGTTGATGACGCTGCTCGACGTACTCGGCGGCCTGCACGGCGGCGAGGCCGTGCTCGCCGGACTGCTGCTGCGCGAACGCACCGGCCGCGGCGTCCGGGTGGACTCCTCGCTCCTCGGCGCCGCCGACACCCTGACCGGCCCCGCCCTGCGGAGGGTGGCACGCGGGGAGAGCCCCCGGCGGCCCGCCGGTTTCCGGCACCCCCTGCCCACGGCCGACGGCTGGATCGCCCCCGCCGACCGCAGCGCGGTCGGCGCGGCCGCGCACGACCTGCGCGACCTCTCCACGGCCGACGCCCTGGCCCGGCTGGCCGCTCACGGCCTCACCGCCACCGCCGTCACCACCGACCTCGCCGACCTGCACCACGACCCGCGGTTCGCCGGCTCGATCAGCCGCGACGCGCACGGTGCCCCCGCCGTTCCCGACCCCTGGAGCTTCGCGTGACCGTCGCACTGCACGACCTGCTGCCCGCCGAACTCCGACGCTCCTGGGTGGTCGACGGCACCTGCCCCGACCTCGACCTCTACAGCCTCTTCCGCGCCCGCCAGATCGCCGACCTGCACCGCACGGCCGTCCTGGATGCCAAGGGAAAACTCTGCTACACCGCTCTGGACCGCAAGGTGCGATGTCTGGCCACCGGTCTGAGAGACCTCGGCATACGCGAGGGTGACGTGGTCGGCGTACAGCTCCCGAGCGACCGGAACGCCGTCATCGCCGATCTGGCACTCGCCGCCCTCGGCGCCGTCGCCCTGCCCTTCCCCGTGGGCCGCGGCACCATCGAGGCCGAGTGCCTGCTCCGCCGGGCCGAAGCCGTCGCCGTCATCGCCGCGATCGAACACCGCGAGTCCCGCCACGCGGCCGGCCTGCGCACGCTCTCCCGGGCCCTGCCCGCCCTCCGGCACGTCGTCGCGGTCGGTCCCGGTACCGCCCCCGAAGGAACGGTCCCGTGGTCGCAGCTCGTGCGCCGCGACCCCGGCGGCTTCGTCCCCGCCCGCCCGGACCCGGACAGCGCCGCCCGGATCCTCGTCTCCTCGGGCTCGGAAGCCGAGCCGAAGATGATCGCCTACTCGCACAACGCGCTGGCCGGCGGAAGGGGGAACTTCCTCGCCTCCCTCATCCCCGACGCGGCGCCCCCGCGCTGCCTCTTCCTCGTACCGCTGGCCTCGGCCTTCGGCTCCAACGGGACGGCCGTCACCCTCGCCCGGCACGGCGGCACCCTGGTCCTGCTCGACCACTTCTCGCCCGAGGCCGCCATCGCGGCGATCCGCGAGCACGAGCCCACCCACGTCCTCGGCGTGCCCACCATGGTCCGGATGATGATCGAACGCCTCGACGCGACCGGCGAGCGGCTGCCCGCCCCCACCGCGCTGGTCCTGGGCGGTGCTCCGCTCGACGCGACGACCGCCGGCGCCGCCGCGAAGGCGTTCGGGTGCCCCGTGGTCAACCTCTACGGCTCCGCCGACGGCGTCAACTGCCACACGGGACTGGCCCATACCGTCCCCCCGACCGACGCGGCGGGCGTCGTCGCGGGCCACCCCGACCCCAGGGTCGCCGAGATCCGCATCGCCGACCCCGAGACCCACGAGCCGCTGCCCGACGGCGACATCGGGGAGATCATCTCCCGGGGCCCCATGACCCCGCTGTGCTACGTGGGCGCACCCGATCTGGACGCCCGCTACCGCACGCCCGACGGCTGGGTCCGCACCGGAGACCTCGGCTACCTCGACGCCGACAGCGTCCTGCACGTCGTGGGCCGCCTGAAGGACATCGTGATCCGCGGCGGCGCCAACATCAGCCCGGCCGAGGTCGAACGTGAACTCCGCTCGCACCCGCAGGTCCGCGACGTGGTCTGCGTGGGCGTCCCCGACCCCCTGATGGGGGAGCGGCTGGCGGCCTGCGTGGTGACGCGGGGCCCGCAGCCCCCGACCCTGGACGCCCTCGGCGCTCACCTGACGGCGCGGGGCCTGGAGCGGCGCAAGCACCCCGAACGGCTCCTGCTGGTGGGGGAGGTACCCCTGACGGCGGCGGGCAAGCCGGATCGGACCGCCCTTCGGAAACGTCTGGGCGGGGGCCTGCCGCAGGCACCGTACGGACTGCCCGGGACGGTGCCCCTCGCCGAGGCCGGATGACCGACGGGCCCGGCAGCCGAGTGCTGCCGGGCCCGTCGCGGTCGTCGCGCCGCCCGGATCAGGAGCCCCCCATGGCCTTCTTCAGCTCGGCGGCCGCGTTGCGGTAGACGGGCAGCAGGTCGAGGTCCTCGCCCGGATAGTTGACGATGGCGACCTGCTTGGCGCCCGAGTCGGGCAGGACCGTACCGGTCGACATGTGCGCGTTGTCCAGTACGAGGGCCGGCTTCTTGGCGGACAGCTCCGCCAGCTGCGCCGGGGTGACGGCCTCGGGGCCGTACGTGCCGACCGTGGTGGCGCCCGCGAGCTTCGCGGCCCAGACGGTGAACACCTGCGTGACCACGGACGGGCTCTTGCCGCCGGGCCAGGCGGCCCGGACACCCTCGTCCAGCTTCGCGTACTCGACGTCGAAGCCGCTCTTCCACTTCGTGGCCGCCTCCTGGGTGCCGAACAGCGCGCCCAGCCTGTCGACCTCGGCCTTGACCTTGTCGGGGTCGTTGTCGAGGTTCACCTCGACCAGCTTCGCCTTGGAGCCGACGGCCTCCTTGATCTTCGCGGCGTACGGCTCGAAGGGCGCGTACAGCACGAAGTCGGCCTTGGCGACGGCGGCGAGATCGGAGGGCTTGGGGTCGTAGTCGGGGGCGTGGTGGACGGACTGCGGCACGATCACCTTGACGTCCCGGGCCCCGGCGGCCTGCGCGAACGCGCCCTCCCAGGTGGTGGTCACGACCACGACGGGCCTGTCCTTCCCGGCGGCCGGAGCGCCGTCGGAGGCCTCGGGCCCGGTGCTGTTTCCGCAGCCGGCGACGAGGGCGAGTGCCGCGCTCAGTGCGATGAGGGAAGTGATGCGGACGCGGGTGCGCGCCATGAGCCGATTCTCCGTTCGGGGATGAAGTGCACCGCGAGGACGAGCGCCCCCGCGGTCAGGACGAGTACGGGGCCGGGCGGCCAGTCCAGCCACAGGGCCAGCAGGAACCCGGTGGCGGTGACGGCCACGCCGATGCCGACCGCCCAGAGGGTGATCGATTTCAGCGAGTCGCCGAGGCGGCGCGCGGCGAGCGCGGGCAGCAGGGTCAGGGCGTCCACGAGCAGGGCGCCGGTGAGTTTGATGGCTCCGGCGACGGCGACCGCGACGAGTACCAGCAGGGCGGCGGTGAGGACGCGTACCGGCACGCCGGAACACTCGGCGAGCTCCCGGTCGTACAGGAGCAGCCCGACGTCGTGCCGCCGCCACCAGAACAGGCCCGGTACGACGGTCGCCAGCACCCCCAGCACGACGAGGTCGGGCGTGCCGACGGAGAGGATCGACCCCCACAGCAGGGCGAAGGCACCCGACGCGTTCACCCCCGACACCGCGAGCAGCAGCAGTGCGGCGGCGATGGCGAGGCTCATCAGCAGGCCCATCGCCCCGGACAGCCCGTCCGGTGTGCGGGCGAGCGGTGCGACTCCCGCGCCGGCCAGTGCGCAGGCGACGAGCGCGCACAGCATCGGGTCGAGCCCGGTGAGCAGCCCGACGGCGATGCCGAGCAGGGCCACGTGCATCATCGCGAACCGGACCGGCATGATGTCGAGCCCGACGATGACCACCCCGATGACCGGCAGCCCGATCGCCGCGAGCAGCAGGGCGAGCCCAGCCCGCTGGACCGGCACCAGTTGGAGGAGTGCGCCGAGGTCGGCGCCGGCGAGGGTCGCCGAGGTCACCGCACCTCCCGCAGCCGGCCCGCGGCCATCTCCAGTACGCGGTCGCAGCGGTCGGCCAGGGCCCGGTCGTGGGTGACGACGACCAGGGTGACGGGCAGGGAGGTCAGGACGTCCGCGGCCTCCGCCTGCCCGTCGAAGTCGAGGGCGGCGGTGGGCTCGTCGGCCAGCAGCACCTGGGCGCCCGCCGCGACGCAGCCGATCGCCCGGGCGAGGTACATCCGCTGCAACTGGCCGCCGGACAGGGTGTGCAGGGGGCGTTCGACCAGCGCCCCGACCCCCAGCCGGGCGGCGGCTTCGGCCGCCTCCGCGGGCGCCGTACCGGCGGCGAGGAGCTCGCGCCCCAGCAGGGGGAAGCGCCCGGCGGCCGGCTTCTGGGGGATCCAGGCGCAGGCGCGCCGCCGCCAGGCCCACTCGGCGGCGGAGCCGGCCTCCCGGCCGCCGACCGCTATGGAGCCGGTCGTCCGCCGGTGCAGGCCGAGCACCGCGCGCAACAGGGTGGTCTTCCCCGATCCGTTGGTCCCGGTGAGCGCCACGCGCTCACCGGCGGCGATCTCCAGGTCCACGTCGGAGACCGCCTCCACGCGGCCGTGCCGGCAGGCCACCGCCCGCATGCGCACATCCAGCCCGCCCATCCCGCACCTTTCCGCCGCTCCGGACCACGTGGAGCGACGGTGTCCGCCGCCCGTGTCCCAGTAGTCGGACGGCGAGGGGCGTCGGTTCCCGCGAACCCGGGATCGGGCGGGCGCGACCCCGTGGTCATGCCGCCGTCCGGTCAGTACGCGTAACCGGACTTGCCGTTCGTGGGGGCGGCCACGTGGCTGATGTCGCTCCCCGGAGGAAGGGCGACGACCGGAGAGGTCGACGCGGTGCTGCCGCTGCCGTTGCCGAGCTGACCGCCGGCGTTCGAACCCCACGCGATCACGGAGCCGTTGTCGAGTGCGGCGATGGTGTGGTCCGGGCCGCCGGCGATCTCCTTCACGCCCCGGACGGAGTCGATGGGAACCGCGGTGGTCCGATCGTCCGTGGATCCGTCCCCGAGTTGTCCGGAGTTGTTGTCTCCCCAGCCTCTGACGCTTCCGTCGTCCAGGACGGCGAAGCTGCCGTTCGTGGTCGCGGATACCCTGGCGACCGAGTCCAGGTACTGGACGGTGACGGGTACCGCGCTCTTCGTCGTGCTGTCATTGCCCAGTTGGCCGTCGGTGTTGCGGCCCCAGGACTTGACGGTGCCGTCCGCGGCCAGCGCCAGGACGTGGTTGCAGCCGACCGAGATGGCCACGACGTCGGCGAGGTCCTTGACCTGCTTGGGGGTGTTGCTGTTCGCTTCGGCGCCGGTGCCGAGGCGGCCGTCGGAGCCCGAGCCCCAGGCCCAGACGGTGCCGTTGTCGCGCAGGGCGACGCTGAAGTCGCAGCCGGCGCCGATGTCGACGACCCTGTCCAGGCTCTGCACGCGCACCGGGGTCTTCTGGACTCCGCCGGGGTCGGCGGCCGTGACGCCGTTGCCGAGTTGTCCGGAGGCGTTGCCGCCCCAGGACAGGACACGGCCGTTCTGTACGGCGAGGGCGTGGTTGAGTCCGGCGGCGACGTGGCTGACGCCCGAGAGCCCGGCGACCGCGGCCGGGGCGTACTGGATGGTCAGGGTGCCGTTTCCGACCTGCCCGGAGGTGTTGGCCCCCCAGGACATCACGGTGCCGTCCTTGAGGAGGGCGACCGCGAACGCCGTGGCGGCGGTGGCCGGGGTGCCGGTGGTGGCGTCCGTTCCGCCTGCTGCCAGTTCCTGTACGTCCTGCCGGGCGATTCCCAGGACATTGGTCGGGGTCAACTGCTGCTGGGTGTTGCCGTTGCCGAGTTGGGCGCCGGAGTTGTTGCCCCAGCTGCGGACCCACGGGTTGCTGCTGTCCGCGCGTGCGGTGAAGGTGGGTGCGCCGAGTGCCGTGAGGGCGAGCGCGGTGGTGAGGGTGACGGTGGTGGTGCGGGCGAGGGGCATGCCTGGGCCTTTCGACGGGGCGGGGGAGGCGGGTGCGTTCGAGGCGTTCACATCAGTACGCGTACGAGGTGTTGCCGCCGAGCGAGGCCGTGACGTCCTTGATCGCGGATCCCTCGTCGAGGATGTCGACGGGCGCGTAGCGGGCGGTGTTGGTGCCGTTGCCGAGCTGGCCCTCGCTGTTGTCGCCCCAGGTGAAGACCTTGTCGGCGGTGACGGCCATACCGTGACGCGCGCCCGCCGCCAGGTGCTGGACGCCTTCCAGGCGGCGGATCTCGATGGGCGCGGTCCGGTTCGTCCGGGAAGCGCCGGCCTCGAAGTTCTCGTCGGGTTCCAGGAGTTGGCCGTACTGGTTGCTGCCCCAACCCCAGATCCTGCTGTCGCTGGTGCGGGCGTAGTTGTGGTCGGCGCCCGCCTCGATCTCGACGACGCCCTCCAGCCAGTCGACGTCGACCGGCACGGTGGAGGAGGTGGTGCTCGAATCGCCCAGCTGGCCGTAGAGGTTGTACCCCCAGGACTTGACGGTGTTGTCCGAGGTCCTGGCGAGGGCGTGGTGGCAGCCGGCGTCGATCTCCACGATGTCGTCCAGTCCCTGGACCTTCACGGGTACGGAGCTCAGCGCGCGGCTGCCGTTGCCGAGTTGTCCGTGGACCCCGCGCCCCCAGGCGTACACGGCGCCGTTCTCCAGGAGGGCCAGGCTGAAGTCGCAGCCCGCCGAGATCCGCGAGACCCTCGGGGGCAACTGGACCCGGTCCGCGACCGTGCGGCCTTCGCCGGTGCGGTTGTTGCCGAGCTGGCCGTAGGCGTTGTTGCCCCAGGAGTAGACCTGCCCCCGGGTGTCGAGGGCGAGGGCGTGCGACCCGCCGGCGGCGATGTCCTTGATGCCGTTCAGGCCCGGGACGGTGGCGGGCACCGCCTGGGCGGCGCGGCCGCCGTTGCCCAGCTGGCCGGAGGAGTTGTGCCCCCACGCCTTGACGGTCTTGTCCGTCAGGGCGAGGACGAAGGAGTCGGACGAGGAGGTGCCTCCGGCCGACATCTTGTCCACGTCGTTCCTGAAGAGGCTCGTCACCGAGGCGGGGGAAAGGCTGTCGGCGCGGGAGCCGTTGCCGAGCTGTCCGGTCCGTCCCGCACCCCAGGCCAGAACGGTCGGATTCCCCTCGTTGGCGCCGGCCGACGGGGTCGCGGCCGGTACGGCGGTCAGTGCCACGGCTGCCACGGCGGCGGTGGCGAGCGTGCGCGGGGCCAGGTTGCGGCTCTTGGGACGGGACATGGAGTCTCCTCGACGAGGGGTGGGGGGCAGGCGGGGACGGGCCGGAGTGGCAGCGGGCCCCGGCGCGCGGTGTTCGGGGACGCGGCAGGGCGCACGGTGCTCGACGGTCGGGAAGGTGCCGAGGGCGTACGAGGCCCATGGCGGTGTCGGACGGACACCGGCACGCGAGTCAGGGATACCAGCGGATCGCCCGAATGATTCCGGAGTGTGAGCGGAAACCGCCGAACCCACCCGTGCGCCCGCCCTCCGTACGGGTTGCGGTGATCGGCGGCGGGCCTGCGCCGTTGCGGTGAAACCGGGATCGCCGCGGCGCGTTGCGGTGCGTTTCGCGCGAACACGGCCGGTCGGCCGCGGCCACGGGGGTGAGCCGATCGCGTCCGCACGGCGTGTCGGTGGCCCGCGGCGCATCGAACGGGTTCCGCGCGCCGGCGTCGTCGGCGGGCCGGGAGGGTCTGCCCGCGTGTCGGCGGCCCCCGAACGGCTGTGGATCCGGCCGTTTCCACGGACCCCGTACAAGATCGGCCGATGAGGTGAGGCACCACCGCACCCCGCTCGGCGCATGGAAGGGAAAAGGACGACTGGTTACTTTGAGTGCACACCCAGGTCGGTGTCACCCCCCTCTTCGCTGTCCCCCGGAGTGGTCATGCCCCCATCCGTTCGTCGGTCGCGCCCTCTGCTCGTACTCGCGTCCCTCCTCGCCGCCACCGCCCTGTGCGGGCCCGCCACCACGGCGGCAGCCGCGGCGCCCGTACCCCACACCCGCCCGGTGCCCGCCGACGACGAGGAACCCTGCCCCGGCGGCGAACCCAAACCGTGCGGCGCGGCACCGGCGGAACGCGACACCGTCGAGTCCGGCCGCAAAGACGTCACGAAGGACATCGGCAAGGCCAACGGGGACATCTCGGACGCCAAGAAGCAGATCGCGGAGTGCCGGCCCGAATCGAAGACGTGCATGACCGGCCTCGCCGGATCCGGGGCGGATGAACACAAGGGCATGGACGAGACCCGCCAGGGCCTGGACGCCTTCAAGCCCGCGCCGGCCGACAACGCCACCGGGGTGGTGAAGGGAGCGTGCCCGGCGTTCGCCGCCGCACTCCCCGCCGTGCTCGCGGCACCGGGCGGCGGCCCGTCCGAACTGACCGAAGTCTGCGAGCTGATGAACCCGTGACCGACGCGAACCCCTCCGCCCGCCGCCCCGGTACCTCCGGGGCCGTCGCCCTCGCCGCCACCCTGGCGCTGGTTCCCGCCCTCCTGCCCTCACGCGCGGCCGCCGAACCCCCGCCGAAGGCCCCCGCGATCCCGGCCGTGCAGGCCTTCGACGGAGACAAGCCGCTGGCCTCGGCGGCCCGTGTCCGCGAGTACTGCGCGGCCCACCCCGGAGGCTGCCGCTTCACGATCGATCCCCTCGCGTCCGGCGAGTACTACAGCGCCGTCAAATCCTTCGGAAACGCCGTGGTCAACTGCACCCGGGACCCGGTCACCGTGGTGCGCGACATCACCCTGCGCACCAGCAGCACCGACAACCTCGGCGGCGAGATCACCGGCAAGATCGCCGTCGAGGGCCAGATCAGCGCCACGGGCGAGGTCACCGCCGGGGTCAGCGCCAAGGGCACCGGGGAATTCACCACGCCGAACAAGCAGCAGGGCCCCAGCGCCACGGTAGGTGCCGAGGCGGGGGTCAACGGCAGCGGCAAGGTGGGCGGCTCCGTCGGCGTCAAGGCGGCCTTCGAGGGAGCGTTCAAACTCTCCTACCAGCGCAGCTGGGTCACCGACCAGACCGAGAAGACCACCTACACCACCACCGTCCGGTCCGGTGAGGCCCTCGCCTTCGGTGCCAGCGCCGCCATGCAGCGCGTCGCCGGCACGCTCACCACCGGCACCGGCCTCAGCGCCCGCAAGGTCGTCGTCGACGGCCCGTCCACCGTCAACAACAGCACCTTCATGGCGGACACGTTCCAAGTGCCCCGCTCGGTGTGCGACCGCTCGGGCACCAAGGGCAAGAGCGACGTCGAGATCAACGCCGAGGCGGCGCGGCAGATCGCGGCACGGCAGGAGAAGAACCGGACCGCCGCGGAGACAACCGCCAAGGGGATCAAGGCCGTCGGCGACAAGATCGCGCAGTGCCCGCCGGACTCCGCCACCTGCATGGAGAACCTGTCCGGCAAGGGCGAGCGGGAGGAGGGCGGGATCAAGGGCATGGCCGACACCATCACCTCCTTCCGGCCCGAGCCCTCCGACAACGGCGCCGAGGCGGCCTCCACCGTCTGCAAGAACTTCCCCGCAGCCCTTCCGGGGGGCGCCGCGGAGCAGGGCCAGGCACCCTTCCCCGCTTCCCGGGTCTGCTCGCTCCTCGGATCCGAAGCCGCACCCACCGCCCCGGAGAAGGGGAGCGCCCCATGAACCGCACGGCCCTTCGCCGCAGTCGACTGCTGCTGCCCGTCCTCGCCCTCGGCCTGGCCGTACCACCGGCCGGTACGGCCGCCGCCGACGCCGGTGCCCGGCCGGGCCCGGAGGCCGTACCGGTGGCCCGGGGCCTGACCGCCGACGACCGCGAGGTGCGGACGGACGAGATCGTGGAGTACTGCGGAACCCGGCGCGATGCCTGCACCTTCCTGATCGACACGTCCCGCAGCCGCGAGTACGCCACCGCCGTCACCTCCCTGGGCAACGCGGTCGTCAACTGCACCACCGACCCGATGACCGTCGACCGCACCGTCACCCTGCGCACCGGCAGCTCCGACAACATCGGCGGAGAGATCTCCGGACGGGCCACGACCGAGGGCACCGTCACCGCGACCGGCGAGGTCACCGCCAACCTGGCCGACGAATCCTCCAACGGCCACAAGACGCCGTACCTCAACACCGGCCCCACGTCGGAGAACGGCACCAGGAACACCGTCTCCAGCGGGTCGAGGGAGTCCGGTTCGACCAGCGTCAAGCAGGCGTTCGAGACGGCCTACAAGTCGACGTACTCACGCGCCTGGACGACCGAGAACACCGAGACCACCACCTACCGCACGACCGTCAAGCCCTACGACATGCTCGTCTTCGGCGCGAGCGCGGCGATGCGACGCGTCGTCGGAACCCTCGTCACCGACCGGGGCGAGAAGCTCACCGACGTGGCGGTGGACAGTCCCTCCATGGTCAACGCGAGCCGGTTCGTCGCCCAGACGTACGCCGTCCCCGACGGCCTCTGCGGACGCAAGCGCCCCGGCGGCGACACCGCCGCCGACGAGGACAACGCCCTTGCCGACCACGGCCGACGCCCGCCCCGCTGAGGAGTCCACCGCCATGTCACACCCCCGCCGTCCGGCCGTCCGCCCCACCCTGCTCACCCTGGCCGCCACGGGACTCCTGCTCCCCGCGCTGCTCGCGACCGATGCCGCGGGAGCGGACGAACCCACCGGGGCCGCCGCGGCCGCCGTGGAGAACGAAGTCCCCGTACTCAACGGAGACTTCGCCGATCCGGCCATCAAGGGCGACCAGTCCACCGTCGCCCTGAACCACTGGACCGGCCTCAACCAGCGCTTCTCGGCCGCCGCTTCGGGCCGGACCGACGGCGCGAACGGCGTCGGCCTCTCCAAGGCAGACAACACCCTCCAGCAACGGCTGCGCGGCGTGCGCACCGGATCGAGGGTCACCGTCACCTACGAAGACAGCCCCGCCGTGGCCAAGGAATGCGCCCCACAGGAGGTGGCCGACGGCCAGCCCTACACGGTGCACGGCAGCGGCGGCCCCGTCCAGGCGATGACCACGGCACCCGACCCGGGCCGCACCAAGGGCAAGCCGGGGCCGGGACGCTGGACGAAGCGGACGTACGAGTTCACCGCCGACGAGAACGAGCCGCTGCTCACCTTCACCTCGAAGGTCACCGCCACCCTCGCACAGATGCCCTGCTCGCCCATGGTCACCCGGATCCGCGCCGTCGAGGTGCCGCTCCCCGCGGACAAGACGATCGACAAGTACGCCCTCGGCACCGCCGAGGCGTACAAGGACAACGAACGCGAGGCCTGGCTGCACAACGCCGCCGCCGCGTGCAACGGCGAGAACGCGTGCACCTTCCAACCCGACCCGCGCGGCTCGTTCCGGTACTACGACACGTCGCGGGTGATCGGAGAGGCCTTCGTCAACTGCACCCGCAACGCACTGGACCACAGCCGCACCCTCTCCTACACGGAGCGCGGCCACGACAGCGTCTCCCAGACCTACGCCGCCGCCCATCTCCGCCTCGACGAAGTGGCCAGGCTGCCCACCACCGGGGACCGGGCGGAGGACAGGAAGCGCCTCGCCGCCCGCCCGATGGCCGCCCAGCTGGCCCTCGCCTACGAGACCGCCTGGCAACGCCCGTTCCAATGGTTCAGCAGCGACCAACGGACGGTCGTGGAGCGGATCCAGCCCGGCGAGGTCAGCTGGGTTGAGCTGCAGCCCAGCCGGGAGCGGGTCGAGGGGTGGTTCGTGAGCGGGAAGGACGACTACCGGCTGCACGCGGTGATCGACGCCCCGTCCCGTGCCGTGCCGGACCGCATCTTCCAGCGCACGGGCCCGATGGCGGAAGCGGAGAAGCAACGCTGCGCCGCAGCCCGACCGATGACGACGACCCCCGTGGGAAGCGACACCCCGGCCGCCTCGGCGGACAAGGGCCTCCTGGAGGTCTCCCCACCGACCGCACCGAGCGTCCGTCCGGCACGCAGCGTCCCACTGCCCTGATGTCACCGTCCGGCTCCCGGCCGAGGACGGCACCCTGACGCCCACCTGCGGCCGGGTGCGCGAGGCGGTGGCGGATCACCGCCGCGGTACGGTTCGGTCCGGGAAGCGTGGGACGGGCTCTGCCCGGCAAGGAGGAGACGTCATGGCCGCCGGACGAATACTCGTCGCGGACGACGACGCCGCGATCCGCCGCTCATTGGAGCGTGGCCTGCGGCTGAGCGGCTTCACCGTGCTGCTCGCCGAGGACGGGCCCCGCGCGCTGGAGCGGCTCGCCGGGCCCGGCGCCGACGTCGTGGTGCTGGACGTGTCCATGCCCGGTCTCACCGGCATCGAGGTCTGCCGCGACCTGCGTACCCGCGGCGACGAGACGCCGGTGCTGATGCTCTCCGCGCTGGACGAGCTCGCCGACCGGGTCGCCGGTCTCCAGGCGGGAGCGGACGACTACCTGGTCAAACCCTTCGCGCTGGAGGAACTGGTGCTGCGCGTCCAGGCTCTGCTGCGCCGCCGCCCCGCTCCGCCCCCGCCCTGCGACCTGTTGCGCGTCGGCCCGCTGGTGATCGACGAAGCCACCCGTCGGGTAGTGCACCATGGGGCGGAACTCCATCTGACCGGACGCGAGTTCGGCCTGCTGGTGCAACTGGCCAGGAACGCCGGAATCGTGCTCGGCCGGGACCGGCTGCTCGACCGCGTCTGGGGCTACGACTTCGAGGTGCGTTCCGATGTGGTCGACACGTTCGTCAGCTACCTGCGCCGCAAGCTGGAGGACGGCGGCCGCCCCCGGATGATCCACACCGTGCGCGGTGTGGGCTTCGTGCTCCGGGTCCCGGAGATACCGGAAGGACGCGGCGGCGCGTGAGACTGTCCACCCGGATCGCGCTGTCGGTCACCGTGATGGTGCCCCTGCTGGTGCTCGCCGCCGGCCTTCTGCTGCTGGCGCTCGTCAACCGCGACCTGCGCCACCAGCAGGACGCCCGGCTGCAGGAGCGGGCCACCGCCGTCCTGCCGGACGTGCGGACCTTGCTGAACGCCGAGCGCAACGGCCGGCCGAAGGTCGAGCAGAACCAGAACCGCAAAGTGCTCGGCGGCGCACTGGACGCCGGGGTCAGGGTGGTCGCGGCGGACGGCGCGCCGGTCCTGACCGGTGGACCCCAGCCCGACGGGACCCTGCCCGCCACCGAGGGCGGCCCGGTCACCGTACGGGCCAAGGGCCACACCTGGCGAGTGCTGACGGTCAAGGTGGAGGGCCCGTCGCCGGGAACGCTCTGGCTGTCCTCGCCGACGTCGGCATCCGACCCGCAGATCAACGCCGTACGGCGCCGCATGTTCCTGGTGGCGCTCCTCGCGGCTCCCGTCTCCGGACTGCTCGCGTACGCCGTCGCGGACCGGGCCACCGTCTCCCTGCGCCGGCTCAGCCGCCGGGCCGCCCACCTGGATCCGAGCACCGGAGCAGCGGGCTTCACGGCCGCCGAGCGCTCGCGGATCACGGAGGTCGACGAGCTGGCCTCCTCGATCGCCGATCTGCTGGCCCGGTACGAGGAGCAGGCAGGGCGCACGACACAGGCACTGGACGCCGCCCGCTCGTTCTCCTCGGCCGCCTCGCACGAGCTGCGCACCCCCCTGATGAGCATGCGGACCAACCTCGATGTCCTGTCCGCCCACCCCGATCTGTCCGCCACCGAACGCGCCGAGGTGGTCCAGGACCTCCAGGACGACCACGCCCGGATGCAGGAGTTGCTCACCGCGCTGAGGACGCTCGCCCAGGGCGACCTGGTGGAGGTGTCCGCCTTCGGTCCGCTCGACCTGGCGGAGTTGGTCGACTCGGTGGTCACGGAGACGGGGCGTCGACACCCCACGGCGAGGGTGAGCTCCGAACTCCCCTCCGAACTACGGTTCTTCGGCTGGGACACGGGCCTGCGGATCCTGCTGGCCAACCTGCTGGGCAATGCCGTGGCGCACGGCCACCTGCCCGGCGAGCCGGCCGTGATCACCGTACGGTTGCGTGCGGACGGCGGCTCCGCGCTGCTCACCGTGGACGATGCGGGGCCCGGTATCCCGCCCGCCGACCGGACGGCGATCTTCCGCCGCTTCCACCGCCGGCCCGACAGCCCCGGTTCGGGGCTCGGCCTGACCCTGGTCGCCCAGCAGACGGCGCTGCACCGCGGCACGGTCACCGTCGCCGCGCCGCCCGGCGCCGCGGGCAGCCGGTTCGAGGTGCGACTGCCGGTACTGGTCGCCGACACGACGACGCTGCGGCTGCCGGTGGTGCGGGACTGGATCTCCCGCAGCGGCTGACCCGACGGCTCACAAAGAAACCACAAAGACGCCCGCTACGGTCCTGCCCGGTCGGACCGCGCACGTGTCCGACCCTCGTGGATGCGAAGGAGACCCTCGATGCGCCCGAACCGCACGGCAGCCGCTGCCATCGGAACGCTCACCCTGGCCGGCGTCCTCGTCGCCGCCCCCGCGCAGGCGGCCACGCCCAAGCCCGCCGCCTCGAAGGGGGCTCCGAAGGGCGACGGCTCCAAGGCGATCTGCAAGCGACTGCCGGAGACCGACAAGCGGATCGCCGCCGCGATCACCCGGCTGGGCGCGGACGCCACCGTGCCGGGCTCGATCGCTCGGCTGGAGCAGCGCGTGGCCAACGCCAAGGCCGAAGGCCACACGGAGGTCTACACCTACCTCAACAACCGGCTCACGTTCCGCAAGAACCTGCTTCCCACGCTGAAGGCCCGCCAGACCGACCTGAAGTCCGTCGGCACCTGGTGCGCGTCCCAGAACGCCGCGGGGAGCCAGAAGTGATCAGCCGTCGCGCCCGGGGCCTCGCCCTCGCCGCCCTCGCGTCGACGGCCGCCCTGCTGCTCACCGGCTGCGGCTCGAACGCCGACCCGGCGCCCGACCGGGCCGCGCGGACGCAGACCGAGGGCGGTGCGGACGACGCACAGGCCAAGGAGATGCAGCGCATGCTCGACGGCGCGAACGAAGCCGCCGACCAAGCCGACTCGGACGCCACCCAGAACAACTGACGCGCCTGCCCCCTCCTGCCCCGTTCCCCCTTGCGGGGCGGGGGCCCGGCCCGGCCGGGGCGGCCTCCGCCTCGACGGCGTACCGGAAGGGCCGCGTCCGGTCGGTACGAGTCCCGCACGACCAGGGGACAGCTGACCGGACATGCGAAGCGTTGTAGGCTGCCGAGACCGCCCTTGACCTGCGTGAAGCGGGCAGGGAGCAGACAAATCGAGAGTATTCGCATGCTTCGTACCATGTTCAAGTCCTACATCTGATATCCGGACGTTTCCGCAGGTCAGCGGCGTGTCGTCGGGACTTCGGTCAGCAATCGGTCAGCATCAGCCCCTCGGTTGGTCACGGAGGTACACCAGTCGGCGGTCGTGCACGCTGCTGGTGCTGAGACTTGTCCGCGCGCTGAAGCCCGGCTACCCGCCACCGCAGGCTCGGGCTGCCTTGGAGCGCCGATTGCGCCGGACCGAGGCAGAAGCAGAGAGGCTACGAGTGCGGCCGGCGCGAACGAGGACAGGACGTCTGGACAGACGGGCGCCGTGACCTGCCCTCAGTTGTGTCGATCGGAGCCCTTCCGCGCCCCGTCACGCCAGCGGTGATGGATGGGTGCCTGCCCGAGTGCATCGGGCGCGACATCAGGGCGCTGGCCGGGCAGGGGCAGAGCTGTACGCGCATCGCGGAGAACGCTTCGACCCGAGCCCGCGCCTATGGTCGGGTGTGGGGGCGGCCGGCGGACATGACCAGGCGGATGTCGCGGAGGGCGGAGAGATCGGTGAGCGGGTCGCCGGTGACCGCGAGAAGGTCGGCGCGGTAGCCAGGGGAGAGGCGGCCGGTATCGGAGGCGACGCCCAAGGCCGTGGCGGCTTCGACCGTGGCCGAGTCGATTGCCTCGGCAGGCGAGAGACCGATGTGGCGGAAGAACTCCAGGCTTGAAACGAACCCGTCGAAGACCGCGTGCGTGACGCCCGCATCGGTGCCCGCGATGAGACGCACCCCCTGTTCCGCCATCCAGCGCAGGCGGCCGAACATCTCCTCCGCCCGCTCGGCGCCGAACCGCTGCGCGAAGCCGCGCCAGTCGGGGCT
Source organism: Streptomyces sp. NPDC001717 (assembly GCF_042892775.1). NCBI lineage: Bacteria > Bacillati > Actinomycetota > Actinomycetes > Kitasatosporales > Streptomycetaceae > Streptomyces > Streptomyces sp. NPDC001717. The sequence continues at coordinate 6,060 of NZ_JBIAUK010000048.1, read as the reverse complement.
CGCCGCCGGGCACACCCGGATCTCCTTCGCCACGATGTCCGCGACGAGATCGTGCCGTACGTCGAATCCGTCCTGGGCCATCCAAGTGCAGTGCTCCAAGGTGGTGACCCCGGCCGTGACCGCGGCCTCGATGCCGATGGTGCCGTGAGCGTGTGCTGCTACGGGCAACCCGGCCCGGCGTGCCTCGGCCACCACCAGGCGCAGCTCGGCGGTGGTGAACTGAGCTTGCCAGACCGGCGGACCGCCCTTGGTGATACCGCCGCCGGTGGCCATCACCTTGATCACATCGACGCCGTCCTCGGCGTTGCGCCGGACGAGCTTGCGCAGGGCAGCCTCGTCGTCCACCTCACCGCCGAAGAACCAGCAATGGCCACCTGGGCGTGTCAGAGGGGTACCGGCGCTGAGGATGCGGGGGCCGATGACCTCGTTGTGTGCGATCGAGTCGCGCAGCCGCAGAGCCAGGCCGTTGCGGTCGCCGAGGTCCCGCACGGTCGTCACACCCGATTCGAGCAACTGCCGGGCCCGCTCCATCATCCCGGCCAGCAGATCGACGTCGTCCGTGGCCAGCAGCGCCGTCACGGGATCGGGTCCCGCGTCGAGCGCGAGATGGACATGGCAGTCGATCAGGCCGGGAAGCAGGGTGCCGTCGGGGAACGCGAAGGTCCTGGCCTCGGAGGAGGCCAGGACCTCGATCTCGGGCCGCAGGCCTGTGGCGACGATCGTCTCGCCCCGGACGAGTACGGCCCCGTCCAGCAGCCGCTGACCGCCGGGGCCCGTCACGACCTGCCCGGCCGAGATCAGATATTCCATGGAATGTCACCTTCGTGCAGGTCGCTTCGGAAATTTCAGTCAGGCAGGGAGGTCCGCAGCGCGTCCGAGAGGAGGACGAGTTGGCGCACGTCGTCGTCGAGGGCGTCCCCTCGGGGCAGAGCGATCGCGACAGCCCCTGAGGGCGCCGGTGCCCCGGCTACATACGCCTTCAGTGCGCGGTTCAAGTGGTCCGCTACCACCTGGGGCGGTAAGTGCTCGACCGGCCCCGACTCCTTGAGCTGCGAAAGGTACGGACTGAGTCGCACGAGGCCGTCGCGGCATTCGATCACCCGGCGGTAGTACCGGTGGTGCACGCCCCGGGGATTGAGTCGACCGGGCCACCCGTCGGACGGCGCCCGGTTCAGGGCGTTCTCGGGGAATGCCTCGTGCAGGGCCACCCACAGCGGGGTGAGCCGCTGGTGGGTGCGCCGGTGCCGCCGCCACAGACGGAGCGAGGTCACTCGGCTCGCTGCTCCTGGATAGTTGACGCCGATGACGAACAGCGGGATCGCCAGGTCCAGCAGCAGCTTGACACCGCTGGTCACAGCCATTGGTACGGTGCCGTGGAACGCGCGGACCACTACGAGAACTCCGCGGACGGCGTCGGCCCCGACCATGCATGTCAGTGAAACGGCGACCAGGCGCAGTCCGATGGCCAGCGAGCTGCACGCATCCCCGATGTATCGTAGGGTCCACCGCAGCGCCATCGCGAGCGCGTACACCAGGTAGACCCCGGCTGCCAAGTAGAAGACGGCGATACTAGCCACCTGCATGTTCGCCGTCGCATAGACATGGGCGCGCTCGCTGCGCGGGGTCGCGAGCGTGGCCGCCGTGATCACGACTGCGGTGACCGCGAGCGGGATGAGTTCGATCCGGGCGCGTCGGCGGCCTGTGCGTGGATCCGACGCCGATTGCAGGTAGAAGCACATCAACCAGTACGCGGTGCCGAGCAGCAAGATGTTCTGAATCAGTTTCGCCGTACCCGTGCCCACGGTGGCGTCGACGTCTGCGGCGACGCTCCGCAGCCCCATGGGGAAGGAGAGCGAGGCGCAGATGATGCAGTAGGTCACGGCCCGGAGCGGCCGGTCGTGCGGGGCCTTGGCGATCTGGTGGAGCATGCGGACGAGGGCGAGGAGGAGCACCACGCCGAGCAGGGCGGTCAGCATGTCACAGCCACCCGCGCCGATCGGTCAGAGCCGTTTGGACGCGACGCGCCGCGGAGTCCCGAGGGGCCAGTTCGGCAGGGGTGTTCATGACGCAGGCCCATTCGAGAATGATGGTGGCCATCATCTCGGCCTCGCGCTCGTGTTCCTCGTCGTACGACGTCCGTCCGAGGAGCCGCTTGACCATGTCGGGCGAGATGTTTGGCGTGATCGCGCAGAGCAGCGCATCGTCGAGCCCGCCGCTCTGGTGGTCGGCCAGGATGTGCCCGATCTCGTGCAGGATGATGTGGTCCTGGTGGGCCTTGCTGGTCTCCTGCTGGTGGAAGATGTAGTCGGTGGTGTCGGTGGCGATCCACAGTCCGTACGGGCCGCTCGCCGGCAGTCTGTAGGGGACGAGCTGAATGGGGCGGTTGCGGCGCTCCCCCAGAAGTCTGCACAGGACCCTGACGTTCAGTGGTGGCTGGACCCCCAGGGACCGGAGTTCACGTTTGCAGCGCCGCCGTAACTCTCGATCTTTCAGCAATGTTTCCGTTCCTCCCCCAGGCCTCACCGGCCCCATGGCCTAATCCAACATGAGTCGGCTTCGGACAGACAGGTGGAATCAGGTCATGATCGCGGAGTTTCATCGAAGCGACCTGCTCGCGTCGCAGGCCCCTTGCGCGCTGGATGAGTCCGCCCCTCGCGCGCGGCCGTGCTCGAACGCGCGCCCATGCCTCCGAGAGAACCGTGGCAGGGGCCTCCGGGGCCCGGGGGAGCGACGCTCGACCCGGCTCCGGCACCCTGCCCGGGGACACGGGCGTGGCCGGATCCGCATGTCGAGTCCTGGCCACTCACGTGGGAGCTGGTTCGCGCCGGTTCGTTTGGCGTGAGGCTTTGCGGGTCGGAGCGGGCTCTACAGCGGGGCGGGTGGCCCCGACGGGTCCTGGTCGATTCCCTCCAGCTCCCGGACCCGCTCGATCACCTCGCTGATGGAGTGGAGGCTCCGTTCCGAGAGGCCGGCGGTGCGCAAGGCGATTTTCTGGACGTTGGTGTCCCGCAGGGCCCGGAGCAGAGCCAGCTCGCTGTTGACCGCCTGGGTGACCTCGTCGTCGAAGAAGTAGGTGGGCGGCACACCGAAGAAGCCTGCCAGTCCCTCGAGGTGACGCAGGGTCGGATTGTCCCGCTGTCCCTTGCGCAGCAGCCAGATGTAGCTGCCGGAGATGGGTACGCCGGATGCGGTGATCTCGCGTGCGACCTCCTCTACGGAGTAGGGACCACGGCCAGCAGGGGTCATGCTGGCGAACAAGTGGTTCAGCTTGCTGGACAGGCTGTTGGTGGGCCTGTTCTCGGATTCGGTCATGCGCGCCCCTCCGGGTTCGAAGGCGTACCTTACTCGCTGGCAACCTCGCTGACTGGTATGTACCAGTAGATCGATCGGGTTCCAACGTCAGTTGACGCATCTCGACCGATCTGGATAACCTCCCGGAGGTTCATCGACTGATGTGCGACGCCGCCTCCAAGTTTGGCAACACCAGTCGGAAGGGGTGTGTGACTGCCGGGCGATGGTGTGTCCGTGCGTCCCCACGGTGAACTTCCCCCTTTTCTGTGTTCCGCTCGTGCTGTCTCCGCATCGGATTGAGGGTGTTTTGTCGATGGACTGCTTATTGGTGGGCTTCAACGACACGGATTTCGCCGAGTACGTCGAGACCGTCAAGCTCATGGGGGAGGGCTCCGGCGCGTTCCAGGACCTGCGGCTGGCCTACGTTGAGCACGAGGGGCGTCCGCTGCGCGCGCTGGACCTGCTGACGGAGCTCCACAACGCCGAGAACCCGCAGGCTCCGCAGTACTTCCACAACTCCGACTTTCTCTGGCCGGTGATCACCTACCTCGGTAGTTACCTGCACCGCTCCGGGCTCAGCTTCGACTACGTGAACCTCTTCCACCTGGAGAAGGAGCAGCTGCGGAAGAAGCTCGTCTCCCAGGACGTGCTCACCGTCGCGATCACGACCACCCTGTACGTGTCGGCCCAGCCCATCATCGAGATCGTGAACTTCATCCGGGCCCACAACAAGACGGCGCGGATCGTAATCGGCGGCCCCTATGTCGCGAACCAGGCGCAAATGGTCTCCGGGCCGGACCTCGAGGCACTGCTCGACTACCTCGGCGGCGACATCTATGTGATCGGCCGCGAAGGGGAGAAGACCCTCAGCCGTGTCATCCACGCCCTCAAGGGGGACGGGGACCTGTCGAAGGTGCCGAACCTGGCGTACCGCAAGGGGGACACGTTCGCACTCACCCTTCCCGAGGTCGAGTCGAACGACCTGGCGGAGAACATGGTCGACTACAGCCTCTTCCCCGCCGAGGCGATCGATGCGTTCGTGACCACCCGCACCGCGAAGTCCTGCCCGTTCTCCTGCTCCTTCTGTGGATTCCCGCAGCGGGCCGGTAAATACACCTACCTCGACATCGACTACGTGGAGAAGGAGCTGGACCGCCTCAGCCGCATCGGTTCAGTCACCACGGTCACCTTCATCGACGACACGTTCAACGTGCCCAAGGTCAGGTTCCGCGAGATTCTCCGCATGATGATCGACAAGGGGTACGGATTCCGCTGGAACTCCTTCTACCGCAGCGACCACGGTGACAACGAGACCATCAAGCTGATGCGCGAAGCCGGATGCGAAGGTGTCTTCCTGGGCATCGAGTCCGGCAGCGACGACATGCTGAAGCGGATGAACAAGACCGCCCGGCGCAAGGACTACCTCACCGCCCTGGAGGCCTTCAACGACGTGGGCATCTCGGCGTACGCCTCGCTCATCGTCGGCTTCCCCGGCGAGACCGAGGACACCGTGGCCGAGACCCTGAGCCTCATCGAGCAGGGCCGTCCCGACTTCTACCGGGCTCAGCTGTGGTACGCGGACCCGGTGACGCCGATCTGGCAGAAGCGGCAGGAGTACGGAATCCAGGGCGAGGCGTTCAACTGGTCCCACAACACCATGGATTCCGACACCGCCTGCGACATCATCAACGACATGTTCACCTCGGTGAAGAACTCCATCTGGTTGCCGCAGTTCGGGTTCGAGCAATGGAGCCTGTTCTACCTCCAGCGCCGGGGCATGAGCCTTCCGCAGATCAAGGACTACCTGCGGGGGTTCAACGCCGCCGTTGCCGAGCAGATCGACGAGCCCGGACGCCGGGAGATCTCACCGGACCTTCTGGCCGGGCTGCGGGAGAGCTCCCGCTTCGTCGTGCCCGCGCGCAGCTGATCACAGGATTCCAGGACGAGAGGAGAACCGATCCTTCATGCCTTCCGACGACGGGGCTGGTGTAAACCGAGCCGAAGATCTCGCTGATGCGGTGGCGGTTGTGGGTATGGCCGGGCGTTTTCCGGGTGCGGGGGATGTTGCTGCGTTCTGGCGGAATGTGCGGGAGGGTGTGGAGTCGGTTTCGTTCTTTTCGGAGGATGAGCTGGCTGCTGAGGGTGTTTCGCCTGAGGTGTTCAAGCATCCGGATTATGTGCCGGCGAAGGCGGTGCTGGACGGGTGGGACCGGTTCGACGCGTCGTTCTTCGATTTCAGTGCGCGTGATGCGGAGTTGATGGATCCGCAGCAGCGTTTGTTCCTGGAGACGGTGTGGCTGGCGATGGAGGACGCGGGGTACGCGCCGGGCGGGATCGGCGGCGGCCGCGTCGGCGTCTACGCCGGCGCATCCTCATCGACGTATTTGCTGACACGGATCGCCGGACATCCGAGGGCCGCAGAACTGCTGGCCGATTTCCAGACCCAGCTCGGCAACAGCGGTGACTTCCTGGCCAGCCGGGTGGCGTACAAGCTGAACCTCAACGGTCCGGCGATGACGGTGCAGAGCGCCTGCTCGACGTCGCTCGTCGCTCTGCACCAGGCCTGCCAGGCACTGCTGTGTGCCGAGTGCGACATGGCCGTCGCAGGAGGGTCCGCGATCCAGCTGCCGCAGCGTACCGGCCACCTCTACCAGCGGGGCGGAATCCTCTCACCGGACGGTCATTGCCGGGCGTTCGATGCGTCTGCCGGTGGGACGGTGGGTGGTTCGGGTGTGGCTGCCGTGGTGTTGAAGCGGTGGCAGGACGCGG